>DGUD01000072.1 GCA_002393865.1 Treponema sp. UBA4319
CACGGAAATCAGTTTTGTGTTCCGCCTGCAGCGGGAGTGGTATCTGATGCGGTCAAATCCTGCTATACTGTACAAAAACTGATTTCCGCTGCAGGAGCTTCCGGCTCCGCTTGACCGCCGCGCAGAACTTTTATACTATCATCAGGATGAGAATCCTGTATGGAACGACGAACAGCGGCAAACTCGCGTCCATGCGGCGTGCCCTTGCCGGACTGGACATTGAGCTTGCCGGGCTCCGTGATGTTGCGGGCGCGGGCTGCGTGCCAAAAGTCGATGAAAGCGGTGCCTCTCTCCTTGAGAACGCTGCGCTTAAGGCCCGCGCATATTTTAAGGCATTCGGGATGCCGGTTTTTTCCTGCGACAGCGGGCTGTATTTTGACGGTCTGAGCGGTGCCGGGCAGCCCGGGCTTTTTGTGCGGCGGGTAGGCGGCAGGGAGCTGGATGACGATGAGATGCTCGCGTATTATGCGGGGCTTGCGGCTCAGCACGGCGGCAGGCTGCGTGCCCGCTACCGTAATGCAATCTGCCTGGTTCTGGATGAGCGGCGGGAATATTCCAGCATGGACGAGAGCCTCTGGACCGCGCCATTTTATCTGGTAAGCAGGCCGCATGCTAAGCGCGTCGCAGGCCTTCCGCTGGATGCCCTTTCCGTGGACATCGCGAGCGGCAGCTATTACTACGACCTTGCCGGACCATCGGTGGAGACCGAGATGGAGCAGGGCTTCCGGGCATTCTTTGCGCATGTCCTTGCCTGCGGAAGGCAGCTCTCTCCGGACTGAACTCTTTCTTCCTGCAAACGTCCTTATGGTGCCCGATTCGTCATCAGGGAGATGGCAAGTTGAAACTGCGGAGAAAATCTGTTAGAATAATATTAGAATTAAGACCATGACGGATTTTGAAAAAGTAAAAAACTACTACAGGCATTTTGATGAGAAAAACACGCAATGTATGTGGGCAGAAAGTCTGGTATGCCTGTTATCTGATTGTAAAGAATGGCAAAAATGAAAGAAACAATAGAAAAACTTTTTAATAAACTTGGATTAGGAATAATAACTTCTCCTATCGCACCTGTTTCCGGCGGTTTTATGCACAGGATGTATAAGGTTTGTACGGAGACACACACTTATGCCGTTAAGCATCTGAATCCGGAAATTATGAAACGGGCGAGTGCGATGGATAATTACAAAAAAGCTGAAAAGCTTGAAGCGATTTTGGAGGAGAATGAAATTCCAATTGTCCCTGCTCGCTCTTTTGATGGAAAAAAGATGCAGGAAATTGACGGGGAGTTTTTTTATATTTTTGAATGGCACAAAGGAAGCATAACCGATTGGAATAACATCACTCCTGAGCAATGCTGGAAAGCAGGAAATATTCAGGGAAGAATTCATGCAATTAAGACAGAAAATATTTCATCAATGGCACAGAAATCTCTTGTTCCAGAGCTCAGCTCAATTGATTGGAACAAATATCTTGTGCAGGCAGCTTCTGCTGAAACTGCTGTTGGAATATCAGCCAATGAACTTGAAATGCTCCTTAAAAAGAATCTCTCCCTTCTCAATTATGCCCAGAGTGAATTAAACAAAGCCCGAAAATCACTCCCTGACATCATAACAATTATCGACGAAGACATGGACCCGAAAAATGTAATGTGGGAAAATGGCGAGCCGGTGGTAATTGACCTTGAATGCCTTGATTACGGAAATCCGGTTTCGAGTGTAATTCAATTGTCGCTTCAGTGGGCTGGAATTACGCTCTGTGATTTTGATGATGTAAAACAAAAGGCATTTTTTCAGGGCTATCTTACAGCCTACAACAACGGCTTTAAAGATTATAAAAGTGTTTTTGGTCTTGTCTACACTTGGATTGAATGGCTTGAGTTCAACATTCAAAGGGCACTTAGTGCCAGTATGGACAAAACTGAACAAGAGTTAGGATTAACTGAAGTAAGAAACACAATTAACAGAATTAAATATATACACAAGATGGAAGATAAGATAAAAAGCAATTTACGATTTTAAGGATTGCCCACTGTAATAAGGAGTAAAAAAATGAGTACAATTAATAATCAGAAAAATGTAAAAGAACAGTACGCCAGCGCGGGAAATCTGAATACCCGCATTTCAATCCATCAGAAATATTCCACAAATAAAATGGGCTTCGGCAACTGGATATTTTCTAATTATAAAATCACGCAGGGTATGAAGGTTCTTGAACTCGGCTGCGGAACTGGCGATATGTGGAAGGGGCACGAGGATTTGATCAAGGCTTGTGACAGACTTGTTCTCTCTGATTTTTCTGAAGGCATGCTGGAAAATGCAAAAGCGAATCTCGGAGACTGCGCCGGCCTTGAATACCGTGTGATTGACATTCAGAATATTCCTTTTGAAGATGAAAGCTTTGATGTCGTGATTGCAAATATGATGCTCTATCATGTGCCGGATATGAATCGCGGGCTGTCTGAGGTCCGCAGGGTTTTGAAAAAGGGCGGCGCTTTTTACTGTGCGACTTTTGGCGAGTACGGAATTATGGAATTCCTTTGCAAGACTCTGAATGCTTATGGTGTGGAAGATAAGGGCCAATAAAAACTTCACCCTGCAGAATGGAAAAGCAATGCTTGAGCCGTTTTTTTCTGAAGTCCAGCGGCTTGATTATGAAGATTCTCTCGCAGTAACAAACCTTGATGATTTAATTGAATACATTTATTCGCTTTCCAGCATGACAAGTTTGAGCTCTGTGCCAAAGGAAGAGATCCGCGAGGTGCTTGCAAAGTTTGTCGTGGATGGGGTTTTGAATGTTCCAAAAGAATACGGAATGTTTTGCTGCAGGAAGGCTGAGAACTAAAACAGGCAATTGCCGGTAGACAAATTACTCTGAATGTCTGTCCGACAAGCGGGAATTTATGGAAAAACGTCCTCATGGTGCCCGGATGATGTCCAGCACCCAGTCAATCTGGGGTAGGGGCAGTTTGGGGTCGGCCGCATGCTGTTCCATGATGCCCTGTATGCTGCTCCAGAATGTTGCGGAAAGCGCCTTGGGGTCTCCTTGCCGTATCGTGCCGTATTTTTGCCCCGCTTCTATTATCGCTGCCGATAGCTCCACCTGCTTTGCCGACAAGGCGAGCTTCCGTATCGGTTCGGGAATGCCGGGGCGCCGCGCCTGGTTCATGAGCACAAAAATCTGGTAAATCCACGGACATGTCACCGTCATCGTAAAGAGCTCCTTCAGAAATGCCTCGAAGTATTCCAACGGCTCTTCATCGTGCTTTCTCCGCGGAACCAGACCGCCGTTGATTCCCATCTGCACAAGCGTAAGGTACAGCTCTTCTTTTGAATCGTAGTAGTGGAACAGGAGCCCCGTGCTGATGTCCAGCGCCTGCGCGATATCCGCTATTTTTGTCTCACTGAAGCCCTTGGTGACAAAAAGCTCAAGCGCCTTGAAGAGTATCTGTTTCCTGCGTTCCTCTTTTTTTTCGTTCCGTGTCATGCTTTTTTATCGGTTGAATTCCGGTTCAATGAAAGCGCAATCAACGAACCTCGCCGCAGAGCAGCGAGGTCTGATTCACTTCTAAACGGTTCAATGAAATCGAATTTGCCGCATACCATGTTACTGCGCCGAGGTTCACTGCTTTCGCAGTTCATGTTCTTATAAGGTATTGCAGTCAGGGGTGCATCCCCTTATTTTGCCCCAAGGGGCGGGGAATGCAACCCTTCCGCGCGAATCAATAGCGCTGTCCGGAAGCCCATAGCTTTCCGGACAGCGCTAGGCTGTGGCCGCGGAAGCTTGGCTGAACGGCGGTTCACTGAATCTTCGTTCAATGAAGCGCCAAAACTGCCGTCCGCTAAGCTTTCCTGACCCGCTGCGAGCTATAAGCCGCTCTGATAGCGGGGCTTATGACAGTGCGCCAGGTGACTTTCAGTGGGCCCGCCGCGGATATAAAAAGAAGGGCTGTTTTGTCGGGGCGTGCGGGACTTCCGCCTGCGTCCGGGCTAGAAGCCCAGCTCACGGATTTTCTGGACGAGATTCCTGCCGTATACTTCTGCGCCGAGGCAGTTCGGGTGCAGATTGTCAAGGAAATACTCCGGGAGATGCGGCACAAGCGTAAAACCGTCCACTACCCGTATGTTGGCATAGCGGGACAGGATTTCCTTGAGCGCCTCGCAGAAAGTCACGAGCCTGGGGATTCCGTCGGGATTGTCGCCGCGCCACAGCGGGGTGATGGCAAGAGTCGGTATGTCTTTGCCGTAGAGCTCGAAGAGGCGCGGGTAGTATTCCGCAATATCCTGCATGCTCTCGGTGCCGTATTGGTTCGTTCCGAGCGCCACTATCAGTTTTTGGGGCTGGTAGCCGTCCATCTTGAGGAGGGACTTTTTGTCGTAGACGTAGCCGCCTATGCCTTGGTTTATGATGTCGTAGTTCAGCAGGCGGTTTGCTACGCTGACGTAGGTCTGCGACGAGCGCAGCGGGCCGTATCCCTGGGTTATCGAGTCTCCGAGCCACAGCACCTGCGCCCCCTTTGCGGCGGGACTGTATGCGCCGTCAATCGTGAAATTCTTTATGACGACGGTGGCGTCCGCAGGGAGATAGATGACGACGTCCTTCTTTCCGTCGGGGCGCCCGTGCAGGCCGTCAAGATTCTCCGCGAGCTTGAAGCTCAGGCTGCCTTCATCATCGAGCTCTTTCACGTAGAAAATCTGCGTGATAAGCCCGTCCACCATCAGCTCGAAGGAGTCGTCCGAGCCCTTCCAGAGAATCTTGTAGTCAAAAGTGATGGTGCTGGCCGTGGTGCTGAGCTCTATGGTTTTTGCCGTCGTGGCCATGCACCTGTCGTACCAGAAATCCAGCGCCTGCTTGAAATATGCCATCTGCTCCGCGGTGTACTGGAATGCCTGCAGGTAACCGTCCTCCGTCTCGCGGAATGCATAGGCGCCGAAATATATGTCCTGCACGTCCTTGTTTGAAAGTTTCATCGTAATCTCCTCTATGCTTTTATGCTCGATGCGGTTTCAAAAGTTCTGACGGACTTTTGAAACTGTGTCCGTTCCCTTTTAAATGCATGCCTGAGCCGGAGCAATCGTCATTATACTACCGACCGTTCGTCTGCTGTGTGTCGTCCCCTGTATGCACGGGCTGCCGTATGCCTCCGAGCCGCGGATGCTAGCGACCGTTCGTCTGTCTGCATCCGCCTAGTCCTGCTGGCGGTTCTTGAGTTCCCGTGCAATCTCGCGGTTGACGTCCCGCTCCCGGATATCCGCCCGCTTGTCAAAGAGCTTTTTGCCCTTGCAGACGCCGAGCGTCATCTTTACGCGCCCGTCCTTCAGGTAGAAGTCAAGGGGAATGAGCGTGTAGCCTTTCTCGTCAACCTTGCGCTGAAGGCGCTTGATTTCCTCCCTGTGCAGCAGAAGCTTCTTCTTGCGGTCAGGGCTGTGGTTGAATACGGAGGAGAACGCGTATTCGGCGATGTGGAAATTCTGCACCCACACCTCATTGTTCTCGACGGTGGCAAAGCTGTCCGCAAAAGAGACGTTCCCTGCCTTTACCGATTTTACTTCCGTCCCCTCAAGGGCGATGCCGCACTCGATGGATTCCTCCACGGAGTAGTTGAAATGAGCCTTCCTGTTCTGGGCTATGATTTTGCGTTTTTCTGCCATATTCCTCAGGCTGCTTCCGGGAGCATGCCCTCCGGAACTGCCTTTGCCTACTATATATGATTGCTCGCCAAAAGTCTATTGCCCGCGCCGCTGCGTGTTGCAAATGTGGCGCCGATGTGCTATCATTACGGCTTATGAGACAGAATGTATATGATTATTCGTACGAGATGCGGAAGAAACGCCGGGACAAGATATGTTTTGCCCTGTCGGTGCTGGTCTCCGTGTTCCTTGGGATTTCCCTGTTCCTGCATTTTGTCCTCTTCTCGGTGTCCGTAAAGTCGGACACGATGGAAAGCGATATCGTCCGCAACGGCTCGCTGTTTGTCAGCCCCTTGTTCAGGACGCCGGGGCGGGGCGATGTCTTCTATATCTCCCGCATGGACGGGGAGACGTTGTCTGCCCCTCAGCAGGCCGTCAACGTGCTGTGCCGCTTTCTGACCGCCCAGAAGCTCTATCCCTTCGGCTGGTCGCAGCGGATGAGCAGCCATCCTGTTGTGCGGCGGGTGCTGGCGCTTCCGGGCGATACTATCTATATGAAGGACTATATCCTGTACATCAAGCCGGCAGGCGAGAACCTCTTCCTTACGGAATTTGAGCTTACCGGCAAACCGTACAACATCCATATCTACTCCGTCCCCGCGGAATGGGACAATATTGGCGTGAGCGGCAATATGGCGGAGATGACGCTGCAGAAGGACGAATACTTTGTGCTTGCCGACAACCGGGTGGAGGGCACCGATTCCCGCGTCTGGGGGACGATAGGCTCGTCCCGCCTGAAGGGCAAAGTGCTGATGGAGTATTTCCCCTTGGGCAAAATCCGTATTTTCTAATCGTTCCGTATGGAAGAAAAAAGCCTCTACGTGCATGTGCCGTTCTGCCGTGGCCGCTGCGATTACTGCGATTTCTTCAGCACCGATTGCAGCGCCGGGGTACCGGACGACTATGTGCAGGCGCTCCTGAGCGAAGCCGCCTTTTATGTGCGCGCATACCGTATCCGCGCCTTTAAGACCGTGTACCTTGGCGGCGGCACGCCGAGCCTTTTGAGTGCCCGGCAGCTGGACTGCCTGCTGCGGGGGCTCGTGCGGCTGTGTCCCGGTGCCCCGCAGCCTGCGGAAGTGACCGTGGAGATGAATCCTGAGACGGCAGACGCGGAAAAGCTCCGCGCCGCACGGGATGCAGGTGCGACGAGGCTTTCTCTTGGTATCCAGAGCCTTGTGGACGATGCGCTCCGCAGCGTGCACCGTCGCTGTACTGCGGCACAGGCGGAGGCCTCGCTTGCGATGGTGCGGGAGCTGTGGGACGGGGAGCTGAGCCTTGACGTCATTGCCGGGCTGCCGGGGCAGGATAGCGAGGGCTTTGAGGATTCCCTCAGAAGGATATGTTCGTATGAGCCCCAGCATGTTTCGCTGTATACGCTTACGGTGGAGGATGGCACGGCGCTTGCCCGCCGGATAGCGGAGGGCGAGCCGTGGGATGCGGATGCTGCCGACGCCCAGTGGCTTGCCGGGCGCAGCCTGCTGGAGGCGGCAGGGCTGGCGCAGTACGAGGTCTCCAATTTTGCGTGCCCCGGACATGAGAGCCTCCATAACACGGCATACTGGATGCAGCAGGACTACATCGGTATCGGGGCGGGCGCCGTCGGCACAGTCTACGATTTCAGCGGTGCAGCGCCCGGTATACGATGGACGAATACATACGACGTGCGGGACTATTGCCGCTATTGGCTCTCCGCGGCATCCGGGGCATCCCCTCGGCAGCCTGCCCCCCGCTCCGTGGAGGAGCTGCCGCTTGCTACGGAGGAATTTGAGTTCCTGATGATGGGGCTGCGGACGCTCCGTGGTGTCTGCGGGCGGGTATACCGGGAGCGGTTTGCTGCCGTGGAGCCGTGGCACGGGGATCTCGCGCTCCGGCTGGGGCTGCACGGCGGGCTCTGGGAGCGGGGGATTGCCCGCAAGGAATGCCTGTGCCGCAGGGATGAGGAGGGGGGGCCGTGGTATGCGGCCACAAAGAGCGGAATTTTATTTCTGAATTCTCTGCTTAGGTACTTGACCTAATGGGCAAAAATATTCATAATTATAAGTACTTATTATATAAGGAGTCCAAACGTGCCTTGCGGAAAGAAAAGAAAGCGCGCAAAAATAGCGACACATAAGCGTAAGAAGATGCTTAGACGGAATCGGCATAAGTCAAAGTAACAGGTTTCTGTTATGCCTTTTGCCTAAAGACTGCGGTTCCTTGCAAGATGTGCCGTGGTCTTTTTTCGTGTGTGGCTGTTTCGCACCGAAGCAAAACGTGGCCGGGACATTTTCCCGGCTTTTTTTATTGCTGGGCAGTCCCGAAGTCTCTTGGTTTTGAGGCTGGCTTGCAAAACCTCATCGCGTTGCGCTTTTGAGGTGAATCTTGGGGCAGTCCCGGGAGCGCGGGCTTTCGGGCTGCCTGTATCTGTCGTGGCGGAGTACATGGGTTTGCTGCTTCAAAATATACATTCTCCAGAAGACCTCAAGAATCTGCCGGAAAGCGAGCTTCCTGCGCTCGCCTCGGAAATGCGGCAGAAGATAATAGAGGTGGTCGGTAAGAACGGGGGGCATCTGGCAAGCAATCTGGGCGTTGTGGAGCTTACCATCGCGCTGCACCGCGTCTTTGACAGCCCGTCTGATGCCATCGTCTGGGATGTGAGCCATCAGTCCTATCCCCATAAGCTGCTGACCGGCAGGTATGACGCCTTTCCCTCCATCAGGACGCAGGGCGGAATCTCTGGCTTTACCCGCATATCGGAAAGCCCGCACGATTATTTCGATGCGGGACACGCCTCTTCCTCCGTCTCCTCAGCGATAGGGCTCCTTGCAGCCTGGAAGCTTGACGGGCGGGACGATAAGGTTGTCGCCGTTATCGGGGACGGCGCGCTTACCGGCGGCATGGCCTATGAGGGCTTGTGCCATGCCGGTCAGCTCGCGGAAAACCTGATTGTGGTGCTCAACGACAACCAGATGTCCATCAGCCCCAATACCGGCGTCATATCGCGCTACCTGTCCCGTCTGACGATGACCGCGCCGTATCAGAATTTCAGGCGCAGCATAGACAGTTTTGTCGATGCCATCCCCTATATCAACCGCCATCTCGGTAAGTTTATCTTCAGGTTCAAGCGGGGCTTGAAAGGCCTGCTGCTCTCCAACAATCTCTTTGTGGATCTGGGCTTTGAGTATGTGGGGCCGCTGGACGGGCACGACATAGCCCAGCTGGAGAAGATGTTCCGGCGTGTCAGGCGGCTGCACCGTCCCGTCGTGATGCATGTGGTGACAAAGAAGGGCAAGGGCTATAGCCCTGCCGAGAACGATCCTTCCGCATTCCATGGGGTAGGGCCCTTCAATATCACTGATGGCGTGGTCGAAAAATACGACACGCTGAGTTTTACGGAGGCTTTCAGCCGAAAAATCGTGGCGATGGCGGGAGAGGATTCCCGGATTGCGGCTATAACGGCCGCCATGTCGAAGGGAACGGGACTGGATGCCTTTTCGCGTCATTTCCCCAAGCGTTTTTTTGATGTCGGCATAGCGGAGGAGCACGCGGTGACTTTTGCCGGGGGGCTTGCCGCCGGGGGAATGATACCTGTCGTCGCCATTTATTCCACGTTTATCCAGCGCTCCGTTGACCAGATAATAGAGGATATCGCCTTGCAGCGGCGCCACGTGGTCATGGTCTTTGACCGTGCCGGGGCTGTGCCTGCTGACGGGGAGACCCATCAGGGAATCTTTGACATCGCCCTGCTGCGCCCCGTGCCGTCGCTTGTCCTGATGTCCGTCGCAAGTGCGGCGGAGCTGTCCTTGTGCCTTGACTGGGCTGTGCACGAGGCGGCGGGACCTGTCGCCCTCCGCTGGGCAAAGGCTTCCTGCCCGTCGGAGCTGGATGTATTCAGCAAGCCGGTGCAGCTAGGCCGCGGCGTGCTGCTGCGCTGCGAGGACTTTGCCCCGGCCGTGAGCGCCCGGCTTCCCGA
The DNA here is from genome assembly GCA_002393865.1 of Treponema sp. UBA4319. Taxonomy (GTDB): domain Bacteria; phylum Spirochaetota; class Spirochaetia; order Treponematales; family Treponemataceae; genus Treponema_D. Next base: position 9,640 of record DGUD01000072.1, read on the forward strand.
CGCGCTGGAAGAGCGGCGCCCGGCTTCCCGGAGCCGCCGGGGCGGACGGGCGCCGGGGCTTTCCCGCAAGGTGCTGCTCGTGTGCACGGGGAGCATGTACAGCGAGGTGCTGACGGCCGCGCGGGCCCTGCTCCTCAAGGACATTCCGGTGGATATCTATACCCTGCGCTTTATAAAGCCGTTTGACGAGAGCTATTTTGTCTCCATCGCGGAAAAATACGCTGCCGTCGTCTTCGTTGAGGACGGCGTCCGCCTCGGTGGAATCGCATGCAGCCTTGAGCTGCTGCTCCGGAGAACCCTTGCCGGGAGCGGGCCGCAGACTGCAGTCCTTGCCTTCCCGGACAGTTTTGTCGCCAACGGCACCCGCCCGCAGATTCTTGCGGAGGTAGGGCTTTCCCCGGAGCATATCGTCGCGGTGGCAGAATCCCTGCTGTCCGGCGGGAATGAGAAAGAGACTGGAGGAAGAAATGGCAGGATGCGAACTGCAGCTGGCAGGAAGAACGCTCCGCTCTGAGCGCCCTGCGCTTATCATGGGGATTGTGAACGCTACCCCGGACAGTTTCTTTGCCGGGAGCCGTGGCGGCGTGGAGCAGGCGCTCCGCCTTATCGACGAAGGCGCTGACATCATCGATATCGGGGGGGAATCGACACGCCCCGGTTCCCGCTATGTGGATGCGGAGGAGGAGCTGCGGCGCGTGCTGCCCGTTATAGAAGGAATCAGACGACATTCTTTCGTGGCAATTTCTGTTGATACTCGCAAGAAAGCTGTCATGGAGGCCGCGTACAATGCGGGGGCGGATATAGTGAACGATGTCTCCGCGCTGGAGGATGACGGGGAGATGGCGGCCTTTGCCGCCGCAAAGGAAATTCCCGTTATCCTCATGCACAAGAGGGGCATTCCGGCCGATATGCAGCGCGACACGTCCTACAGGGATGTCTGTGCCGAAGTCGGCTCTTACCTTGAGTCCCGCGCGGAATACGCTCTGTCGCAGGGCATTGCGCCTGAAAAGATTATCGTGGATCCGGGCATCGGCTTTGGCAAGGATCTTGCCGCCAACCGTGCGCTTATCGCCGGCTGCGGAAGGCTCTGCGGCGGCCGCTTCCCCGTGCTGATGGCGCTCTCCCGCAAGTCGTGCATCGGCGAGATGACCGGCGAGGCTGTGGATGGCCGGCTGTACGGGACGCTCGCCGCCTGCCTCATCGCCGTGCAGCGGGGAGCCCGGCTGCTGCGGGTGCACGATGTTGCACCTTGCCGTAATACCCTTGACGTGCTAAAATCATTCATAGATGGAGGAGTACTGTGACGGCAGCTCTCCTCCTGTGGAGTAAGATGTGAACATCATAGATAACCTGCTGAAGATATACAGCTATATACGGCCGCTGCTTGATATAGGAATCCTCGCGTTCCTCCTGTATAAGTCCTACGAGCTTATTGTCCGCACGAACGCAATCCAGATACTGAAGGCCGCCGTCATAGTCGCCGTTGCCTACCTGGTGGTCTCCCTCTTTGATCTCAGCACGCTGAAATGGCTTTTCGGCACGATTGCTCCGGTGCTCGTCGTTAGCTTTGCCATCGTGTTCCAGCCTGAAGTCCGGAAGATTTTTCTGCGGCTGGGGCAAGCCGAATGGTTTGCCTTCGGCTCCCGCTCCAAGCATACCTACGTGGACTCCGTGCTGATTGCCGCGGAGATTCTCTCCAAGCTGCGGCGCGGCATGCTTGTCGTCTTCCTGCGGCACACGAAGCTTGACAATATCATGAGCACCGGCACCCGGATAAACGCCGATTTGTCCTCCAGCCTGCTGGTGACGATATTCAAATTCGACACGCCCCTGCACGACGGCGCAAGCTTTGTGCAGGACGGAAAGCTGCTTGCGGCGGGCTGTTTCCTGCCGCTGAGCGAGCAGTTCGATATCAAGAAGACATACGGCACGCGCCACCGCGCCGCCCTCGGCATGAGCGAGAACAGCGATGCCGTCGTGCTCGTGGTGAGCGAGGAGACGGGCGCCATAAGCCTTGCCTATGACGGCAAGCTGCATTATGACCTTACTATGGATCAGCTGACCCGGATATTAGAGAAACTTCTGGACATCACCCCCGAAGCCGCAAAGATAGAGGATACCATCGATGAACACAAAACACTTTCTTGAGCATCTGTCGTATAATTTCATACCGAAGGTTGTCTGTGTCGTTCTTGCGGCGCTGCTCTTTTTCTTTCATAATTTTGCCACGCTGGATCGCAAGACCCTGACCGTGCCGCTCGCCATCAAGTCCTACGGGAACATGACGGCCGCGACGAGTACGGGTGCTGTCCGCTATGTGAAGATTTCCCTGCGGGGGCCGCGCGACCAGCTTGCCGGTATCACCGAGAGCGACATCGAGGCCTATGTCGATATCAGCACCCAGACGAAGGAGGGCTCGTACAGTTTCCCGGTCTACACGCAGCCGGACGAGCGTCTGCTGCTCATCACGCCGCTGGAGGTGACGTCTGTACCGGAGACCGTGGAGCTGAGCATTGAGGAGGATGTCGTAAGCTATCTGCCGCTTGACGTTGTTGTGGTGGGTGTCCCTGCCCACGGCTACGAGCAGGCCGGTATTTCCTATGAGCCCACGACGGTGAAGGTCTCCGGCCCCAAAAGCATCGTATCCAGCCTTGAGCGCATTCAGACCGATAAAATCGATATCGACGGTCTGGACAAGAGCCTCACCGTGCAGACCTTTGCGACCAACAAGAACCGCCTGATAAGCGTTGATACGGCAACCCCGGTAGAAGTCTCCGTGGCGGTGACCCCCGTCGGGAGCTCCCGGAGCATAAAGGGCATCAGGATCGGCTACGACAACCTGGGCGAGATGCTGGAGGTTACGAGCGCCCAGCACAGTGTTGACGTCGTGCTTGAGGGCACGCTGCTTGCCATAGAGAAGCTCCGCGACAGCTCCGTCCTCGCTTCGGTCGATTGTTCCTCGCTGGGCTCGTCGGGGACATACCGGCTGCCAGTGTCGGTCTTTGTTCCGTCCGGCATTCAGGTTGCCTCGCAGTCGGTCAGCCATGTGTCCGTCACTGTGGTGGAGAAGGTTATTGAGGAAGAGCCTCCGTTGGAAGAGCTGGTGGAATGATTTTTGGCATAGGCTGCGACATCGCGAAGATTTCCCGCTTTGCCCGGTGGCTTGAGTCCCCCGGCATGCTCAGGCGCTTCTTCAACGAGAAGGAGCTTTTCCCCGGCAATGGCGGGACGCCGGGGCGCCGCTGCGAGTATTATGCTGCCCGTTTTGCCGCAAAAGAGGCTTTCTCCAAGGCGCTGGGGACGGGGCTGCAGGGCTTTTCCCTCACCGACGTGTATGTGACGAAGGATGACGGGGGAAAGCCTTCTCTGTGCGTAACGGGGAAGGCTGCCGGGCTGCTTTCGCGCCTGTGCGGGGAGGGCAGCGCGGTGCACCTTTCCCTGAGCCATGAAAAAGAATATGCCGTTGCATTTGTCGTCATAGAATGCCGATAATAAGGGCGGGACTGTTTTTTGATGCGCCCCAGTCCGGCCGAAAGCGCACGCGGTTCGTTTCCAGCAGGCGGGCAGCCTGCGCGTGGTGCATAAAACTAAAACTTTTCTGAAATTTTTTTTCAGGGAGCATAAAACGAGGGGTATGTATGTTACGAGAGTCTAAGGTTCAGAAAAACGCGGACGACGGAAAGAAGCCTTCTATCACGTATTGGGCGAAAGACAAGATGTCCTGCCCGGTCTGTGGCAAGCAGTTCGCGCAGGAGATAATGCACAAAGGCGGCGGGCGCATGATTGCCGGCGAGCTCACCGACGAGCTGCACCGTATTTTTGAGCCGTCAAAGAAATTCGGCAGGGTCTACCCGCTTATCTACGACATCGGATGCTGCCCCAAGTGCCACACCGCCTTGCTGTGGAAGGATTTCGCGGATATAAAGGATTCCGACACGCTGAACCGGCTCCTTGACGATTCTGAAAAACGGCAGGCCTGCGTCGAGACCATATTCCCGTACTATGACCTCATGCAGGAGCGCACGCTGTACGATGGCGCCGCCGCCTATTACCTTGCCTTGCTCTGCTACGAGAAAGTCGATATCGCCTATGCCCCCACATTCAAGCGCGCGATGATTTCTCTGCGCCTTGCATGGCTTTGCAACGACCTGAACCGCGTGTGCCCCGGTCGCAATTTTGACTACATTGCGCAGGTGTTCTACCGCAAGGCGCTGTTCTTCTACCAGCAGACGCTCATCAATGAGACTGGCCGCGTTGAGTCCATCGAGTCCGTATCGAACTTCGGGCCTGACATGGACAAAAACTACGGCTACGACGGCATCCTCTACCTGAGCGGCGTGCTTGAATTCAAGTACGGGCAGCGGGAGGACGAGAGCCTGCGCCTGAAAAAACTCAGCGAGTTCAAGAGCGCCATCGCGCGCCTCTTCGGGCTGGGAAAATCCAGCAAGGAGAAGCCGGGCCCGCTTCTGGAGCTTGCCAGGAACCTCTACGACTCCGTGGCAAAGGAGCTTTCCGCCAATAATATCCTTGGCGATGACTAATATCCTGCTCACCATTTCCTATGACGGCACCGACTTCTGCGGCTGGCAGCGGCAGGACAAGGCTGACCGTGGGAATGCGGTGCGCACCGTGCAGGGGGAAATCGAGGCGGCTCTGGAGAAGATGTTCCGCGCGCACATCCCCCTCTATGGCAGCGGGCGCACTGACAGCGGTGTCCATGCGGCTGCGCAGGCCGCAAATTTCTTTTCCCCGGTTGACGGCATACCGGAACAGAACTATGTCCGTGCGCTGAACGGCATGCTTCCCGCGGACATCCGTATCATGCGGGCGGCTCCGGTGCCGGATTCGTTCAATGCCCGGTTCTGCGCCACATCCCGTACCTACCGCTATTTCATATACCCGGAAGGAATCCCCCTTGCCAGCCGGATGCGCTACGTGTGGTGCATCCCGAAGCGGCCGGATATCGGTGTTCTCAATGCGATGTGCTCCTGCCTGCATGGAGAGACGGATTGCGCCACGTTTTCTGCGGCTGGGGACCAGAGCCTTTCTACGTGCCGCTATATCGATGCCGCCCGCTTCTTCTATGAAGATGGTGACGACGGATGCCTTGTCTTTGAGATTGCCGCAAACGCCTTCCTCTGGAAGATGGTTCGCTCTATCACCGGCACGCTCATACAGTGCGAGCAGAAGGGGCTGGGCGCCGCTGATTTCCGCGGCATCCTGGAAAGCCGCGACCGCCACTGCGCCGGTATGACCGCCCCTCCGCAGGGATTGTTCCTGTGGGACGTGAGTTTTGCGGGCGTGCGGCGGCATGTATAGCCTCTTTGTTTTTCCCTTTTAAGCAGGTTTTGTGTTTTTGAAATTATATTTTTGATATTATCACTTTGATTATAACATATTTACCGGATCTACGTCGATTTCTATATGGACGTCATGGGGCGGGACATAGCCGTGTATAAATCTTGCGGCCATGCGATGCAGCGGCTGCATGGTCTTGCCGCGGAGCAGAATCTGATGCCTGTGGTTTGCGGCTACCATTTCGAGCGGGCACTCGGCGGGACCCAGCAGCTGTGTGGCAGGCTCCTGCAGGGAGCACAGAATCTTGTACGCGCCTTCTGCGGCTGCCTCTGCCGCGCCCGGCGCCGCGGAGCGGAACACAAGCCTGAGCAGCCGGGAGAACGGGGGGAATCCCAGCTGCTCGCGGTGCTGCAGCTCCGAGCGGTAAAAGCCTTCCGTGTCGCTGGCGACGGCAAATGCTATCGCCTCCCGGTCAGGCGAATAGCTCTGCACGATGACCTTGCCGTCAGGAAAGAATCGCCCCGCGCGCCCTGCTACCTGCGTGATAAGCGCGAACGTCCGCTCTGCGGCACGGAAATCCGGCAGGTGTAGCGCAGTGTCTGCCAGCACCACGCCCACAAGCCGCAAGCCAGGAAAGTTCAGGCCTTTTGCCACCATCTGTGTTCCCAGCAGTATGTCGTAGTCGCCGTTCCTGAACGCCGCGATTTTTTCCTGCAGCTCCCCTTTGTGATGCAGGCTGTCCGTGTCGATGCGCACGACACGCGCGTTGGGAAATTTTGCTTTTACCTCATTCTCGATGTACTCGGTTCCGAATCCGGAGTAGCCGATGTCCAGCGAGCCGCACTGTGGGCACAGCTGCGGCGGCTGTATGGAATAGCCGCAGTAGTGGCAGCGGAGGCGGTTCTCGTTCTTGTGGTAGGTGAGCGACACCGAGCAGTTCCTGCAGCTTAGCTCGTAGCCGCAGCTGTTGCAACGGAAAAAATGGGTGAATCCCCGTCTGTTCAAAAAGAGAATCGCCTGGCGCCCTGCGCTGAGCGTCTGCTGGATTTCCTTTGTGAGCGCGGCGGAAAGGCTTGAACCGTCGGATTTTTCCGTACTCAGGTTGACGCAGCGGATTTCCGGGAGGGAGCCGCCCGCGAGCCGCCGCGAGAGCGTGTGGCGTACGATGCTGCCTGTCTGCATCAGGTGCCAGGCCTCCACTGACGGGGTTGCCGAGCCCATAACGAGAGGAATGCCGCTTGCCTTTGCCCGGTGCATGGCTACCTGCCGCGCGTGGTAGCGGGGCGAAGAACCGGACTTGTACGAGCCGTCATGCTCCTCGTCCATGATGATGAGCCCCAGATCCGGTACCGGCGCGAACACCGCGCTTCTGGCTCCTATGACCACGCGGGCTTCCCGGTGCAGGATGCGCTTCCATTCCCCCAGGCGCTGGCTCGGCGTAAGCGCTGAGTGGAGGACGGCCGCCGTATTGCCGAATCGTTGTATGACGGCCTCTGTGACCTGCGGGGTCAGGGCGATTTCCGGCACCAGGTAGATGACTCCTTTGCCCTGCGCCATGCATTGCTCCGCTGCGCTCAGAAAGACTTCCGTCTTGCCGCTGCCGGTCATGCCGTAAAGGTAGTGGAAGAGTCGCTGTTCCGACGGGGCGAGTATTCCCTGCACCGCCTGACGCTGTTCCTCGCTGAGTTCCCGCCGCGCATAGCTTGCTGCATCGTCCGCAAAGGAGAAGCCTGCGGCATCGCTTTCCCTCCTGCCGGATGGTACCATCGCGGAGACGGTCTCACCGATTGGCGACAGGTAGAAATCTGCCATCCAGCGGGCTGTGCGGTAGAGCTCCCCGGTAAGGACGGGCTCGTCGTCGATGAAGCGTTGCGCCGGCCGGATTTTTTCGATGCCGACGGGACAGTCCTGTGCGAGCTCGCGTGAAGCCCCGACCACAAAGCCTGTCATCTTGCGGTTGCCGAAGCGTACTTCCACGCGCCTTCCGAAGAATGCTGCCGTGAGCGCCTTGTCGTCCGCGCCGCCGGATTCCTCCGTGCCTGCCGGTGCCGTATAGGTAAAGGTCTGGTCGAGCGGTACGTTGAGCGTTGTTTCCAGAAAAATAGGCATAACTATTGTCCGCTCCGGCGCTGTGCCGCAAAGGATGCGTCGTAGCCGGGGCAGAGCTCCTCCAGCCTGGCGCGAAAAACCTTGAGGTCTTCCCATGCAGGGCGTTTGAGCTCGGCATTGCGGAGGAGCGCGCTGGGATGGTATGTCGCCAGCAGCGGAATGTTCTGGTAGGCAAAGAATTTACCCCGCAGCGCATTGATGCCTTGCGATGTATGCAGCAGGTTCTGTGCCGCCGTGCGCCCCATGGCAAGTATCATCTTGGGGCGGAGCAGGTGAATCTGCGCCTCAAGGAATCCGGAGCAGGCCTCGGCCTCTTCGGGAAGCGGCGTCCGGTTCTGCGGCGGGCGGCATTTGACGATGTTCGCGATGTAGCAGTTGCAGCCCCGGTCAAGCCCGATTGCGGCGAGCATTTTGTCCAGCAGCTGCCCCGCGCGCCCGACAAAGGGGCGCCCGGTTTTGTCCTCATCTTCGCCGGGGCCTTCCCCGATGACCATCACCGTAGGCTGCGGGACGCCTTCCCCCGGAACTGCGTGATTCCGCCCGCAGCAAAGCGGACAGTTGCTGCAGCGCAGGATTTTTGCGGCGATGCTTTCCAGCGTGGCGGCGGGAACAGCTGCCACTTGTACCGCCTGCGTCTCTGTAAGAGCGAAAGATTCTGAATTCTTACTTAAAAAAATATCGCTTCCGCTATCTGCCGCTGCTGCCGGAACAAAGGCCTCGTCGTCCGCAAAGGTTTTTCCGGCACAGAAATCCGGGGTTCCGTAGCCATGGAGCCAGTCATCCGTCTTTTTTAAGAATACATATAGCTGCTGCTTTTCTGCTGCCGTCATACACAGATTATAGCGGGGCAGGGCGTAAAAGTCCAGCCGTAGCCCGCATAATCCGTGTTCCCCCTATACAATCTCGTAGCCAGCTGCTGCCAATGCGTCCAAGGCGCGCGCAAAGTTTTCTTGCTTGACCAGAATGTAGTCCGTGTTGAATGTGGATACGGCAAAGATACCGATATGATTATCTGCCAGAATACCCGAAATCTTTGAGAGGATGCCGATGAGCGAAAAATCGAGCGTCCCCTGCACGCGGAACGCTTTCCATCCGTCATTGCGCGCAGCGGTGTGCGGCGGCACATCCACGGTTCTGCATACCAGAGAGAGCTCCTCCTCGCTCCTGCCCACAAAATAAAACGGCTTGCGTATATCTATGTCTGTCTCTGACACCAGCTTGCAGACTGTCAGCTCGTAGTCCAGTTTTTTTAGCCTCATTTGTTTCCTCCCAGCAGTCTAAGCCCCACAATTCCCGCGACAATCAGAAGAATGCAGATGCATTGCGGGAGCGAAAGCCTTTCATTGAAGAGGAAGACCCCAAGGACTGAAGTTCCTACGATGCCGAAGCCCGTCCACATCGCATACGCCGTTCCGAGCGGGAGCTTTTTGAGCGCAAAAGATAGGAATAGCGCGCTCGCTATGTAACCGGCAAAGGTGAGCAGGCTCGGAATAAGTTTCGTAAACCCAGCCGAAGCCTTCATGGCGCATGCCCATGCCACCTCAAGGATGCCTGCGGCACCCAGCAGAATCCACTGCATTCTCTTTACCTCCATTCTCTTTATCTCCTGAGACCTACCGATAAAGAAACGCATTCTCCCTGCTCCCCGGTGGCAGCAAGGTGCTGATAGTGGATACCAGTATACCAGAATAAACAGAAAAAGTCATCGGAATTCTTATCGTTTTACAAAGACCTTCAGATTCACTGTTTGTGCCTCCGCTTCCGCCTGGAGGCAGCCCCGGTCTTGTTCGAGGTGCCTTTTGTCTAAAAAGAATCTTGTGCAACTTGCAAGAGCCCGGCATGCGCATCTATCGTATATTGTACAGCTTTTGTACTTTGTGTTTTTTCAAATCCTGCCACCGCATCGGTCCAGTGCTCGCACTGGCTGATGACGGTTTTTAGAGCGTCTTCCTGACCTTCCGGCGGATATTTGTATTTCTTCAAGAGCCGTTTTACAAGCATCCGCATCTTGGCACGGGCAGATTTTTTTTCTGCCAGTCGATTGTTTTG
>DGUD01000191.1 GCA_002393865.1 Treponema sp. UBA4319
TCTTCAGATAAAATACATCTCATGCAGCAGCCCTGCGGGGGCAGGGCTGCTGCATGGGGAAAGCGCTCCCGGAGGAAAAACGCACGGCACCGCGGGTTGTACCGCTGCGCGCTACAAAGGCGGCACCGTGCGTTCTTCCTCCTCCGCGCTTGAATGCAGGAGCGCTGCCCGTCGGCGGGCTACATGCTGAAATCTTTGCCGAGGTAGATTTCGCGGGCGAGCGGGGAAGCGAGGATTTCTTCCTTGCTGCCCTGTATGACAATCTGCCCGGAGGAGATGATGATTGCCCGCTGCGTGATTTCCAGCGTATCGCGCACATTGTGGTCGGTGATGAGTATGCCGATGCCGCGCTTTGACAGGAGCGCGATGAGTTTTTTTATGTCCGCCACCGCGATGGGGTCGATGCCCGCAAAGGGTTCGTCCAGCAGCAGGAATTTCGGATGGATGGCGAGGGATCGGGCGATTTCCGTGCGGCGCCGCTCTCCGCCGGAAAGCGTATATGCCTGCTGCCTGCGTATGCGGCCGATGGAGAATTCTTCGATGAGCTCCTCCAGCTGCTGGCGCTTCTCTTTGCCGGAAAGGTCTTTGCGGGTCTCCAGTATAGACCAGATGTTTTCCTCCACGGTGAGCTTTCTGAATACGGAAGGCTCCTGCGGCAGGTACGATATGCCCATCTGCGCCCGCTTGTACATGGGCAGCTTGGTGATGCGCGCGTCGTCCAGAAAGATTTCTCCGTTGGTAGGCCGGTGGAAGCCGACTATCATATAGAAGGTCGTGGTTTTGCCGGAGCCGTTGGGGCCGAGCAGGCCGAGCACTTCCCCGGTCTGCATGGAAAAATCGATGCCCTGCACGACTTTCTTCCTTCCGAACGATTTGTAGAGCGAGGAGACCGTGAGCGTGTGCGTTTCTGTTGCGTCTGCCATCTATTCATCCTCTCTGCGGGTGACGGAGCCCCGTACCCTGCCGTCTATGGACACTTCCTGCGTCCCAAGGTTCAGCGTGATTTCCTGCCCCCGGAATGTGTCTTCCCCCTGCTGTACCTGCGGGTTGCCGCTCAGGAAGAGCAGCTTTGAGTCCTGGTGGTAGAGCGCGTAGGCGCCCGTGCAGGTGTTTTCCTTCTGCCGGATGGAGACCGCTATCTGCATGATGACGGTCTTCTTCTTCAGGTTGTATTCCATCAGCTCCGCGTCCGCAAGGGCATCGTTCGCGCTGTCCGTAAGGCGGACGGAATCCTGCAGCACGGCAATCCCCGTCTTGCGGTCGTATGAAAGGCTGCTGCAGCTGAACTGCGTCTTGTCCACGCTGCTGCCGCCGTTTACGTTGCCGCTTGCCTCCACGTAGCGGAAATTCTTGCCGGAAAGCACAATCGTGTCCGCGTTGATTTCCATGGATGCCGTGCGTATCTGCGCGTTGCCGCTGAGGACTGCGCGACTGGCGTTTTCCGCCGTGGTGCCGCTCATGCTGTCCGCGCGGAAGCTGATGCTTTCTGCGGTGCCGCGCGCGGCTGGGACCAGCAGCAGCGCAGCGAGCGCCGCCGCAAGCCGTGCGGATCGAGCTGCTTTCATGCTCCCTCCTCGTCGCCGGCCTCAATGCTGCCGCTGACGCTTTTGCTGAATACAAAGTCCCCGGTATTGCTGTCGGCGGAAAATCCTCCCCCTGTTACCGAGATGCCGCCGCGCTCGATGTGCACGTCGGCGTCGCTGCCGCTCACCAGCTGCCCGCTGCCGCTGCTCCACTTGAGCGCTTGCGCCTGCATGAGCTCGTCGTCCCCGCCGCGAATCTCTATCGCGTTGAACATGCTGAAGGAATTGCTGAACGTGTCTGCCACCAGCAGCTTGCAGCGGCCGGAAAGACTCGCTTGTTTTGCGCTGCTTCCGGGAGCGGCGTCCCACGACTGGAATTCCGCGTCCTTGATGTAGGCGGTGTCGCTGTCCTTGTACTGCTCTATGCGCGATGCCGTGAGCCTGAGCGTGCACGCGTTGTCCTCGTAGCGCATGAAGACCGCGTTCCTGAACGTGAACTGGGCTTCCTGCGGGAGCTGTGCGGACTGCTCTTCCCGGTAGGAGAGGGAGCAGGATGCGAGCATTGCTGTGCCGGAGAGGGCGGCTGCGAGCATGGCGGCTGCAGGCAAGCGCGCAGCAATGCAGGCGGCCGCTGCGGCGATAGCTCTTGCCGCGCGCGCCACGGTCATCGGGCTGCCCATACGCTATTCCTTGTGCGCGTCCAGCGATGCCCGGACAAACGCGTTGAAGAGCGGGTGCGGCTTGGTGGGGCGGCTGATGAATTCGGGGTGGTACTGGACGCCGATGCCCCACGGATGCTCCTTCCATTCAAAGGCCTCCGCCTGCCCGTCCTCCTCGGCAGCCGCGCAGACGGAAAGTCCGTGCGATTCCATGTCGGCGGTGTAGCGGCGGTCAAACGTGTATTTGGAGCGGTGCCGCTCCGTTACGGCGTCGCTGTTGTAGACGGCGTGGAGGCGGCTGCCTTCCGCGATGCGGATGTTCCCCGCGCCCAGCTTCATGATGCCCGCCGCCGGGAAATTCTGCTCCTCCGGCAGGCTGATGACGGGGTGCGTGCAGTTGCGCACGAATTCCGTGGTGTCGGCGTCGTCCCAGCCGCAGAGCGAGCGGGCGGTCTCCACCGCCATGAGCTGCATGCCAAGGTCGATGCCAAGGTAGGGGATGCCGTGCGTCCTTGCATGGCGGACGGTCTCCAGCAGACCCAGGAAGCCGCGCTGCCCGTAGTTCCCCGGAATGACGATGCCGTCTGTGCCCCGGAACGCCTCTGAGATGCCGCCGTCCTTTTCCAGCGACTCCGCGTCTATCTTCTTCAGGCGGAGCTCCGCGCCGTTGCCGGTTATCGCCGCGTGGAACAGGGATTCCTGCACGGATTTGTAGCAGCTGTCGAGCAGGTCTTTTTTGCCGACCATCGCGATGGTGACGGCGCGCGCGGGGGAGCGCAGCTTGCTGGTAAAATCCGTCCACTGGCGGATGTCCGTGCTGCGCTTGCCGAGCGAGAGTTTCTCCAGGATTTTTGCGTCGATGCCCTGCTCGTGGAAAATGACGGGCAGCTCGTAGATGGATTTTTCGATGTCAGGGGAGACGAATACCGCTCCTTCCGCCACGTTGCAGAAGAGCGCGATTTTCTTCTTGAGTGAATCCTCCACCGCGGCCTCGCAGCGGCACAGCAGGATGTCCGGCTGGATGCCCGCTTCCTGCAGCTGCTTGACGGCGTGCTGCGTCGGTTTGGACTTGAGCTCCCCGCCGGTGATGACGGGGATGAGCGTCAGGTGCACGCTGATGGCGTTCGTCTTGCCAAGCTCGCGGATGAGCTGGCGTGCCGCCTCCAGGAAGGGAACGGCCTCTATGTCGCCGACCGTGCCGCCAATCTCTACAATCACCACGTCTGCCCGGCTGCTGTCGCCAAGGCGGCGGATGCAGCGCTTGATTTCGTCCGTGACGTGGGGGATAACCTGCACGGTGCGCCCGTTGTAGCGTCCGGCCCGCTCGTTGCGGATGACGTTCTCGTATACCTTGCCGATGGAGATGCAGTTGTCGCCGGAAAGCTTTACGCTGGTAAAGCGGCTGAAATTGCCGAGGTCAAGGTCGGTTTCGGCGCCGTCCTCGGTCACATAGACTTCACCGTGCTGGTAGGGGCTGATGGTGCCGGCGTCCACATTTATGTACGGGTCGCATTTGAGCATGGCGATGCGGAGCCCGCTGCATTCGAGGAGGCTGCCGATGGCGCTGGATGCGACGCCTTTTCCGAGGCTGGAGCAGACCCCGCTGGTGACAAGGATGTATTTACTCATATCGCCGTATTCTAGCATTATAATGAGTTTTGCACAATTGAGGGACTTTCAAAAGTCGGCCGAAAAACGCAATGCGACACGTACGCCGGCAGGGCTTCAGCATGAAAACAAAAATGCGCTCCCAGCGGAAAAACACCCGGACTGCCTGTTGCACGCTTCGCTTTGCAAATGGCAGCCCGGGTGTTTTTCCGCTTCCGCGCATTTTTTATGTTGGATCCTTGGCTTTTGTAGCATAAAAAAGAAAATCATCTTAAAACAGTTTACATGATTTTCCACTACCGCGTCCGTCTTCAGATAAAATACATCTCATGCTGAAGCCCTGGCAGCGCATCCGGGTCCCATTGACTTTTTGTGCGCCGCATGTTAACCTT
>DGUD01000172.1 GCA_002393865.1 Treponema sp. UBA4319
GCTACGAATTCAACAACGCCTACCGCGCGCAGCTGGAGCAGGCGGGGCTCTGCATAGCGGGCGTGAACCCGGAGCGCGACCTCGTGGAGATATGCGAGGTCTCCGGGCACCCGTGGATGCTCGGCGCACAGTTCCACCCGGAATTCAAGAGCCGCCCCAACAAGGCAGGGCCGCTGTTCCGGGAATTTATCAAGGCCGCAAAAGAACGCACATAAAGGAAAGCTCGGAAAGGAGAAACGCATGACAAGAGAGAAAATCGTTGTTCTGGACTTCGGGAGCCAGTACGCCCATCTTATAGCAAAACGCTTCCGCATGCTCGGCTACTATTCGGAGATTGCCCTGCCCAGCGCCGCGCTGGATTCCTTTGAGGGAGCAAAAGGCATCGTGTTTTCCGGCGGGCCTTCCTCCGTCTACGACGAGCATACCCCCGACTTCAATGCCGCAATCCTGAACCTCGACATCCCTATTCTGGGGCTCTGCTACGGGCATTACATCATGCAGATTGGCTACAACGGCAGCGTCGGCAAGGCAGCCGTAGGGGAATTCGGCTTTGCGCGCCTGGCGCTCGCGCCGGGAGTAGGCGGGGCTGCATCGGCATGCCCGCTTTTTAAGGGCATTGAGGGCGAGCAGCAGGTGTGGATGAGCCATCAGGACGGCGTCCTCAAGCTGGGCGACGGCTTTGAGACGGTGGGCAGCACCAAAGACTGCCCCTTTGCGGCGACGCAGAACCTTGCGAAGAAGCGTTTTTCGCTCCAGTTCCACTGCGAAGTAAAGGACACGCCGTGCGGAAACCAGATTTTCCAGAATTTCGCGGAATTCTGCGGCATGCAGAAGAACTGGGATCAGGACACGGTGCTCGGCATCATCCTTGAGACGATAAAAAAAGAGGCGGACGGGCGGAATGTCCTGCTGTTCCTGAGCGGCGGCGTCGATTCGACCATCACGTTCGCCCTGCTGAACAAAGCCCTTGGCCAGGAGCGGGTGCTCGGCCTCCACATAGACAACGGCTTTATGCGCAAAAACGAATCCGCGCAGGTCGCGGATGCCTACCGCAAATTCGGTTTCAGCAATTTTATCGTGGAGGATGCCTCCGGGACATTCCTGAAGGCCATCGCCGGCCTCAGCGATCCGCAGAAAAAACGGATGGCGGTGGGCGAGACATTCATCACGGTGCGCAACGACGTGACCGCGCGGCAGCACCTTGACGGCACGTGGCTGCTGGCACAGGGAACGCTGTACCCGGACATCATCGAATCGGGCGGAACCAAGAATTCGCACACTATCAAGACCCATCACAACCGGGTTGCCGGCATCCAGGAGCTCATCGCAAAGGGGCTGATTATCGAACCCATCCGCGATTTGTACAAGGACGAAGTGCGCGCCATCGGGAAAAAGCTGGGGCTCCCGGACGAGCTGGTCATGCGCCATCCTTTCCCCGGACCGGGGCTCTCAATCAACGTGCTCTGCAACGACGGAACGCAGGGCGCAAAGGATGCGGAGGAGCTCGTGCTGGCGCAGAAAGAGCTTGACGCCATCAAAATCGATATGTTCTGCGAGCACTGCACCGCCGATTTGCGGCGCAGCGTCCTGCCGCTGCGCTCCGTGGGCGTGCAGGGCGACTTCCGCACCTACCGTTTTCCGGCAGTGCTCAGCTTCGGGCACGAAGGCGGCGGATTCTACCACTTTCCCCGCAAGCGCGAGAAAATCGAGGCATGCTCTTCGGCAATCACGAACAAGGCGGCCTATATCAACCGCACATGCATCAAGCTGTACCAGAAGCCGGGCATCGCAGACAGCGACATGAAGGTGCATGAGGCCTACTGCGACCGCCGCCGCCTTGACCAGCTGCGCGAGGTGGACAATATTGTCCTGACGGAGCTGCACAAGAGCGGCTGGTACGACAAGATATTCCAGCACCTTACGATTGACCTGCCGTATGCGAGCGCAGCAGACCGCGCGAGCTTTGTGCTGCGGCCGGTCATCTCCGAGGATGTCATGACGGCCCGGTTCGCCATGCTGCCGCAGGAGCTGCTGCAGACAATCGTGCGCCAGATTGCGTCTCTGCCCTTTGTGGACGCGCTGTATTTTGACGCGACGAACAAGCCTCCGGCAACATTCGGCTGGGAGTAAGCGCAGAAGCGGCACAGAGTATGGCTCAGAACAAAAACCGCGGCGCGCTGCCGATGCTCAGGCTCACATTCCCCATCGCGATGGAGCAGTTCTTCAGGATTCTCGTCTCCTCTGTTGACACCATGATGCTCAGCAGCTACAGCAATGACGCTGTCGCGGCGGTAGGGCTCGTATCCCAATACGTCTTTTTCCTGACGCTGGTATTCTCAGTCATCGGAACCGGCTGCTCGATTGTGCTGGCCCAGTATTTGGGCGCGCAGAAATCCGCCCGCGACCTGAACCATATCGCGCAGGCAGGAACCGTAATGGTTTTCTTCGCGTCGCTCTTCCTGACGGTGCTGGTGCTCTTCGGGACAGGGCCGCTCCTGAGCTGCTACGAGCTGGAGGATTCCGTGCGCCGCTACGCGTGGCAGTATTTTGTCATCTTTGGCGGAATCAGCTGCTTCTTCAACGCGTTCAGCCTGCTGCAGGGCGCCATCCTCAGGAGCTACGGCTACACGGGCGAGGCAATGATTGTGTCTATCGTCGCGAACGTCGTGAACGTCCTTGGCAACGCCATCTCGCTCTACGGCTGGTTCGGTCTGCCCGTGCTCGGCGTCCCCGGCGTCGCGGGCGCATCGGGGCTTTCCCTCGTGGTGTCATGCGTGCTCTTCGCCTGCGTTATCCGCCGCAGGAAAGATGTTGTGTTCAGCCTGAAGGAAATCTCAAAAGTGCCGCCCCAGAGCTTCAGGATTGTGCTGTCCATAGGCGTCCCTACCGCCGGGGAAAGCCTTTCCTACAATATCAGCCAGATTGTGATTATGGCAATGATTTCCACGCTCGGCACCTACGCGATGTCGGCGCAGGTCTACACCATGACAATCCTGCGCTTTGTCTTTGTCTCTGCGGTCGCCATCGGCACCGCGACGCAGATTAAGGCGGGCTATCTGGTAGGCGCGCGGCAGAGCGATGTCGCCTACAGGAAGGTCTTTATCTATCAGCTTGTGGCGACCACCTGCTCCATGCTCATGATTGTGGTCGTGAATCTGGCGAAGCATCCGATTGTGCGGATTTTCACGGATATTCCGGATGTCCACGCGCTTGTCTGCACGCTGCTGCTCTACTCCGCCTACATCGAATTCGGGCGCTCGCTGAACCTCGTGTATGTCGGGGCGCTCAAAGGCGCGGGCGACGTGCGCTTCCCTGTGCTCTACGGCATCTGCTCCAACTGGGGCATCATGGTCTTAGGCAGCTACATCCTAGGACTCAGATGCGGGCTGGGGCTCGTCGGCTTCTGGCTCGGCATCGGGACTGACGAGACGACCCGCGGAATCGTCATGTTCTTCCGCTGGAGGAGCCAGCGCTGGAAAAAGCACGCCTTGGTAAAATAGGGCAGCAAGCGGGCGGCCGCTTTGCGTCGCAATCATCCATATAAAAAGGGAGCCGCCAAAACCAAAAATTTCCGGCGTCTCCTGAAACTTGTGGCGGCCGCCCACGGGCAGCCGGAGGAGAAAGCATGTATTTTACGTATCTTGTGTATGCCCTGTGCATCGCGCTTTTGCTTTGGGGAGGCTCGTTTGCGGGCTTTAAAAGCGGGCGGCTCCACGAGGACTCCACATCGCTCGACAGCATGATGTCGCTGCGCGGCTTTGCGGCAATCGGTGTGATTCTCCATCATATCTCGCAGGAAAACGCGTTCCAATGGGCCGGCGGCTACGGCAAAGCGGGCGAGCTTTCTATTTTTGTGAACGCAGGCTACCTTTTTGTCGCAATCTTCTTCTTCTGCTCAGGCTACGGGCTTATCAAAAGCCTTGGGACAAAGCCTGACTACCTCCGCGGATTCATGAAAAAACGTGTGCTCAAGACGCTCGTTATCCCCTATTATGTGAGCATAGCGATTTACGGCATCCTCCGTTTTCTGTCCGGGGAAAAACTTCCCGCCGCGCAATGGATATGCAATATCATCGGCATCACGATGATGAACAGATATGCGTGGTACCCCATTATCGCGGCGATACTGTACAGCGCCTTCTACCTTTTCTTCAGGAACATCAGGAACCGCCGCGTCTGCTTCCTGCTGATGGCGCTCGTCATCCTGCTGCTCGGCGCCGGATTCTGCGTCAACGGGCACTTTGCCTGGTGGGCGGGGCCGCATAACTGGTGGCTCTCGCCGTCGGGGCAGCGCAACGCACGATGGTGGATGCAGTCGCAGGTGCTGTGGATTTCGGGCGAATGGTGGGTCAATTCCTGCCCGGCGCTCTTTATCGGAATGCTCGTTGCCCGCTACGAGGCAGGGCTGCGCGAGTGGTTCGCAAAGCGATACTGGGCAAAGCTGCTGCTCGTGCTGCTGGCAACGTCCGGCACGCTGCTGCTCTCCGGCTACGTGCAGGCTAAATTCGGCTACTGGACGGAATACCAGGGCAACGGCCCGGACATCAGGAAAAAGCTCATCACGTACTGCGGGCAGATTCCGCTGAGCATGATGTTCGTCGTCATGCTCTTTACGGTGATGCTCAAGTACAAGGCCGCAAACCCACTGAGCCGCTTCTTCGGGAAAATCTCGCTGGAAACGTACATGATGAACCTCATCGCGCTGACGGTGTTCAGATTTCTCCTTTATGCCGCACAGGGAGGGGCGCCCGTGTACAAGCCGTACCACTATAATCTTGCGCTCTACTTTGCGGCGGTTTTTGCCGCGACAGTCCTGCTGGCGCTGCTCTACCGGCTTCTCTGCGGGCTCGCAAAGAAAGCCGTGCGCTGAGCCGCCGCAGGCTCCGTGGCAAATGCCGGGCACCGCGGCCCGGCGCCCCGGCGGCACCCCGTCTGCCGCTACTGCTCAAAGCGGGCGGCGACATCCCCCAGAAAGCGCGTCACGGCAAGGTGCTGCGGGCATATTTCCTCGCACTGGCCGCAGCCTATGCATTCGCTCGCCTTGCCAAAGCTTTTGGCAAGGTTTCCGTAGTATTCCCGCTGAATCGTCCAGCCCGCTTTTCCGTCCGGATCCTGCCTGAGATCGGCGTTCAGGAGGGCAAAATACTTGGGAATCGCGATGTGCATCGGGCAGCCTTCCGTACAGTAGGAGCAGCCGGTGCACGGCACCGCCTTCGCGCGGTTCAGTATGCCCACCGCCTTTCCTATAAGCGCCTGCTCATCATCATTAAGCGGGACAAAATCCTGCATAAAGCCGGTGTTGTCCTCCACCTGCGCCAGGCTGCTCATCCCGGAAAGCACCATCGCCACGTTCTTGTGGGAAGCCGCAAAGCGGATTGCCCAAGAAGCCACGCTCGCATCCGGATTGTATGACTTGTACAGCTGCTCTATCTCTGTCCCTACGTTCACGAGCGTGCCGCCTTTCACCGGCTCCATGATGATAATCGGCTTGCCGTGCCTGACACAGACCTCGTAGCATTCGCGGGAACGCACGCCGGGGTTCTCGTAATCAAAATAATTCAGCTGGATCTGGACGAATTCCATCTCCGGGTGCTCGCCCAGAACCTTGTCCAGAAGCTCCGGCGAGTCGTGGAAAGAAAAGCCGATGTGCCGCACAAGCCCCTCCGCCTTCTTCCGCTGTATCCAGTCAAAGACCTTGAGCGCATTGTAGGTCTCTATGGAATGCACATTTATGTCGTGGATGAGGTAGTAGTCGAAATACCCTGCCCCCGTGCGCTCCAGCTGGCCGGCAAAAACCTTGTCGCAGTCCGCCGCAGACTGGATGTAGCTCGCATGCAGTTTCGTCGCGAGCGTAAAGGAGCTGCGCGGATAGCGTTCCACCAGAAAGCGCTTTGTAGCGGACTCGCTCGCGGAGCCGCAGTACATGAGCGCCGTATCAAAATACGTGAACCCCCGTTTCATAAAGAGGTCAACCATCTGCTGTACCTGCCCGATGTCGATATCCGCCGCATCGTCAGGATTCTTAGTCGGAAGGCGCATGAGCCCGAATCCGAGTTTTTTTGTGCCACAAAAAATATCTTCTGCCATAAGAAAAGTATAAACGCAGCGGGAAGATTTTGCAACGGAGGAATTTCCAAAAGAGACGGGCTTCTACAAGCGGCTCTTTCTTTCAGGAGGAAGGTCGGACGCCGGAGCGCCGGCACACCCCCGGCCAGAACGGAGCGGGCGGCTGGTGCCGTATGCCCCAAAAGTCAAATCGAAGTATAGACGCTGAAGAAATGCAGGATGCTCCCGGCAAGCGTAAAGAGATGGAAGATGCTGTGCGTCCACTTGTACTGCGGCATCATAAAGAAGCAGCCGCCCACGGAATACGCGATGCCACCGGAAATCAGGAAAGCCCTGCTGGATGCCGGCAGGTTCCGCGCCAGCGGCGTCACGGCAAAGAGAATCAGGAAGAGCCAGCCGATAAGCAGATAGGAGAAAACGGAGAATGAGCGGAGCTTCGCCTTGAATACCGAATAGAGCGCGATGAGCACCGCGCAGCTCCCCCAGATGAGGGCAAAGACCACCCAGCCGGCGGTGCCGCCGATTTTTGTCAGGATAAACGGCGTATAGGTGCCAGCTACCAGCACATAGATGGCATCATGCGTCAGGACGGAAAACACTTTGCGCGCCCCGTACGGCGTGAGCGCATGGTACAGCGTGGAAAGTATGTAGATGACGAACAGGGAAGCGCCGAATATCGTATAGCTGACGGTATACAGCTCCTTCTGGCCTTCCGGCGCATGGAACACCGCGAGCAGCACCAGCAGGACAATCGCCGCGATGCTCAGGGCGGCGCCGATACCGTGGCTGATGGCGTTGACCAGATCTTCGCCAAAGGAATACTGCCGCGGCTGACGCTCGTTATATGCGATATGCGCATTGCGCTTCTGGATGCGGAGCGCTTTTTTCTGCTCGCGCTCCTCCTCCTCTGCCTTGATGCGCTCAGGGTCTTCGGTATACAAAACCTGAACTTCGCGGATTTTATCCTTTGCCTGAGCCTTTATTGTCCGTATCGCCGCCTTCCGCTTTGCCTTGAGCGATTTACGGGTTATACGCGCGCTTATGTCTGCCATGAAAAACTCCATAGAGGCAGTCCCAAAAGTCCCGGAAGAACTTCTGAAACTGATCAGAATCTACCTCGGTGCCCCTAAAACCTCAGAGGCTTCCCCTATTATGACATATTTTACATTTTTGTAAAGGGGGAAAAGAAAAGTTTCCGCGGCTCCAGCGGCAACGCGGAAGCATACGGGCGTCGCGCTACGCAAGGAAAATCTCGCGGCGATGCTGGAGCCCCAGAGCTGCAAGCGACGCCGGGAGGGAAAGCTCCGGATGCGCGGCGCGGAACGCGTTCAAATCGACAAGGAAACGGTTCATCGAGAAATGCTGGTAGACAAAGACGTGCTCCCATGCGGGGCAAAAGCCCTGCTCCGCCCCATACGCGGCCTTGAGCGCATCCCGGTAGCCAAGGAAGAGCCCCTTGCCCTTGAGCTCCGCATAACCGACCAGCCAGAGCTGCGGGGCGGGGCTGCCGTCAGCACGGCATTCCACAAGGCGCTGGTGCAGCGTGGCGGCAAGCACAGCCATCCGCCGCTGGCTTTCCGCGATGAGCGCCTGCACTTCCGGGGCGCCGTTGCGGAGCAGGTAGCGCAGATGCGCCGTCTTTGCCGTGTGGACAGGGGTTTTGTTCATGATGAGCGCGTTCTTTCTGAAATCGACGTGCAGCTCCGGGTTCCGCCGGAAAAAGCCCTCGGCAACCCGCCCGCTCTGCCCCACCAGGTAGCGGCGGTTGCGCGCCAGCTGCTCTTCCTTGCCGGGATTGTCACCGATAACGATGAGGGCAATGTCGTCTCCAGAGCACAGCTCGTCATAGGCGCGGTTGTACACCAGCGGCGTTTCCAGCGGGTACGGAGGCGTATCCGCCGCTGCTGCCGCTGCCTGGAGCGGAAGGAGCAGCGGGGCATAGCGTTCCCAGTCCCTGCACAGCGCCCTGTATTCCTCGCGGAACGCAGAGAAAGCAAGCCATTGCCCCTGCGTCACCAGAGCCCTCCGGAGGCAAGAGCCGCGCGGTATGCCTTAGCGGCGCGCATCGGTAATGCGCATGGCGACGTTGACGGGAACCGACGGAAGCTTCTCCTGGGAGGCTTTGCCGACGCTGAAGAAGGCCATCGTGCCCTTCGTTCCGTTCTTCAGGAAGGGAATGCCGTCCTGAATGAGTTTTCCGTTGACGTAAACGCTGTAGGTATTCTTTGCGGTCGCCTCGATGCGGATTTTGTTGGTGGCGCCATAGCCTTTGTTGATTGCGCTGCTCGCATAGAAGTAGGCGGTGCCCTTGTCGTTCTTCTCCACAAGGTCGGTATAGTTCTTGCCGTCCCAGGTGTAGAGGGCATACTCGCCGTCAACATTTATCTCAAAGCGGATATAGTCTTTGAGCATGCCGTTGGGCGCCGGCGTGGAATAGCCGAAGACAAAGCCGAAGGCGCTCTTGTTGTAGCCGGACGTCTTCCGGAATTCGCCTTCGATGCTGGAGAACTGGCCGATTTCCGGCGTGGTATAGAAATAGCCGCAGTCAATGGTGCTGCTGAGGGACGGGGACATCCAGTCCTTGTACTGCGCGGAATTGTCGGCAGCGGCGGCATCTGCGCCGCTCTGGTTGGCGGCATTGTTCGCGGACGCAAGGCCAGCGCCGCTGGTGCCGGTGCCGTTCTTGTTTGTGCTGGCATTCGCGCCGCTGCCCGTGCCGTTCTTGTTCGCGTTGGCATTCGCGCCGTTGCTGCCGCTGCCGTTCTTGTTCGTGTTGGCATTCGCGGTGGCGCCGGTGCCCGTGCCGTTCTTGTTCGCGTTGGCATTCGCGCCGGTGGCGCTGGTGCCCGTGCCGTTCTTGTTTGTGTTGGCATTCGCGCCGTTGCCGTTGGTGCCCGTGCCATTTTTGCCTGCGTTGGCATTCGCGCCGGTGCCGTTGCTGCCCGTGCCATTTTTGCCTGCGTTGGCATTCGCGCCGTTGCCAGTGCCATTTTTGCCTGCGTTGGCATTGGTACCGCTACCGGCGCCGTTCTTGTTCGCGTTGCCATTGGTACCGCTACCGCTGCCGTTCTTGTTCGCGTTGTTTTGGGCGAGGGCATTGGTACTGCCGCCATTTTTATTCGCATTGGTATTCGCGCCGGTGCCAGTGCCGTTCTTGTTCGCGTTGGCATTCGCACCGCTGCCGTTGGTACCCGTGCCGTTCTTGTTCGCGTTGG
>DGUD01000168.1 GCA_002393865.1 Treponema sp. UBA4319
GGCAGTCCGGGTGTTTTTCCGCTGGGAGCGCATTTTTGTTTTCATGCTGAAGCCCTGCCGCAGGAGCCACGGGAATCAATTTTGTGTTCCGCTCCCGGCGGGAATGGTATCCGCTCCC
The DNA here is from genome assembly GCA_002393865.1 of Treponema sp. UBA4319. Lineage (GTDB taxonomy): Bacteria > Spirochaetota > Spirochaetia > Treponematales > Treponemataceae > Treponema_D. The sequence goes on from DGUD01000168.1 coordinate 119, forward strand.
GGCGGGAATGGTATCCGATTCCGGCGGAAATGGTATCCGATTCCGGGGCCACCGGGCGATTTTTGCCGGGAGCGCAATCCCCGGTCGCGCAGACTTTTTCCCTTGAAACCAGCACATTTCCGCGATATAATAGAAAGTAAGTGCGGATACACATGCTGCCGCCCGCAAGCCGAGGAGATGTCGAAATGAGAATTCCCAGAACCACCGCAGTGCTCTTGCCGCTCTTCCTCCTGTTCGCCGCCTGCAAATCAGGGGAGGGAACGGTGAAGGTCGGGCTGCTCCATTCGCTGTCGGGCACGATGGCCATCAGCGAGGCCGCGGTACGAGACGCGGAGCTGCTCGCTATCGCCGAAATCAATGCGGCAGGCGGCGTGCTGGGCAAGCAAATCGAGGCGGTGGAGGCCGACGGGGAAAGCAATCCCGATGTCTTTGCGCGCAAATCACGAGAGCTTTTGACGGCAGGCGGCGTATCAAGCGTCTTCGGCTGCTGGACAAGCACGTCGCGCCAGGCCGTCATTCCGGTATTCGAGGAGCTGAACGGGCTCTTGTGGTACCCCGTCCAGTACGAGGGAATGGAGCGGAGCAGGAGCGTGATGTACATGGGCGCCTGCCCGAACCAGCAGATTGTGCCCGCCGTGGAATACTGCGCGGAGCGCTTCGGCACACGGTTCTTCCTTATCGGCAGCGATTATGTGTTCCCCCGCACGGCACATGCAATCATCAAGGCACAGCTGGCATCCCTTGGCGGCGAATGCGTGGGCGAAGTCTACGAGGACATGGGCATGCAGGATTTTACGGAAGTGGCGGCCGAAATCGCGCGGACGCATCCTGATGTCGTGATGAACACACTCAACGGCGACTCCAACGTGGCGTTCTTTTCGGCGCTGGCGGCGGCGGGCATTTCCGCGCAGGACATTCCCGTGATGAGCTTCTCGATTGCGGAGGAGGAAATCTCCCGGATGGACGCAAAGACGCTCGCCGGGCACCTTGTGGCAAGGAATTATTTTGAGACGCTCCGGACGCAGGAGAACGAGCATTTCGTAAGCGCCTACACGAAGCGATTCGGCAAGGAGCGCCGGACGAGCGCACCCGTGGAGGCGTCCTACATCGCAGTCCATCTCTGGGCGCTCGCATGCGAGAAGGCGGGCAGCTTTGATACCGACGCGGTGCGGGTTGCGGCAAAGGGGCTGAGCTTTCCCGCGCCGGAAGGGCTGGTGACGCTCGACAGCGGGAACCAGCACCTGTACAAGAAAGTCCGCATCGGCACCATCAACGCTCAGGGACTGATTGACGAGGTATGGGAGGCGCCGTCAAGCGTCCGCCCCGACCCCTACCTGAGCACGTATGCATGGGCGCTCGGCCTGTAGCAAGGAGACGCGCCGATGAAAAAACGACGGCTGTTCGCGGCCAACATGGCAATCGTCCTCGGAATGTCGCTCGTAACAATGCTGTACGTGCGCTCCGACAACGCGGCGGCCGTAGAATCCCAGCGGCGGGACTTCCTGACGATGACGGAGGGGCTCTCGCAGGTGACGGCAAACTACCTTGCGAGCGAGCAGTTCGTCTGCGATACCTGGGCGGCATACATAAACAGCCACCGACTTTCCATGCAGGAAGCGCTCGACTTTACGCGAATCTCGCGCCCCAAGCACTACTCCACCGTGCACATCATCTACATAGACGACGGCTCGTTCGCAGGCTTTTCGGTTGACCCAAAAGTGAACGACAAAAACGAATACGCCGTAAGCTACAGCAACATACCGCTGTTCAGCGACATCGACAGCTCGCTCTCGGACGGCGGGCATGTGAACATCACGCGCACCTACACCAACCCGATGAACGGCGTGCAGTCGATTGCCTTTTACAGCAAGGTGGCGCTCTCCGAGGAAGGGCACACGCGCGACGCGCTCCTGATGCGCATCATTCCCATACAGATACTGCACGACGGCTGGATATTCCCGACCGACCGCTACAACGACGTGCAGATTTCGCTCATAGAATTCTCCGGCGGCTACATCATCAAGGGGCCGAGCTTCAAGAATTCCAATTTCTTTGAATTCTACAAATCGTACAACCAGGACGATTTTAACCCGCATTTCCAAGACGACATCACCGGCACTGACGGTACGGCCGCCATGCACGACTCGCACGGCACGGAGATTATGATTGCCCATGCCATAGTGAACAGCACGGGTGGATGGATTATGCTTGCGGGCGTCCCGATGACGGAGATTGCGGGCAAACCCGTGAACTGGGTGCTCACGCTGCTCCTCTCGCTGGGTCTCGCGCTGCTCTTCGCCTTCAACGTAGCCATGCTCATAGCGTACAACCGCCAGCTCTCGCTCACCGCCGAGGCGGCGGACGCCGCAAACAAGGCAAAGTCAAACTTCCTTTCCGTGATGAGCCACGACATCCGCACGCCCATAAACGCAGTCCTGGGGCTTGACGAGATGGTGCTGCGCGAGAGCAACGACGAGACCATCCGCAGCTACGCCTCGGACATCCAGTCAAGCGGCAAGATGCTCCTCGCGCTCATCAACGACATCCTCGACTTCTCAAAAATCGAAGCGGGCAAGATGGAAATCATCTCCGCGGAATACGACTTTGCCGCCGTGGTGGCAGATTTGGTGAACATCATCCAGAGCCGTGCCGACGCGAAGGGTCTCTCGTTCACGGTGAATGTGGACGAGACAATGCCCTCGCAGCTCCGCGGCGACGACACGCGCATAAAGCAGTGCGCGCTCAACCTGCTCACCAACGCCGTCAAGTACACGCATTCCGGCGGCGTCACGCTCAACATCAGCTTCTGCCGTGAAGACGACACGCACGTGCTCATCACCGTGCATGTGCTGGACACGGGCATCGGCATCAAGGCTGAGGACATAGAGAAGCTCTGCTCGCCGTTCCAGCGGATTGAAGAAAGCCGCAACCGCAACATCGAAGGCACAGGTCTGGGGATGAGCATCGTAAAGAGCCTGCTGTCTGCCATGGGTAGCCAGCTCGTCGTAAAGAGCGACTACGGCAAGGGGAGCGACTTCTCGTTTACGGTGCGGCAGGAAGTGCTCGCGTGGGAGCCCATCGGCGACTGGCGCGCGGCGCACCGGGAATCCGCAAAATCGGCAGTGCGCTACACTGAAAGCTTCCAGGCGCCGGATGCAAAGATTCTGGTGGTGGACGACACGCCGATGAACCTGACGGTGGTCAAGGGGCTGCTCAAGGCGACCCGCATCCAGATAGAGACGGCCGCGGACGCAATGAGCGCGCTCGAAAAGGCGCATGACACGCCGTTCAACATCATCCTTGCCGACCACCTGATGCCGCAGATGGGCGGGCTGGAGATGCTGCAGAAGCTCCGGGCTGACACCACAAGCGTGAACCAGCACACCGTCTGCATCGCGCTCACCGCAAACGCGGTTTCCGGCGCGCGGGAGATGTACCTTGAGGCAGGATTCTCCGACTATCTGACAAAACCAGTGGACAGCGCCAAGCTGGAGGCGATGCTGGCAAAATACCTGCCGGAGCAGCTCATGCTGCACAGCGGCGACGACGGCTACAAGGCGGGCGGAAGCAGTCCGGCAGCGGACACAGGAGCCGCCGACCCGCTCGTGCGGGAGATGTTCGCGCTGGACTCCGGCGCCGCACTGCGGAACTGCGGCAGCGCCGAGACATTCATCGAGGCGGTGCGGAACTTCCACGAGGTCATCGGGGAAAAATCCGCCGCCATCGAAGCCTTTGCGGCAGACGAAGCCTGGAAGGATTACACGATACTCGTCCACGCGCTCAAAAGCAGCGCGCGGCTCATCGGCGCAGCGGAGCTTTCCGCCCAGGCGGCGGAGCTGGAGCAGCACGGCAACGAGGCGCAAGCAGGCGACGCGGCGGCGATTCCAGCTATCCGGGAGAAGACGCCCGCGCTGCTGGAAGCCTACCGCGCATACATTCCGCGCCTTGCGCCGCTGTGCAAGCCGGGCTCCGGCAATACCGATGACAGGCGCCCCGAAATTCCTGCCGCAAAACTCGCGGAGGCGCTCGCAGCCCTGCGCGAGGTGCTGGTCGCATTCGACTTCGGCACAGCGGACGCCATCATCGCCGAGCTTGACGGCTTTGCGATGCCCGCCGCTTTTGCCCCTACATACACAAAAATCCGTGCAGCCGTCCGCGCCGTCGATCAGAGCACGGCGCTATCGCTGCTGTGAGGTACATCATGGAAAAAAGAAACATCTGTTCTGCCCGCTCCTTTGCCCCGCACCTCTGCGCGCTGCTTCTTGCAGCCATACTCCTTTCCGGCTGCGGCAAAAAGACGTCCGTCGCGCAGGATGACGCCCCGGCATTCGTCCCGCGCCTTGACAGCGGTACCACCGGCACAATACTCATCGCCGGGCACTACGCAAACTTTGAGGCACTGGAGGCGGAGTTCGACCGCTTCAACGCATATTATCCCGGCATAGAGCTCTCCTACGAATACCTTGACAGCTACAACTCCAATATAGCGACCGCAATCGCGGGCAGCGAGGCGCCGGACATATTCTTTACGTTCACGTGGATGCTCGACAAGCCGGAATGCGAGCCGCTCTTTGAGGCGGCAGAGGATCTCTCCGCCCCGGCGCTCGGTATCAATCTCTCCGCAGTCCGGCAGGAGCTGATGACGGAGCATCCGGGCGGAAAGATGCTGATGGTGCCCGTGCTCTCCTCCACCTACGGGATGCTCGTGAACCAGGATTTGTTCAAGAAGCACGGCATAGAAATTCCGCAGACCTACGACGATTTCAAGAGTGCGTGCAAGAAATTCATAGAAGAAGGCATCGCTGTGCCCATACTCGGCGGCTTGAGCGACAAGGCGAGCAGCATGTACAGCGCATTTTCGCTGCCGTATTTCTACCACAGCGTCGGTCTCATCCCCGGCAGCGTTCCCCTGCTCAACTCGCTCAATCCCGAAGCTGGAAAATTCCTTGCGCCGCTGCTCAGCATGACCGAAGACTTTATGTCAAGCGGCATCGTCAACCAGAGCGCCTGCAAGGAGCTGAAAAACGACTACGATGCGCTCATCATGCGCTTTTTTGAGGGCGACATCCCGATTGCGATTACAAGCGCCGATATCGTGTCCGGCACCAAAAAGCGGGAGCGGCTTTCGGAGGCATTCATCGCGCAACCTTTTACCTACAGCTTCCACCCCGTCCCCGTACCGGAATACGGCGGCATTTTCTTCAATTCGCCCGTCATCGATTTCTCGGTGAACCGGAACAGCAGGAACCTCGCGCTCGCCAACGAATTCATGCGATTCCTCCTTTCTTCCGAGGAACTGAACAATCTGTCCGCCATAAAGCGGCTCGTCACCGTGTCCACGGACTTTTCTTTTGACGAGGTTTACTCGGCGTTCGCGGTCGCGACATTCGTCTACGCCGAGCGCACCGGGCTCATGGACAACGCGATAAAGCAGGTGCGGCGCGCCGTAAGGAACGTCGCCAACGGCACGATGAGCCCAGAAGAGGCGATGGCGAGCTACGGCACCCTCTGGGAATGACATGCCGCAGCGCAGGTTCCGCCGGATATTCAGGCGCAAAAACCGCAAGCAATTGTGCACGACCTGCGCTGCCGGCTCTATGGCCGGCGGAGCAGAGAGGAGGATTTTATGCAGGATTTTTCATTCGCGGCAGTGTTCTCTGACCACTGCGTGCTGCAGCGCGGCAAGGACATCGCCTTGTTCGGGACAGCGGCAGACGGGGCAGAGATTGAGCTTTCTCTGAGCGGGGCTGACGGCATGCAGCTCGCGCAGAACAGCACTATCGCGCGGAACGGCAGGTGGGAGCTTTTTCTGCCGCCGCAGAGCGCGCAGGACGGCTGCACAGTCCGCGCGGAATGCCATGCGGGCGGCACCACAGAAACGCGTGTGCTGCAGGATATCGCCATCGGGGAAGTCTGGCTTGCCGGCGGGCAGAGCAACATGGAATTCGAGCTGCAGAACTGCACGGAAGGTCCTGCGGAGCTTGCCGACAGCGAAGGGAACGGCGGCGGAAAACAGGTGCGCTTCTACTACACGAACAAAATCGGCTGGATGGACAAAGCCTTCTACGAGGCCGAACGGAAGACCTGCTGGCAGACATGGCAGTCCGAGGCAAAAAAATCATGGTCGGCCGTCGGCTACTTTTTTGCCCGCAAGCTCGCAAAAGACCTCGGCGTAACGGTTGGCGTCATCGGCTGCAACTGGGGCGGCACCAGCGCAAGCGCGTGGATGCGCCGCGAATATCTGGAGAAGGACGCCGACCTGTCCTGCTACCTGAGCGAATACGAAGAGGCGCTCAGGGGCAAGAGCGTGGAGCAGCAGTGCGCCGAATACGACGCCTATGAGCAGGAGAACAACGTGTGGCAGGAGAAATTCGCGCGGATGTTCGAGAAGGACAAGAACCTTACCTGGGAGACCGCGGAAAAGGTGCTGGGCAAGTGCCCGTGGCCAGGACCCAAGTCCTGCAAGAACCCCTACCGCCCCACCGGCCTGTATGACTGCATGGTGGCGCGCATCCTGCCGTACACGCTCAGGGGAGTCATCTGGTACCAGGGCGAGAGCGACGACCACAAGCCCGCAAGTTACCGCAAGCTCTTCACCGCGCTCATAGAGAACTGGCGCGCGGACTGGCACGACCCGGCGCTGCCGTTCGTCTTTGTGCAGCTGCCGAACCACCGCTATCAGGCGGACAAAGATTTCAAGCACTGGTGCATCATCCGCGAGGCGCAGCAGCAGGTACACGATTCCGTCAGGAACGCATGGATGAGCTGCGCGCTCGACAAAGGGCAGTTCAGCGACATCCACCCCAAGGCAAAGCAGGAAGTGGGCGAGCGGCTGGAGCGCAACGCGCTCGCAAACGTATACAAAAAAGCCGCCCCGGACGAGGCGCTCTCTCCCATGCTGGAAAGCAGCCGCGCGGAAAAGGGGCGGATGGTGCTGCGCTTCCGGCACGCGGGCGGCGGCTTCTGCCTGCGGGACGACGCGCAGGTGCTCGCCGAATACAAGGAGATGGAGCGGCGGCAGGGCAACACTGTCCCTGCGGAATTCACCGGCTTTGAGCTTGCGGGAATCGACGGCGTGTTCCATCCGGCAGCATTCGCATTCGGCACGGAAGACGGCAAGGCAAGCATCACGCTCAGCAGCCCGCAGGTTTCCCGCCCGCTGTCCGCGCGCTACGCGTGGTTCAACTACGGCCCCGTCACCGTATTCGGCGCAAACGGACTGCCGCTCGCACCGTTCCGGACGGACAGCGGCCAGCCCGCACAGGAATCGGGTCACGCCGCCATCCAGCAGATTATGACCGTCGGCTGAGACGCGCCACAGCAGGAATACGCCCCCTTGTGCAGGGGACGCGTTCCTGCTACACTGGGCACATTATGGAAGCAACAGCCACAGAAAACAAAATGGGCGTCATGCCCGTCGGAAAGCTGCTCGTACAGATTTCCCTCCCGATGATGATTTCAATGCTCGTCCAGGCGCTCTACAACATCGTTGACAGCATCTTCGTCGCAAAGATTTCGGAAGACGCGCTGACTGCGGTCTCCCTTGCGTTCCCCATCCAGAACCTTATGATTTCCACCGCCGTCGGCACGGGCGTCGGCATCAACTCGCTGCTTTCCATGCGGCTGGGGCAGAAAAACCAGCAGGCCGTGGACAAGACCGCCATGAACGGCGTGCTCCTCGCGGCGCTCACCTGCATTGTGTTCATCATACTGGGATTCCTTATCCCGACCCCATACTTTGCAAGCCAGACCGACAGCCAGGCCATCACCGGCTACGGCACCACCTACCTTGAAATCTGCATGAAGATATCCTTCGGGCTCTTCGGTGCGGTGATTTTTGAGCGTCTCCTCCAGTCCACCGGGCGCACCGTGCTCTCCATGGTCTCGCAGCTGACGGGCGCCATCATCAACTGTATTCTTGACCCCCTGCTGATTTTCGGACTGCTCGGCTGCCCGCGCATGGGCATAGCGGGCGCCGCATGGGCAACCGTCATCGGGCAGATTGCCGCCACGGTAGTCTCCATCACGCTCAACCTCACGCGGAACAAGGATATTCATTTCAAGCTCAGGTATATCCGGCCGGACGGAAAAACCATCGCGGACATCTACAAGGTCGGCGTGCCGTCCATACTGCTCGGCTCCATCGGCTCCTTCCTCACCTACCTGCTGAACAATATCCTGGGGCAGTTCTCCACCACCGCCATCGCGGTCTACGGCGTATACTTCAAGCTGCAGAGCTTTATCTTCATGCCGGTGTTCGGGCTGAACAACGGCATCGTCCCCATCGTCGCTTTCAATTACGGCGCCCGCCACAAGGAACGGATTACGCGCTCCATACGCCTGTGCGCCATCGCAGCCTTCTGCATCATGCTCGCGGGACTGCTTGCCTTTGAGCTGGTGCCAAGCGCGCTGCTCCTGCTGTTCAACGCATCGCCAGAAATGCTTTCCATCGGCGTACCCGCGCTGCGCACCATCGCGCTCCACTTCCCCATCGCGGCGTTCTCCATCACGTTCATCTCGGTGTTCCAGGCGCTGGGCAGAGGGCTGTTCAGCATGATTACGTCCTTTGTCCGCCAGATTATCGTGCTGCTCCCGGCAGCATGGCTGCTCTCGCTCACGGGCAATATCAACAACATCTGGTGGGCATTCGTCATCGCGGAGGCAGCCTCGCTCACATGCTGCCTCATCGGCTTCCGCTCCGTATACCGGACGCAGATTAAGCCCCTGTAAGGGCACGCAAAGAATCCCCCGCAAAGGGGGAGCAGCATAAAAAAGCACGGAGGCAGAAGGCCCTGCGCACAGGGCTTCAGCATGAGAT
>DGUD01000175.1 GCA_002393865.1 Treponema sp. UBA4319
ATTGTTGACAACCTGAGGGTTCATCTATGAGACGGCTTCAAAACGACAAATCAAAGGTTCAGAATATATTCAAGCACAGAAACCTATCCTACATAACTAAGCAAGCTGCTTGATATTTGCGGGTTTTAATTTCCGAAGTAATAGAAACATTGATTCGTTCCATTTTTATCATACAAGTAGAAGATGATAAAAAGCCTCCGCATGAGAAAAAATATTTACTCGTTATTTATATGAACAGAAAAAATGCAAAAGTTATCAGCATGTCAATTATAAAATAAACTTTATAGATAGACACAAAACGAAGATATTTGTTGATGCTGTTAAATTTTTTCTTGTCAACAATATTCTCTCTGATACTTTTTACAGGAACAAAAATCGGTATCAATAGTAATATTTTATCGACTGTATTAATGACATCCTTAAACCGAATAAGATAAATTATGCCTACAATATGAAGTGATACCGTAAGCATAAACAATAGCAAATTTAAGATAACAACCAAGGTAATAATCAAAGAAAACATTCTTCCTTCTCCTTTTTATTGTTGATTCCTTACTGCCTCATCAACTCTAAAAAAGACAGTTCCTTCAAAGAGATAAAGTGCTGCCATTGCTTTTGCTCCGAAGCTAAAAGAGACATTTCCTTCTTTGTCACCTTCCGCCCCAATGCCAATGACACCTTCCACTGGACAACTTGTCCAATCGCATATAGTTTCCCTACTACAAGAAACAGGAATCTTATTCGTAAAGTTAAGATATCCTTCGATGGGGTAGTCATCCAAATTTCCTTTTCCAGTGTCATCTGGAACCATGTCATTCTCTTTAAACATAAGGAGAACATCTTTTAAATTTATGGATACATCTAATAAATCTGAAATAGAATTAAATGTTGTCAAACCAAGAGTGTTCACTACAGTTTCATCAACGAATGTTGCGCCCGCACCTATTCCTAGCTCAGTTGTTGCGAATATTGCCATATCATAATTGCTGTCGATTGCAACACCAACGGAAAGTCTTGCAGCACCCAATATGCCTAATCCGCCTTTCCATAGCGTTATTTTTTTTATATCATTTCCATCCGGGTCGGTGTACGCAACCGGGTTGTTGTTTGCATAGTGGTACAAATGGCAGTTTGAAAAAGACATGTTTTGGTTAAAACAGAGGGCGTCTACCTTCATCATTGCATTATTTTCTTTTATCAGATGTTTCCGCATGTCATTTTGTTCCAAGCCCAACCGCAGCATCCATGTACTCTTTGACCATAAGGTACAGCCTGTCATGCGCAAAATATTGTTCTATCTCTGCTTTGTCCAGAGTCTTTTTTTGACTGCGTATATCCATGGAAAAATTCTTCAGCAGAGAGCAATACACCCCTGCACGGGCATAGTCCTGCTTGAAATAAAAGTAGAGGGTTGAAAGCCTCAGCAATTCCAAGTCCGGGACTGATGTAAAAACAACAAGGCTCCCCTTCAACATTTTCTCTACAGTGTCCATGTACAATGGCTGTTCACCAGAAGAGGGAATCCCGGAAACGATGAAGGATACAAAGGATTTATAAGGCGGCATCAAAACGCTTTGCTTTGAAGAGGTGCCCAGCTTGTCCAAGCAATCTTGGGCTTCGCAGAACCTCCCCAGCTCCAGCAGGGCTTTTGCATATTCAAAGCACAAGTCATCCCTCTCCTCTTGGCTCAAGCCGTCCAAATCAAGTCCTTCCCAAAATTTCAGAAGGGAATCGTCGCCATGCACAATTGACAGCACCTTGTTGTAATCAAGAGCATCGGAAAGGGAAGCGTCGTTGCCTTCCGCAAGCTGTCTGTACAGCTCCAAGGAGCCATCATAGTCCCCCATGCCATAATAAGATTCCGCCATGACGAATGTAATCAGCTGGTTCTCTTTTTGTTCGGAAAAGAACTCCGCCTGTTTCCCATAGAACACTGCTTTGTCGAATTCCTCTATGCAGTACGACCAAAGGGCAAGCTCGCACAGTGCATAATAATTGTTTTCATATCCTAGCGTAAGCAGCGTTTCATAATCATGGACGGCATCCCTGTACCGGGGGATTGCCAGTTTTGAGCAATACAGGCCATGCAGGCCATAATACTTGTGGTTCCTTTCCGTATGCTTGTCTTCCAAATATGAAACAGCACCCGCATAATCCCCCTTGTCCGCAAGCTTGCTGGCCGTCTCAAACCTGCTGGGATCTGAACAGGCGGAAAAATTGCCAAGGGTACAGCACAGTACAAGAAAAACAACAGGGAACTTCTTCATAATCAAAATTCATCCTCCCCCATAAGAAGACCTTTCAACGCCTCATCGATATACTTGGCATTTTCATTGTGTTTTCTTACTTTCTTATTTATTTCATTGTTTCTCCTGTTCGCAAATGTTCCGTATTCACCATCTGCTACCGGTGCTGAAAACTTAGCGGAAAATCCTGCGGACAGACCTTTTGGCAACGGGGCGCTAAGCCCAATAGATGCTGTCGCCTCCCCATTTTTATCTTCCGAGATTTCAATAGATACAGCGTTTATAGTCACAGAAACTTTGTTGCTGTCTATGACGATGGGGCGGCCTGAGAGGTCTGCAATGGTTCCACAAAAAGCATTTCTGTCAAACCCTTTTATAGTCAACCTTTCACCACATTTTGTGGCGCCACAATCCAATAAAACCAATTCCCCTGAAACAGTAATGAATGAAGCTGTACCTACAAGTTGGAACCTCCCCTTGCCAGAAAATATATTTGATAAGAAATTTCCTGCCCGCCCCTTGGCATCCATCCAACAAGCAGGGATTGTATTTTCCACGGTATCTTCAAAGGAAGCCTCTGCTAGGTACAAAAAATAGTCCCAATCATCCCTTCCATCTGGGTCTGTATAGCGTATCGGGTTGTTGCCGGCGTAGTGGTACAAATGGCAGTTTGCAAAGAGAAAGCTTGCTTCTTGTTTTAGGGGGCATGTGTTGGCTTTCATTCTGAGAACGCGACCTCCACAAAGCTTGCAGGTAGCTTCTCGTCCGGTGCTATCTCAACGATGTACCCATACCCTCCCGTGGACAGCGCCGGTATGCCGCCTGACGGGGTGTCGCGGAATGTGTCGGCAAGGCTCCCGTTGAAATATATGGAGATGTTCCCGTTGGATGCCGCCACCGCACGGATGGTGTTCTTCACCCCGTAGCCAGCCTTGAGCAGGCCGCTGTGCCTCCATCCTTGGATTACGGTCTTTTCCCCTGCAAGGTACTTTTCTATGGTGTACTGCTGCCTTGTATTTATCAGGACGGCGAGGAAGTAGCTCCTGCCTCCCTTGTTCCGTGCGGCGAAAAGGATGCCCTGCCCCGCCGTGCCGCTGCCGAGCCTCCGCGAAACGGCGGCGGACGCCTCGGAGGAGACTGCGGCGTCAACCACCTTCCAGTCGGCGCTCCCGCCGGGGGCAAGGTACTTGGGGTCGTTTGTCCTGAACAAGTATTCCGTGCCGCCCCCCGCGGCTGGAACCTCCTCAAAGAGCACGGATTCCGCCGGGGCAGCCCCGGCGGAATCCGTGCCGTCCGGACGGGTATACCATGTGCTGCCCTGCGGCACCTCGCAGGAAAGCAGCGCAAGCAGCGGCAGGAGGACGAGGGGTGCGCGCCTCATTTGTACACCTCCTCGGAAAGCTCCATGCGGTATGCGGGGACGGATGCGCCCGGAACCCCGGAAAACAGCTTGTTCAAGTCCGGGCATATCTTGAAGTATATGCAGCGGGAGGCAAGCGTGCTGTTCTCTACGACTATCTTGCTCCTGTTCGCCACGTCCTGCGGCAGCCCGCCCTGCTCCGTGAGCAGGAAGCAGGTGTCGGGGACGCTGCTGTCTATGTCCAGCTGCACGAATTCAATGTATGCCCTGCACAGCGGCTTGAGCCGTATGTAGAACCAGTCCTCGTCCCCAAACGCCCGCCCCTTGTACCTGAACTGGCTGCACGGCATGGTCGCCGTTATTATGCGCTCCAGCTCGACCGCCTGCTCCGCGGTGCCGTCGGGCTCGTGCAGGTCGTGCAGCGTGGCGGAGACCACCGCACATGCGCAGTCGGAGCCCTTGAACAGCTTGGTGCCCCTCACCTTGTCCAGCCGGTACAGGACGCGCCGCTGGTCGTCGGTGGGCGGGAACGTGTCCGTGTATTTCGTTGCGCCGCCGGAATACACCTCCTCAAACTCCTCCGCGCCGTCGTCCTCCGCCCGCATGAGGATGAACGTGTCCGCGCAGGGGTCGGGTCTCCACGTCAGGGACACCGTATGCGCCTGTTCGTAGCAGCGGGCGGCGGGGGTGTCGTCGGACGGGTCGTCGTAGCTGCGCAGGAGCTCGGAAATGTCGCCGTTGGCGCAGGAATGCAGCAGGGGGATGAAAGCGATGGACAGAAGGAATGCAAGGGGCTTCTTCATGCTGCGCCCCCTACAGCCCTATCGTTATGCCCGCGCTGGGCATGAACACGTCAAGGCAGCTGTCCGCAAGGAAATGCGCATATTCCGCCTCCACAAACACGGAGATGCGCCCAGCGGTCTTGAACTGGTAGCCCGCAGTGAGCGTGACGGCTGCGCCCCGCTTGGTCTCCGTCTTCTGTGCGCTGTGCTTGGGGCTGAACGAGTGCGCCTCAACCGCCCACCCTGCGCCGCCGCCAAGGTACAGCCCGTGCTGGCGCGTGATGTTCACGCGGGCGAACAGCCCCGCCTGTGCGGAGAACGCGTTGTACAGCTCGCCGTAGGTGCCTTGGTCACCCGCGCCTATGCGCCAGCCCAGCAGCGCCCTCCCGTAGAGCCTGAAGGTGCCGTCCTCCGGCGACGCGCCCGCCTTGTGGGGGTACAGCTCAACGCCGGAGCGCAGCCCTGCAATGCCGGTGACGGAGCCGCGCCAGTCCTTTCCGGCGGGCGCCCACCAGCAGATGCTGACGGGGATTCTGAATGTAAAGTGCGTCGGCTCGGCGGAGGCAAAAGCCTGTGCATGGGCGGGCACAGCGGCACCGGCATAGACGGAAAAAAGCAGGATTGTGAGAAACTTTTTCATGCTGCTATACTCAAAAAAATGTATTCGAAACATTTGAGGTACCGTCAGAATTTTGCAAAGCCTTATGGAATAAGGGTTTGCAAGATTCTGATTCTCGGGGTGTTGTAGTGTGGTAGCAGCGCCCTCTAGTTTTTCCTTCGGCAGGGATGGGGCGGGGGTTAAGACTTTTTATATGATTTTTTACTGCACCACCTTTCAAGGATGAAGCCCCCTTCCCTGGAACTCCGCTGTCACTTCCCTTGGAACTCCGCTGCCTGCTCCCTTGGAACTCCGCTGCCTGCTCCCTTGGAACTCTGTTGCCTGTTCCCTTGGAACTCTGTTGCCTACATCCTTGGGGGGAACCTTTTCCTTGCATCCGCTGCGATTTTCTTCAGTTTTATTGAAAAATATGTAACCCTTTTGCAGCACAGGCGTTTTATAGGCATAAAACAAAGACGCCCCGCGCGGAACTACAACTTCCGCACGGGGCTTGGTCGGCATCGGACTGCGGTACAATCCGTGCATACTGCATACATTGTACACCCTCCGATGGATTCTGTCAAAGGACGGCTTCGCCGTCCAAACAAATTTCAGGAGGACAATGTATGTCTGTCAAGAAAATCATCGATACCAGCTCCTTCCAGGACACAAAGAGCATCGTTTCACTCAAGCTGCACCCCATCGCGTTCAAGGACGGTCTGGGAAGCTACGGCACCATCACCCGCAACACGGCGGACATGGACAACATGATTGCCCGCATAAGCCGCAAGGACACGGGCATCAGCGACTATTCCGTAAAGCACGTGGTCTACCTGCTGCGGGACGAGATAATCTGCACCCTGCGCACGGGGCAGGCGGTGGACATGTTCGGGCTTGTCACGATGTTCTTTGCGCCGGACGGGGCAATCAAGGGCGACAACCCCACCCCGTCGTCAATCCCGCGCATAACGCCGCGCTTCACCGCAAGCCAGCTTGCGGGCGAGATTGCCGCAGGGCTCAAGGTTGACCGCATAGAGCTGGGCGACAGCTCGCCCAAGGTGGACTCCGTTGCAGACCTCTTCACAGGGGAAGAGGACGGCACCCTCACGGCGGGCAAGGCGGTGCGCATAAGCGGCTCCGCGCTCAAAATCGGCGGCACGGGCAGCGGCATATTCCTTGTGCCCGTGGCGGAGGGCGCGGAGGATCTGCCGCCGGACAGCGACGAAAGCACATGGGTTCCTGTGGGGCGGCTGGTCTCCAACAAGCCCAAGACGCTGGAGTTCTGGCTGCCGGACGGCGCCGCGCCGGGCTTGTGGCGCATAGCGCTGCGCACCTTGTTCCTCAAGGGCAACATGGAGCGCAAGACTGCCGTCACCTCGTTCAGCAAGGTGCTGCGCATCACCGCGGGCTAGGCGCACGCAACGCACACCATCCCTTTATGCCGCAAGGCTCAGCTGCGGCGGGCGAAGAGCTTTGCGGGGCGGTGTCCGGCGGCGGTGTCGTAGTCGCCGGTCTCCACCACGAATTCCGCCGCCTTGCGCCGGAAATTCGGGCCGACGACGCTTTCGCCAAGCAGCAGCTCCAGCAGCTGCTGCAGCTGCGCAAGCGTGAATTTCTTGGGAAGGAAGTCAAAGAGCACGTCGAACTGGGCGGCACGGCCGCGGAGCAGCAGCAGCGCGCGGGCAAGCAGCTCCGCGTCTGCGGCATCCAGCCCTGAAAGGCTCCTGCAGGAAAGGAGCGGCGCCCCAAAAGACGCAGGACTTTGCCGCAGTACCGCCCGCAGCCGCTCCTCGCCGCAGCCAAGCTCCAGCCGGAAGGAATGCTTTCCGTCTCCGGAAAGCGATACGGAAAACCATGCGGCAGCCTCGTCCTGCACGGTATCACCGGCGGCAGTGCCCTTCAGCACGCAGAGGCAGGACAATGCGACATCCTTCCCCTCCGCGGAGCCGGCAGCCCCCATGCAGCACACGTCCCCCTGCCCCGCCGCGGAAGGAATGCTGCGGGCGGCACAGGCGGCAGCATCCTCCCCGTGGCGCAGATAGGCCGACGGGAGCGCCCAGCCTTCTCCCTTCCGCACCAGCAGCACGGAAAGCTCCCCGCCGGAATTCCTGCGGTAGTTCTCAGGCGCATAGGTGCGGAACGAAAAGGCGGCGGTCAGCACCTTCACGCCGAATTCGTCCCTGTCCTCACGGGGTGCGGAAGCCTCCGTCTGCGGGCCGGCAGCGGCTGCTTCCCCGGATTTCTCCTGCTGCGATAGCAGGAGCTTTTTTTCCTGCGGAGAATAGAAGAGCGGCGCAATGCCGTGCAGGTAGTCCACCCCGCGCTCCGTCAGGCACCAGCGGTACCCGACCTTCTCCAGCAAATGCCTGTCGCTCAGGAACTGCAGCTGCTGCGAGTAGACCTTGGCAAATTCCGTGCCGAAGCGCCCCTGAAACGCCTTCAGGTCGATAAAGCCGAAGCGCAGGGACTGCGCCACGAACTTCGCCATGCATTCCTCCGGCGGAAGGGCGTACACGGCATCCACGGGGAACTGTCCGGCAAGCAGCGCTTTCTTGTAGCGCGCATAGCCGCCCTGCCCCCCAAAGTTGCAGGAGGCATAGCCCGGCCCGAATGCCCGCGCACCCAGCCCCAGCCCGAAATAAGGGACGCCCCGTATTATCCGGCTGGAGACAAAGTCGCCGGTGCCATAGTCGTAATCAATCCTGGTAAAAGTCCGCTTTCCCCACGTGGTGCGGTAGCCCGCCTTTGTAAGCAGTCCGTAGGCGCTGCGGTACTGGTGCAGGCACTTGTACACGCCACCGTCCGCAAACTGGGCGGGGGGACGGGAAAGCGTGATATATTCCGGCTCAAGAGAAAGCGCCTGCTGCAGAAGCATGTCAAAATCATAGGAATCCTGCTGCGGCAGGCAGCTGGGGAGCTCCACATTTATGCGCGGAAAACCGCTGCGCCTGAGAGCCCGGAAGGCCGCCTCATTTTCCCCGCTTTTTCCGGCGGAAGGCTCAAGCCGCAGGCTTATCCGCTGGTAGCCGCACGCCGATGCCGCCAGAAGCCCGTCCGTGCCAGCAGCGGCAGAGCGCACATCCGCCGAGAGGCTGAACGATACGCCGTCCTTGAACACGAACAGCTCGTGCACGGCATCGCAGATGCGCCGCATGTTCCCCGCAGAAAGGAGCGGCGCTCCGGAGCCGAAAAGCTCAAAGCCGAGCGAGCGCCTGCCTTCCATAAGCGGCGCATAGAGCCGCATCTCATCCACCAGCAGCGCCACATATTCGTCCTGCAGGGCGGCGTCCTCCAGCTGCCCTGCAGCCGGAAGGGACGCACAGAAAGCAAATTCCCCCGCCTTCTCCCACGAGGCGGCGATACGATGCTGCTCGGCGTCCTTCTTCTCCTTGCAGCGTATGTACGCATGGCCTGCAGGCGGATAGGCAAGCGCATCCCCCGTCTGGCGGTGCATCCCTGCCTCAAAGATACCGGCACACGAAGTCCCCATACACTTTCCCCCTTCCACTTGAAAATATCATTATGATATTATCACATCAAATAAAACAAGGCAAGCCGGAGAATATCCTGACGGCAGGGCTCATAAAAAAAGAATGCTTGTCTTCCCGGCGGAACAGGGCGCAGGGGCAGACATTCCGGCACAGCCCTGCTATACTCAAGGAAAGAGCCGGAGAAAGCCGGTCCATACAGGAGGCAGACATGAGATTCCCAGAACCACTGCGGCCGGGCGCCACAATCGGCGTCTGCGCGCCATCCTTCGGGGCGACGACGGAACCGTACGCCACACGCTTTGCAGAGGCTGAGCGCAGATTCAAGGAACGCGGCTACAAGGTGCTCGCCGGTCAGACATGCCACATGAGCGACGGGCTCGGCATCAGCACGAATCCCCGCACTGCCGCACAGGAACTTGAGCGCTTTTACTGCGGCGGCGACACAGATGCCATCATATCCTGCGGCGGCGGGGAGCTCATGTGCGAGACGATGGCGCACATAGACCTTGACCGCATCGCGGCGGCGGCGCCCAAGTGGTTCATGGGCTACTCGGACAACACGAACTTCATATTCCCGCTCGCAACCTGCTGCAGGACGGCGGGCATCTACGCGCACTGCTTTACCGGATTCGGAAAGCCTTGGGAGCAGAGCGAGCTGGACGCCATCGCGCTGCTGGAGGGAAGCTCGTACACCGTGCACGGCTACGAGAAATTCCAGCTGCCGGAGGCGGGCACGGAAGCAAAGGCTGCAGACCCGCTCTCGCCATACATACTCACGGAGGCAAAACGCCTGTCCTCGTTCCTGCCGGGAAAGGACGGCAGGCTTACACGGGCGGAATCTGACAGAAGCATCACCTGCTCCGGAACGCTCC
>DGUD01000213.1:0-4900 GCA_002393865.1 Treponema sp. UBA4319
TCGATGTACTTGCGGTACTCGTTGAGCGTGGTGGCACCGATGACGTGCAGCTCGCCGCGGGCAAGCGCCGGTTTGAGCAGGTTCCCCGCATCCATGCTGCCTTCCGCGGCGCCAGCCCCCACAATCGTATGCAGCTCGTCGATGAACAGCAGTATCTGCCCCTCGGACTTGCTGACCTCCGTTATGACGCCCTTCAGCCGCTCTTCGAATTCCCCGCGGAATTTCGCGCCTGCCACCAGCAGGCCAAGGTCAAGCGCGAGCAGGCGCTTGTTCTTGAGGCTCTCCGGTACATCCCCGGCCGCAATGCGGCGCGCAAGCCCTTCCACAATGGCTGTCTTGCCAACGCCCGGCTCGCCGATAAGCACCGGGTTATTCTTGGTGCGGCGGCTGATAACCTCCATGACGCGGCGAATCTCCTCGTCGCGCCCGATGACGGGATCTATCTTGTCCTGCCGTGCCCGCGCCGTCAGATCCGTGCAGTATTTCTCCAGCGAGCGGATTTTGCTCTCAGGATCCTGGGAATCGACGGTCTGGTTGCCCCGCACAGCCTTGAGCGCCTCCAGCGCCGCCTTGCGCGTGCAGCCGTTGGAGCGCAGCAGCTCGCCGACCTTGTCGGAAGCCTCCGTCATGGCAAGGAAAAGATGCTCTGTGGAAAGGTACTGGTCTTTGAGGGCAGCCATCTCGGATTCCGCCCGCGCGATTGTCCGCTGCGCCTCGGAAGAGAACGTCATCTGCGCGTTCCCGCTGACGCGCGGATATTGGTCGGCTAGTTTGCCAAGGCCGTCAAGCAGGGACGCCGGCTGCACGCCTATGCGCTCCACAAGCGGGGGAATCGTTCCGTCTTTTTGTCTCAGGAGGGCGATGAGCAGGTGTTCGTTGCCAATCTCGCTCGCATTTTTCTGCATCGCAAGGCTGCCGGCTTCCTGGATGGCATCCTGCGTCTTCACCGTCATCTGGTCGTAATTCATGTTACACCTCCGTACGGGAGAGCCGGAAGAAAAGGAAAGGCTTTCCGTTTTCCGGCTTCCTCTTGTTCAAGATACACACGAACGGAGGAAAAATCAAATTTTTCAGGGGGAATACCGCGACGTGCAGCGCCGGGCAGGCACGATTGCCCGCCTGTCTACAGCTCCGGCAGCTCTATGTTACCGAATTCGCAGAGGCAGTTCGCCACGTGCACGTCCTCAATCAGCTCAAGGTTCTTCTTGATGCGGTGGTAGAATTTCAGCTCGCCCACGCCGCTGCCGCCGCCGAGCACCTTCATCACGCGCCGCCCGCCCTCCGGGCACTCGTAGTCGCGCACGAACATCGATTCGGTGGGGCAGCAGATGTCTATGTCCACAAGGTTCTTGCGGTCGTTCATGCTGACCGACCAGTGCAGCTTGACGCCGTCGTCATCGGGCGGCATCTCCGTGCATTCGTAATGGACGTCGAATTTGCGGTGGCTCCCGGCGTGGAATTCCTTCATCGCCCCCTCGAACGAAGTGAGGATGCTCAGGCGGCGGTTGTATTCTCCCTGCACGGCAAAGCAGGAGGACATCAGCTTTTTTCCGCTGATATTGCTCGTCAGGTTGCAGGAGCTCAGGTGCAGGAAGGGGGCGGCAAAGCTGTGCCCCCAGTTCTTGTCGAAATACCCGTAGGAGGTCTTTGCGCTCACGCTGTACTTCTCGCCGTCCATGACGATTGTCCCCGAATAGGAGGTGCGGGCGCCAAAACATGACCAGTGGCAGTTCTTGTCGTTGTAATTGGGGAAGAAGCTCTCGGCAATCGTGTAGTGGAGGTTCCACGAGAAGCTCCCGGCGTTGCACATGAGCTCCGGGCGCTCCAGCAGGTCGGCGCGCGTGACGGTGACGGAGCCGAGCGTGGCGGTATCGGTAAGGATACAGGTATCGGCGTCAGTGGAGCCCATCCTGATAAGGTAATCCGGCGTGTCCATGCGCACCGACGAGCAGGGGAAGAAGGCATTGAGCTGCCTGCCGTTCTTGGAAAGGCAGCCGACTTTGACCATGGCGAACGAAGGCTGCACGAGGGCTTCGGAAAGCATGGATTTCTCGCTTTCCGTACCGGCAAGCGCCGCCTGAAGGTCGGCAGTCGTCGCCCGCATGCGGCTCTTGAAGCCGAGCACGCATTCCGACGGGGAAATGAGCGGGTTGACCATGTAGAATTCTATAAAGAAGGTACATTCCTCACCCGTCGCCTCGCCAAAACCGTTCATGACAAGCCGCCATCTGTCAAAACCGTTTTTCCGGAGCGCGCCCCTGAGCATAGAGCGCTTGCTACGCTTAATTTTATTTAAATCCATACCAATTCCCACCCAAAATCTCTCAGGAAGAAGGTCGTGCCCCCATGACAAAAACCTTCCTTCTACAAGCATTTTCGGCGTTTTGGTATAGTCTATTTAAACATTTTCTGCAAAGAATCGTTAAATTTCGTCAGCCCCAGCGGGAAATTCGCCGCGAGGAATTCATTGCAGGCCTGCGCGTTGCGCTGCACGTGCTCATACCAGATGGAGTACAGCTCCGGCTCAAAGCCTTCCCCCGGATACGGGGCGCCCTGCACGTCAGAGACCAGCTGCCGTATCATCTTTACGAGCTCCTTTATCTTCTTGTCGTCCACATTCTTATCGTCCATACACATACCCGTCCTCACTTATTATAACGGCAATACTATAGTTTTGCCAGTCATTTCTTGTATTTCCGGCGAAAGCAGGGATTTCCCGCAGAAAACGACCTTTTTGCCGCTCATGGCGGCGGCCTCCGCAAAACGGACGGCGGCCCGCTGCATATCGGCGCCGGAGACGGAGAGCAGCTGCCGCAGACGGCGCCTGTGCATGCCGCCGTCCATGCCGCAGAGCCACCACAGGAATTCCCGCCGGCCCTTGGCCGCAGGCGTCAGCGGGCAGTTCTCGTCGGAATAGGTGCCGGTGACGGCCTTCTCCACCTCCGCCGCGTCAAAGGGCTTTTCTGCGGCGGCACGCAGGAGGGGCTCCAGCGCGGCAAGCGAGGCACCCGGCATGGGGTCGCGGTAGGTCAGGAAGCGGATGCAGCCGGAAGCGCTGTTTGGCGACAGGTAGACACCGTACGCGCCACCCGCCGTCCGGATTTCCTTCCACAGAAGACCGTGCGTCGCGTAATGGGCATAGACGCTGTCCGCGACGCTTTCCGGCGTAGCGAACGGAGCACCCGGCATGGCGCAGGCGGCAAAGCCGATTTCCCCCGGTATGACGAACAGCTCCCCTTCCCCGCGCCCCCTGAACGGCAGCTTTGTGAGCGCATGGAACTGGCTGTCCGCGCGCACTCTGGCGGGCAGCGGCGCATGAAGCCCCGTCTCCCTGATGAATGCCGGAAGGCAGCGCCGGACGGCGGCGGCACCTTGCGCGGTGGCAGTGACATGCATGAGCGCACCGCCCTGCCGGATCCGCTTGAGCAGGGAGCGCAGCCTGCGGGCAAGCAGGGCCGCATCGGTCCTGCACAGCTTTTCCGCCGTAAACAGCGAGCTCACGCCGTTCCATATCTCGTCCACGGTCTTGTTGTGGTTCAGCAGGCAGACGGCGCGGTACAAGGCAAAGATATGCGCGTTCGGCACGACGGAGGTCTTTATGGAATTGTAGTACGAGGCGGCAAGCTCCGAAAGCCGCGCCGTGTCCGAAAAGTCTGTGCCGGTCAGGCAGTCGGCCAGCAGGTGGAAGGCATCGGCGACGCGCTCCTCCAGCACTTTGAAGCTGAAGACAAGCCAGTCCCGGCCGGTTTCAGGCTCCTGTTCTTTGCGGGGCACACAACAGTCGGGCACATGCATGGTGCAGGTATAGGCGCCGAATCCGCCCGTCGTGCTGCCGACAAGCGCCGCAGCCTTGTCCCACGGAAGCCCCTTCCAGCCGGTCTGGGAAACGGCGAGCGCAAAGAAGGGCAGGTAGGGATAGTCAGCGGGGGGCAGGATATCCGCCGGGCATGCCAGCTCAAAGTAGACGATACCGTTCGTCGGCTCCCTGCTCACAAAGAAGGGAACACCCTCCACGGAAAGCTTCCGCAGCGAGACCTTTCCGCCCGGCTCCCGCAGGTCGGCGACACTGATACCCGGCACAAGGGAAACCTTCGCATCGCCGGAAGCATCATTCTGGAACGCGCGCATCCGCTCCTGCGCGGCAACAGCACGGCGGCGCCCCTGCCCCGCCAGCAGCGCGCGCACAGCGGCGGCCTCCCCGCGGGCACGGCGCCTTCCCCAGCGGGCAGAAGGCATCACCGTCACGAGCGAGCAGAGCTCATTCTGCAGCATGTGCCTGCGTATCAGGCCGGGCAGATACGACGGATCCTGCTCAATGCGGCGGCGCAGGCGCGAGAATTCGGCGCGGAACAGCAGCGTCTCCCACGGCTTTGCCCCGTACAGCCAGCCCCGCAGGCAGCGGCGCAGCAGCACGAGCGCATAGGGGCTTCCGTCCGGGCGTTTGATTTCCCGGTTGTTGAAGTCAAAGGCCATGGCGGTGCGCTCGATGTCCCCGCGCGGAATACCGTGCCCGCACAAGTCCTCAAGCACGGAGCGCACCGCCGCGCGCAGCTTCCGGGCATCCTTTCTGGCAGCGCCGCGCAAGGCAAAGCAGATTGTCGGAAAGCGGCAGCTCAAGTCCACGCCCGTCTGGGGCGCGATGTCTTCCCCAAGACCGCTCTCCAGCAGCGCCTTTGCCACCGGAGCGCAGTCATCGCCCCACAAGAGCTCGTCAAGGAAAAAGAGCTCCATGGAGAAACGGGAGATGTCCACTGTATCAAGGGATTCCTTCGTCCGCCAGACAAGCGAGATTATGCCCTTCTCCGCCTGGGCGCCGCTATCCTCATCGGCAGGCCCTTCCGCATCCACGCGCGGCACGGGTACGGCAGGCACGTCGGAGCGGGGCCACGGCACCGCCCTT
>DGUD01000213.1:4968-6930 GCA_002393865.1 Treponema sp. UBA4319
CCGCCACTCCGCAGCTTCTGCATGACGGCGCCGTCAAGGAAGTCCAGCTGCTCCTCCGTGGCGATGTCGCCGTAGAGAAAGATGCGGCAGTTGCGGGCACAGTAATGCCGCCGGTGGAAGGCGCGGAGCTGCCGCAGCGTCAGCGACGGGATGGCAAGCGGATCCCCGCCGGAATCATAGGCGTAACTGGTGCCGCCGAGCACCGCCCGATCAATCTCGTCGGAGGCGACGCGGTCAAAGGAGGCATAGTTGCCCTTCATCTCGTTGTAGACGACCCCCTGAAGGAAGGCCGCTCCGTCCTCCCCGAATTCAAGGCGGCAGCATTCCTGCGAGAAAATCTCCGGGCGCAGCAGCGGAAAAAACACGGCGTCGGCATACACGGAAAACAGATTGAAATAATCTGCCCGCACGTAGGAGCTCGCGGGAAACACTGTGTGGTCGCTGGCGGTATATGCGTTCAGGTAGGTATTGACGCTCTGGTTGGAAAGCCGGAGGAAGGGATCCTTGATCGGATATTTCTCGGAGCCGCAGAGCACGCTGTGCTCAAGCACGTGGGCAGCGCCGCTGCTGTCCGCACTGGGTGTCCTGAAGGCAAAGGCAAACAGGTTCTCCCTGTCATCGTTGAGCAGGTGGAGCACCTCCATGCCGGTACTCTCGTGGCGCAGATAGACGGCGGTAGAGCTGCAGTCCTCCACCGGCACGGTATCCAGCACCCTGAAGCCCTTGTAGAGCTGCCCTTTTTCCATCATACGTACACCTCGCCGTCGTCCCTCCCCTCCACGCGGAGGTCGCCGCACTCCCAGGCACGGCGCAAATCGGCAAAGAACTGGGAGGTCACCTTCTCGCATTCCGTGCGCGGGGCAAGAGGATTCAGCTGCTCATCCTCAAGGATGGTATCTCCCCTGCGCCGCGAGAGGTTGCTCAGGATTTTCTGGCGGAACGCGCTGCTCTTTCCGCGGATGAGGTTCACGATGTCCCGGTCATCCATATCATGCAGCTTGTTCTGCAAAAAGCGATCGTCCGCGCCGAGGATGTCCTCCTCGGTGAACAGGCGCTTGCGCAGGTCGGCGCCCAGCTCAGGGTCTTCGTTGCTGAGAGTGGCGATGATGGACGACTCCGCCTGCGGGTTCATGCGCTTGAGAATCTGGGCGAGCACCCCGCGCCCGTCAAGGTTCTGGGTGTTCTCAGTGTTCTGCATGAGCATCTTCTCGTGCAGCGACTTGTTCACGCTCTCCAGCACGGCGGGCGCCACCGGCTGCATCTTCGCGAGACGCAGGATAATGCGCCCCTTGCTCTTCTCATCCATCGCGTTGAGCACGGCGGCGGCCTTCTTCGGCTCTATCTGGGAAAGCACGAGCGACTGCACGGCCTCGCTCTCGCCGTTGAGCAGCACCCCTATCCGCCCGGCATCAGCCTCGGCCAGATAGTCGAAGGGCTTGCCCTCCGGGAAGGCGACGGTCTTCTCCAGCAGCGATTCGGCCCGCTCCGGGCCATAGGCCTTGGTGAGTATGGTGCGGGCTGTGTCCACGCCGCCGCTCTCGCGCGCCTGGTCAAGCAGCGTCTGGAATTCCGCCAGAATCTGCTCGGCCTCTTCCGGCGGCACATGGCGTATGGAGGCAATCTCAGGGATAATCTTCTCGGTCTGCTCGTCGCTCAGGTGCGGCAGGATTTTCGCGGCCTCATCCACGCCGATGATGACAAGGAATTTCGCCACGCGGCGGTAGATGCTGTCCTTCTGCCCCGGCTCCCGCGGCTGCTCCGGGACTTTGATGAGCCCGCCAGACGTGAGCCCTGCGGCGGCCTTGCGCACGTCGTCCGCGGAAGGGGCGACCTTCTTGCTGTACCACACACCGGTTCTGGCGGCAATCTTGGCCTGCTCAAGGGTTTCTTTCTCCGCCTTGTCCTGGTCAAGAATCTCGCCGATGCGGGTGTTCACCTTCTCGAACACCGGCTTGTGCACGA
>DGUD01000213.1:6978-8624 GCA_002393865.1 Treponema sp. UBA4319
CCGGCTTGTGCACGAGCGGGACATGCCCCGGCTCCCCGCTGCGGCGTATCTCCCGCGACACGCTCGCTGCCTTCTTCCCATCATCCTTAGCGCCGTCGTCCGCCGCCTTGCGGTAGGCGCTCAGCCTGTAGTCGTCCAAATTCATGCCCCTATTGTATGCCATCACATAAGTATTGGCAAGAGAGAGGAGCCGCTAAAAGAGGCGCTCGCCGCCAAAGACGCACTGGTCGCGGCCGTTATGCTTGGCTATGTAGAGGTTGGCGTCGGCCTCCTTCACGAACATCTCAAGGCTGCCGCTCAGGTCGCCGGAGATGCCCGCGCTCACCGTAATCGGGCGGCCGTCTATGCACATCTCCGCGCGCACGTCATCGAATATGGAGCGCATGATTTTTACCGTATCGTCAAATTCAAAGCGGCTCAGGGCAAAGAATTCCTCGCCGCCATAGCGGAAAAAGCGGAATTCGTTGGAGGAGGAGCGGATGAATATGGCGGCAAGCTCCTGCAGCTTCTTGTCCCCCGCCTGATGCCCGTACGTGTCGTTTATCTGCTTGAAGTAGTCGATGTCGAACATGATGCCGTAGCGGAAATTCCGCAGGGAAAGCTCCTCGTCCAGCTTGCGGCGGTTCGGCAGCCCCGTCAGCTCGTCCTTTGCCGAAAGCTCCTTGTACTGCCGCTCCGCCTCCAGTATCAGGCGCCTGTCCTCAAGCAGGACATGGATGCAGCTCCGCGTGGAGAAGAAGACGAAGAGCCATGTGGATGAGAAGCCGATGAGCAGCGGCACAATCTTGACATAGTGGTACTCGCGCCCGCAGGGAAGCATTCCCCGGTAGGACAGGTACATCAGCACGTCATAGCTGACAAGGCAGGCGAAGGGATAGGCCAGCTGGTACCGCTTCCGCACGGAGAAGCCCATCGACACCGCTATGATAAAGAAGTAGTAGATGAACGTCCCGCCCATGCCGCCGGAGGTGATGAAGATAAACGGGAAGAGCACGAGTCCGATGACGACGGAGATAACGACGCTGTACTCGTTGAAGAGCTTTTTCTTGAAGAGGACGACGGCGACGACGACGCAGGCAACCAGGCTCACGAGGGTGATGGCACCGTCCAGCAGCCGCATGAAGCCCGGAGGGGAAAAGGCGACGGCGGCAACGAGACCGAACAGATTGGTAACCGTCCCGAACGAGAAAAGAATCAATGCAAGCCTTGCATCAAAGGTGCTGCTGGAATTCGTCCCCGCAGCTTCCTTTATCCAAGATAAAAATGACCGTTTCCTGACCATCGTATTCGCCGGGCACCGCAGCGGCAGCCCCCAGCACCTCCGTCTTTCCTGGCACATCAGATTCACCGTAATCCGTATACCCCGCAGGGCAGCCCCGGAATCCTGAGACATCCCGCGTGCGGCGCATACCTATCACTACAGAACATTTTTATCTTCGCATCTGCCTGGAACAGCGGAATTCCAGACATCTCGTTTCCTTTTATAATAGCGCATAATGCGTAAAATAGCAACAAAGAAGTTCTAAAATTTTCTGAAAGGCATGCAGTTCTCTTCTATATTTTTCTATGCTAAGCAAATCAGAAACCAGTTTTGTGCGGAGAGGGAAGGAAAAGACGGCTGAAAACCAGGGCTTCAGCATGAGATG
>DGUD01000209.1:0-1436 GCA_002393865.1 Treponema sp. UBA4319
TGAGATGTATTTTATCTGAATACGGACGCGGTATTGGAAAATTATGTAAACTGTTTTAAAATGATTTTCTTTTTTATGCTACCAAAGCCAAGGATTCAACATAAAAAATGCGCGGAAGCGGAAAAACGCCCGGGCTGCCATTTGCAAAGCGAAGCGTGCAACCGGCAGTCCGGGTGTTTTCCACTGGGAGCGCATTTTTGTTTTCATGCTGAATCCCTAGCCATCCGGCACGCCCCCTTGAAAAATTCGATGAAACAATCTATACTATTTAGTTGAACGATTTTTATAAAAATCGGCCTTGTGTTTTACGGAGATGCAAGCAAGAAACTTGCGAAGATTGTGGAAGAAAAACTTTTGGGATGAAGAATGATTAATAGTTTTTCATGCAAAAATTTCAGAAATATTAATGTTGCTGATTTAGAGCTGTCAAGAATTAATATTTTCATAGGTCCCAATAATTCCGGTAAGACAAATCTCATAAAAGCCATCACATTCTATTCAAATATGCTCAAACATGCTGCAGAAGGTAACGAAGGCACTGACTTCATGAATGCAATGGCAAGAAACGGCTGGAATCATTCAAAGAATTATCTTGCTCCAATTAATGAGCCAGTTAGTTTTGAATGGTATCTTAATTATAATTCTCAGCCTGTAGTATATAAATTCGCATATTCGGTTGGAGAAAACCGGGAAGACTATCATATTGTCCTTGAGGAATTAAATGCAGAATCGCCCTCTTCGAGATATCAAGAGGCGTTTAATTACTACAGAGCGCATAAAGAAAAAGTCGGAAACGGAAAATTTTCTACAGCCACAACAAAAGGTAAAGAAAACAAACGAATTCCTGTGCAACTGAGCAGCATCGAGACCGTTATAAGTCAGTTTGACAGAATATTGTTGGACGAGGAATCTCTTTATAATGCAAAAACGGTAAGAAACGATATCAATGCCTTGATTAAAGAAATTGAAAAAGCATTTAAATCTTTCTATTCCTACTCGTCTATAGAGTTCGATACAAAAAGAATCAGGAGACGTGGTGAGGCAAACGCTTTTGATCAATTTTTGCTTCGTGATGGAACAAACCTGCTGAAAAAGAATTCTATTCGCATAGAATCCTATGCGCATGCTGATAACGGTGGCTACAGAAAACTCAGTGATGATATAAACGCTCTTATTGCCGACCAAAACAAAAAAGATTGTACGGAATTTTTTTATTCAAAGAGGGGACATGGACCGCAAATACTAAAGCAAATTGATCCTGGCAAAGTGCGTGAAAAATGCACTATTCATTTTTCACATGGTTATTTTGTGCTAAAAAATGCTGTTTTGGGCTAAAAAGGAGGAATACAATTATGGACTTTAAAACACGTTCGCACTTTCTTGAATTCATACGTGTGGACTTTGATGACCTTATGCGGAATTTGACGGGGGGGGGG
>DGUD01000209.1:1487-19809 GCA_002393865.1 Treponema sp. UBA4319
TTGACGGGGGGGGGGTACAACAGTATAGTATAATTCGTGCTGTTGCTTCATGGAATCGTCAGGCTGCTTCCTGCAGGGAGGCTGCGTGATGTTACTGAGGAATTGTTCATTGCAAGCCGCTGCGCTTGCGTTTGCTGGTAAAAAAATAATTCCTTTCGGCGGAGGCACATGGTTCAATTTTCTGCAATACACGGAGCTTTCTGCGCTCAATGATGCCTTTGCGTATGCTATAGACAACAAGCCTAAGAGTGATGCGCTCTCTTTTTGCGGAAGGAGTCTGCCGCTGAAAAAAACGGAAGCCCTTCTGACAGAAAAAGACGCGGTGATTCTGCTCACAAGCCCGGTGCACATGTACGATATGTATATGCAGCTGTGCGATATGAGCCTTGATGAGTCTTTAGTCTGCTATGCATTCCCCTTTATGCAGAAGGTCTCCGCCTCAAATACTTACAGAATTCCTAAAATCATCCACAGCTTCTGGTTCAGCGGGGAAGAGAAGCCTGAGGCTCTATCAGCGCTGCGTTGACTCATGGAAAAAATATGCCCCCGATTACAAGATAATCGAATGGAACAAGGATAATTATGACTACACAAAGAACGCTTTCTGCCAGAGGGCAATAGAGCTGGGGGCATGGGCGTATGCGTCCGATTTTGCAAGGCTGGATGTGGTCAATGAATTTGGCGGCATCTATCTTGACATGGACGTGGAGCTTTTGAAGCCGCTGGACGATTTATTGCAGAACAAGGCGTTCTTCTCATTCGCAAACAATATTATTGTTGACCTCGCGATATTCGGCTCTGTTCAAAATAACGAATTCTTGCAGCAGCTGAAGACCTTGTATGATATCCCTGCCCTGCCAGAGACGAGAAACGGCTTCTCGGCATTTTTCCAGCCATCGTTCGTCGCAAAGTCTCTTTATGAGAAAGGCCTGAAATTCAACGGAGCGCTGCAGGTCATAGACGACATGCTCTTTTTGCCGCGGAATTATCTCATGCCCCTTGAAGTGGTTACGTTCGAGCTGGACGGCAAGGACGAGAGAACTCACTGTATCCATTATGACAATTTCGGCTGGAGCCCCGCCGGAACCAACAACAGGGACAAGAAAAAGACTGACAATAAAAAACTATGGGAGATGATAAGGGAATAGCTTATGAGACTGACAGAAAGCTTTAACAGGAACTGCCTGCAGGAAAAAAAGCGGATCATTGTATATGGGGCAGGGCGTTACGGAGAACTTGCATTCCACGGCTTAAAGGCGCTGGGAATCACGGTAGATTTTTTTGTTGACAGAAGTTTATGCGGCAAGAAATTTTTGGGGGCAGAGGTCATTTCGCCTGATAATTTAGGCGATTATGCCCATGATATTTTTTTGATAGCATCCCTGAATTATTTTCAGGATATGTATCTTAACCTGAAGTCTATAGACGCAGAATATGTATATGACATTCTCGATCTCCTGAAACTTGACTATGACGAGTCTGCACTTTCGGAATATTTGCTTGATGAAAAGCACAATATAAGCAAGTACGAGAACGTCATAAACAATATGGATTTGGACAAACTGATTGTCAACCATGTTGAGCTTGTCCTTACAGAAAAATGTTCTTTGAGGTGCAAGGATTGTGCGAACCTTATGCAATACTATCAGGCTCCCGAGCATATACCATGCGCAGAGATTATCGAGACTTTCGACAGGTTCCTTGACGCAATAGATTGCCTCCTGGATTTGCGACTGCTCGGAGGCGAACCGTTCTTGTACAAGGATCTGGACAAAATTCTTGAAAGATACAAAGATGATGACCGTATAAAGAGGATTACGATATATACGAATTCTACCATTATTCCGAGCGACGCAGTCTTGAAATCCCTTTCCCATAAGAAGGTTTTTGTGCACCAGTCAAATTATGGGGCTGTGAGCAGAAAAGTAAATGAACTGGACAGCCTTTTTACCATGAACAATGTTCAGCATTATATTCACGTTTATGAGAAATGGCTGGATGTCGGCATCCCTGAGCGGCACAATTATACGGAAGATGCGCTGAAGAAGATTTTTACTGACTGCATAATGGCAAAATGCTTTTCTTTTTACAGGGGCAGATTGTATCTGTGTCCACGCGCCGCACATGGGGGGGGGCTGGGCTTCTTCAAAAACAAGGACAATGAGTTCGTTGACTTCAACGAGTGTGTCAGGAACCGTGATGAGAAGCGTTCTGAAATCTCGGCATTTATGCAGAAATCAGATTATATAGAGGCATGCCGTTATTGCAACGGCTCAAGCTCAAGGACACGGGAAATTGATGCCGCAGTGCAGATGAGAAACTAGAGGAGGCTGTGCAGTTTTATGGAAATTTCTGAAATCACAAAAATCGAAGATCTGATTGCCTTTCTAAAGGGCGTGAAGCTTGATTTATATTTGTTCGGTGCAGGTGTATTCGGGCAGATTTGGGGGCAGTTCCTTGATAAGTATACTATAAACTGGAAAGGATATATTGATAACGACCAGAATCTTCGCGGCAGGACAATCAACGGAAGGAAGGTCTGCATGCTGTCGGATATCAAAGACAAGTCCAGTATCAGTATCAGTATCAGTATCAGTCCAGGGGCTTATCGTCTAAAATATGATGACATTTGCAGGCAGCTGAAAAGAGAAGGTATTGAGGAACGTCAGATAATCCACATTGCGAGAAACACCTATATTTCAAATTTAATCGCGATTGACGTAAAGGATGCCCAAAGGTATTTCCTAAAAGCAAGACAGGTCAGGAATATTTTCAAAGGCAGAAGGGCATTTGTCATAGGCAACGGACCGAGCCTGAGAATATCAGATTTGACGAAAATCAAGGACGAGGTGTCATTCGGCTGCAATTCCCTTATAAACCTGTTTGATATGACTCCGTTCAGGCCAACCGTATTCTTTTTTGAGGATCCTGGATTTATAAAATTGTATTTCTCCGAAAACGATGATAACCTGTTTAAATTGACATCCGAATGTAAGTATGTGTTCTCTTCCATCAGAAACAGGCTTTTTGATAAATACAAGGACAGTTTTGAAAATCTGTATTATATCAATTCTTACATGAACATAGATGACAGTGTAGAGGTCTCTTCTGACATAACAAAAATTGTGTACGGCGGAGGTACATCTCTTTTCATTATAATGCAGATTGCCTTTTACATGGGTTTGTCGGAAATTTATCTGCTAGGAGTTGATTTCTCATTCAGACAGGAGGCGACAAAAACAGGAGGGCTTGTAATAAATTCTTCCGTTGAGAATCACCAGGAGAATATGCCCGCAGAAAACGAGGGCGTTTATTATGTGGATGTAATACTTGATGCATGGAACGCCGCAAAAAAATACGCCGATGCACACGGCATAAAAATCTACAACGCTACCCGCGGCGGCAAGCTGGAGGTCTTTCCGCGCGTGGATTTTGATGACCTCATGCAGAATTTGAGGGGGGGGGTACAACAGTATAGCATAATTTTCCGTGCAGGCATCCCACACCATGCAGCTCCGATCAGGGAGGCCGCATGATGATTATCAAGAATGTGGACTATACTACCTTTAGGTCGGAGTGCAAAGGAAAGCGTATTGTATGTGCCGGAGGCGGACAGATGCTCTGCGACATGATGCGCTTATGGGAAAAAGAAATCACAAGCAGCGTTGTTCTCATAGCTGACAAAAATCCTCCAGAGGAAGAGATTATATTGGAGGACTCAAAGAGCATAAGGCTGGTTCGTACGGCAGAGCTGCCGGATTTCCTGCCTGCAAATTCGGTTCTGCTGATAACATCCATGTATGCACAAAGCATCATACAGGATTTGAAATCACTTCCATTGCCGGAAGACCTCAAGTGTTATGTTTACCCTCTCATGTCATTAAAACCATGTAAGTATGAGGGCGTTCCCAAAAGAATCCATTACTGCTGGTTCGGAAAATCAAAGATTCCTGACCAGTTCCAGAAGTATATAGATACTTGGAAGCGATTCTGCCCTGATTACGAAATCATCGAATGGAACGAGGACAACTACGATGTATCTAAAAATGATTACATGAAGACGGCTTATGAGCAGAAAAAATGGGGGTTCGTGCCTGATTACGCACGGCTTGACATAATCTACAATCACGGAGGCATTTATCTTGATACGGATGTCGAGCTCTGCAAATCCTTTGACGATTTGCTGAAGGCAAGGCTTTTTTGCGGCTTCCAGAGAAATTTTTTTGTCAATTTCGGACTTGGCTTTGGCGCTGTGAAGGGAATGTCTCTGTTACAAGAGATACGCGATTTTTATGACAGCCAGGAATTCAATCTGACGCCAAGTCCATCATACCAGACCAAAGTTCTAAAGGAGCACGGCCTGATATGCAACAATACTTTTCAGAATCTAGAGAATGGTGTGTATGTATATCCAACGGATTATTTCGACCCGCAGGGATTCCCGTCAGGAGATATAAAGAAAACTCATAACACACATTCCATTCACCATTACAGCGAGACATGGGTCGATGATAAAAACAGGAACTCTGGGCGGTATTCAGAGCTTAAGAAACTTACAGAAGAATTGAATGATACGGGGGCGCATGACGATGGAAATTAAAGAGAATGTTGTTGCAGAATTAAAAAGAGCCTTGAGCTCCTGCACTGGCAGAATTTTTTGTGTCGGCTGCGGATATTGGGGGAACATAATCGGAAGCTGGCTAAAAAAGAATGGTCTCAGATTCAAATTTGTCGATAAAAACGGCGACGGCGTTACGATTCTCCGTTATGAAGATGTCCCCTGCTCATTGTCGGAAAAAGGCGGGGATGTTTTCATAATCGCATCCCTTTATGTAAAGGACGCGTTAATTGCAAGCCTTAAGAGTGTGATAGGCATAGAAAACTTTGCACTGGTAACTTTTTTTGACCACATTACTCTTGAGCCTCTGGTATATGAAGTAAAATTTTCGCATAATCCGGTTTACAATGATGTAAGCTTTTTTAAGAACAAACTTTCAGGAAAAAGACTTTTTATAATAGGAAACGGTCCGTCGCTCAAAATCAAAGATTTAGACAGGCTGCAAGGCGAAATCACCTTTGCTACAAATGAGATTTATGGTGTCTATGAAAAAACAAGGTGGTGGCCAACTTTCTATTTTATAGAAGACGTGGCTGGAGCCTGCTCCAATCTTAAGAATTCTCCTCAGTTTATGCAGAATATGCTGAAATCCTGCAAGTATGTCTGCTGTAACATAAAGACACCTTTTTTTGAAAGTTATGCAAATTTCAGATTTGATAGTTTATTTTTTTACAAGATTTTCGAGCAGCGATTTTCAGAGCTGTCCAAGACAATTCCATTTTCAGATAATATCGCAGATTGTGTTTTTGGTGTAGGAACTACTGTTTATTCAATGTATCAGTTCGCGGCATATATGGGAGTATCTGAGATTTATTTACTTGGCATGGACTTTAATTTCAGGCATGTAAGAAGCAGGGATGGAAGCATACAAGTTGACAAATCGGTAACTACGCATGCAGATTTTATCCCTGAAGACCCGGAAAGGCCTTCCGTATATGATGCAGAGGCTATCTTTCTGGCACATGAAGCCGCAAAAAAATACGCCGACGCTCATGGCATAAAAATCTACAACGCCACCCGCGGCGGCAAGCTGGAGGTCTTTCCGCGCGTGGATTTTGACAGCTTATTCGGTGCATGATTGCGCGATAAAGCTGTCCGGAAGC
The DNA here is from genome assembly GCA_002393865.1 of Treponema sp. UBA4319. GTDB lineage: Bacteria > Spirochaetota > Spirochaetia > Treponematales > Treponemataceae > Treponema_D. The sequence goes on from DGUD01000209.1 coordinate 7,209, forward strand.
TTCTGTTTCCGAATACGCAAGCTTGAAAAATGCATTCTTTCCGGGGGCGCCTGTTTGACATTTTTCCTGCTCTGTGCTACAGTCGCCCAGCATGAACGCACGACGAGGAATGCGCCAGCCCAAAGCCGGGCCGCGCCACACCCACTTTATAGGAATCGAGCTGCCGCCCGCGCTTGCGGAGGTTGTGGAGGACTGCCGCAGCTGGATGGAAGGCGCCTATGGCTGCCGGAGCGGCCACGGCACGCCTCCCCACATAACGCTGCTGCCGCCCTTTGCCCTGCCGCCCGGCTATGGTGACGGGGACGTGGCCGGCTGCTGCGCGGAGGCTCTTCGGCAGGCCGCCCAAAAAGGCATCGTGCCGCTGCCCGTGCGAGTGGAAGGCTTCGGCTCTTTTTCGGAGCGCACGCTTTTTGCCCACGTTGCGGACGGCGAGGGCTGGCAGCAGCTGTACGCCGGGTTCGTGAGGGTCTTTCAGGAGGAGCTGCCCGGTGCGCTCAAAAAGCCCGGCCGCCGCTTTTGCCCCCACATCAGCATCGCCAACCGCGACATTCCCGCCGGGTCAATGGAGGATGCGCTGCGGCACTTTGCCCAGCTGGGGCTGGAAAGCAGCTTTGAGGCGGACAGCGTGACCATCTTTGCCCGCACCAGGGACGGCGGCTGGGCAGTCGGCGGGCATCTGGGGCTGTGAGGCACGCAACAAACTGAATTCCATCTGAAAACAAGCGCAAAGGCGGTACCGGGCGATTCCCCGCCGGAATAAAGTACCACTCCCGCCGGAACAAAGTACACTTGCTGCGGCGCGGACGCGGGGACGTATGCCCGATACTCATTTGCCGCACGGGGCAGTACCGGACGGTTTCCCGCCGGAATAAAGTGCCATTCCCGCCGGGATCAAGTGCCATTCCCGCCGGAATCAAGTACCATTCCCGCCGGGAGCACATCTTCGTTTTTCTTGCCGAAGCATGGGATTCCCCTTGCAAGAGCGCGCCTTTTTGTGTACCATTCCTGCACGATGAACAAATACGTAAAACGGTATCTGATTGATGCCCTCGGCGGAATGGCCCAGGGCTTGTTCGCCTCGCTTCTGGTGGGGACGATTGTAAAGACGCTCGGGCAGGTGCTGCTGCGACTTGGCCCGAACCCCGCGTTCCAGTTCCTTGTCGATGCGGGCAACTTCGCCTCAAGCGCGCCGATTGTGGGCGCGGCAATGGCGGTCGCCATCGGCTATTCGCTCAAGGCTCCCGCCCTCGTGCTCTTTTCCCTTGCGGCGGTCGGTTCCGCGAGCAATCAGCTGGGAGGTGCGGGCGGTCCGCTTGCTGTCCTGGTCATTGCCGTGGCCGCCTGCGAGCTGGGCAGCCTCGTGAGCAAGAAGACCAAGGTCGATATCCTCGTGACCCCGCTTGTGACGCTCCTTTCCGGCACCCTGCTCGCCGTCCTCTTTGCCAGATGGATCGGCCTAGGGGCTTCCTCCGTGGGCAACCTGATTATGTGGGCGACCCGGCTGCACCCCTTTGTGATGGGCATCATCGTCTCCGTCATCGTTGGAATCGTGCTCACCCTGCCCATTTCTTCCGCAGCCATCTGCATGGCGCTGGGCTTGACCGGGCTCGCGGGCGGGGCAGCGGTCGCGGGATGCTCGGCCAACATGGTCGGCTTCGCGGTCGCCTCATTCCGCGAGAACAGGTGGGGCGGTCTTGTCAGCCAGGGGCTTGGCACCTCCATGCTGCAGATGCCCAACATCGTCAAGAACCCGCGCGTGTGGCTTCCTGCCATCCTCGCCTCCGCGATAACCGGCCCCGTCTCCACCTGCCTGTTCAGGCTTGAGATGAACGGCGCACCGGTCAGCAGCGGCATGGGAACCTGCGGATTCGTAGGTCAGATCGGCATGATTACCGGATGGTACTCGCCGGTGGAAGGCGCGGTCGCGCAGGGGGCGCAGGCTATCACGCCCGGCGCATGGGAATGGATTGGCCTTGTCATGGTAAGCTTTGTCCTGCCCGCCGTCTTGAGCTGGGCATTCGGTCTTCTTTTCCGCAAGATAGGCTGGATTAAGGACGGGGACATGAAGCTGGAGGCATAGCCGCCGTACCCCCGCTGTCAGAGCGGGAATGGATTGCGGCGGAGGGCGGAGAACACACCTTTATCCGCGCCGAAGGGCACGATGCTCGGACACGTGTAGTCAGGGCTGATGACAATACCCTCGTTCAGGCAGTGCAGCAAAAAATCGCGGTAGCGCGGCTCCTCCACTTTGGGGTACAGATAGGGGCCTTTCCGCTCCCAGTAGGAAGCCAGCACGCCGTCGTACACAAACCAGTCGCTCTCGCTGCGGGACTGCAGGGCGGCAATCATATCGTAAATCGAGCGGGTGACGGCCGCGGCAATCACCGCCGGGATGTGTATGCGCCCCGCGCAGCCGGCAAGCACGGGCGTCAGGCGGAGCCGGGCGGCATCGGCGTCCTCGTCGTCCCCGATGGACAGCGCAAGCAGGAAAATTCCTTCTGTCCACGGGAGCGGCGGCTCCACGACAACGCAAGGCTCGCGGTTCCAGCGGATATCCCCTTCCGCCCACGGCATCCACATGCGGCAGCCGCCCGGAACGACGGCATTCCCCGCGGCAAGCGCCTCCTCGCGGCTGCGGAACACATAGGTAATCCTGCGGGAGAAGAGCAGCTCGCTGAGCGCACGGGCAATACGCGGAGTAAAATCAGTGCTGAAACTGCCGGTAAGGCCGCGGGAAAGCACATTCTTCAGCACGGTGAACGCGGCGCCCCCGCCCCAGCCCAGAATGGCGCGCCCGCCTTCCTGGTACATGTCTGTCAGCCGGACGCCCTTCGCCGTATACAAAAAGCAGCCGCGGGCCCGTTTTACTGTGCCATAGCGCCGGGAAAGCTCCTGCGCAAGAAAATCCACATCATCCATAGGAGCAAGTATAGCAGAGCAGGGGCTAAAAGTCTATGCAAGCCGCGCCACTGTCCAGCTACGGAAACGCGCCTGTTCAAAGGGGCGCAAATATGCTATACTGCCAGCATGAGAAAGCTATGTACCGTCACTGCGCTGCTCCTCGCGCTCCTGCCGCTGACGGCCGCAGCGGCAGAGGCAAAGGTCTTCGCCGCGGAGGCCGTTCCCGCCAAAAAGGAATACGTGCTCTACGTCAATTTTTACGACTGGGGGGCGGCGGCAGACAAAGCCATCATCCACTGCGCCAAGGCACAGGATGAGAAATCCGTCAAGGCAGAAGATTTTACGGCCGACGTCATCATACATTCCGCCAGCGGCGAGGAGCATTCCGGCTACGGCATCGTCAAGGGCCACCGCACGATAGAGGCCGCCTACCTCTGCGATAAGGACGGCAAACGCGTGTCCGGCAAAAGCCAGTACATCGCGCTGGAGCTCAAAGTCGGGCCGGAAGAAAAGCTCGGCAATCCCTTCCTTGAGATTCCCGTCATCACGAAATTCAACCAGACCTACGGCATGAGAATCTGCAACGACGAGCTGGACATAAACATCAGCAAACGGACGGCGGTGGTCAGCAAAGAGGCGGCGGCTTTTGCCCGCGGCAGCTCCCAGACGGGGGACTGCGTCATGGAATACCTCTCGTGGGAGCCGGAGAAGAAAAGCCCCGGGACGCCGCTCATCATCTGGCTCCACGGCAGCTCCGACGGCAGCACCACAAACGTGTACCGGCTGCTCTTCAACACCAAGGCGGCGAACCTCATCAGCGGCGACATACAGCAGCATTTTCCGCAGGGCGCCTGCGTGCTCCTGCCCCAGTGCCCCGTCAACTGGATGATATCCGAGGACGGTGACCCGCTCGGCAACAAAGTCTGGGTGCCGGTGGACATCGAGGGCAAGGTCAGGAAAGTCACCAAGCCAATCCGGAAAATCCTCCGCAAGATATTCTCCCTCCCGGAGCCGGATCTTTCCCAGCAGCAGGCAAAAGCGGCCGTCTCCTTCTACACAAAGCCGCTCAAGCAGCTCATCGACAGCTACATCGCGCAGCATCCCTTCATAGACACGAACAGGATATACATCGGCGGCTGCTCCGCGGGCGGCTACATGACGCTGAACATGTGCCTGGAATACAAGGACTTCTTTGCCGCGGCGTTCCCCGTCTGCGAGGCCTACCCGGACAGCAAAATCACTGACAGAGACATAGAGTCGCTGGCGGGAATGCCGCTCTGGTTCACGTACGCCGCCAACGACGAGACCGTGGAGCCCGAGGAGCACACGGAGCCGACCGTCCAGCGCATCAGGCAGCAGCGCCCGGCAGACCTGCACGTATCCCGCTTTGAGGACGTGCGCGACACGAGCGGGCAGTACAAGCAGCCGGACGAGAACGGCAGGCCGACAAAGGCGCCGTACCAGTACGAGGGGCACTACGCGTGGATTTATGCGCTGAACAACCAGTGCAGCGACGGCGCCCTCTCGCTCTTTGCATGGCTCTCGCGCCAGAAACGCACAGGGCTTTCGGCAGGCACCGTCATCTGACGGCAGCCGCGGAACAGGAGACCCGTATGGCAATCACGGACATCGTGCTTATCGTAGTGGCGGCGCTGCTGCTCATCATCGGCATCATCGGCTGCATCATCCCCGGCCTGCCCGGCACCCCTTTGTGCTGGGCGGCGCTGCTTGCCGGGCATTTCTGCTCGCTCTGCGCGCTCTCATGGCCGCTGCTCGCGGTCACGGGGGCAGCCTGCATCGCCGTGGAAATCATAGACAATATCATTCCCGCGTATTTCACCAGGATATCGGGCGGCACACGGGCGGGCAGCATCGGCTCCGTCGTGGGGGCGCTTGCCGGGGTATTCAGCGGGCAAATCGTGCTCATCTTTGTGGGGCCGTTCTTCGGGGCGCTCGCCGGGGAGCTCATCCACGACAGGACGGACGCAAAAAGGGCGTTCAAATCAGCATGCTTCTCGTTCCTCGGGTTCATGACGGGAACCGGGCTCAGGCTCATCACCTCTGGAATTTTCGCGGTCATTTTTGTCCGCTCGTTTTTCTGAAAAAGGAGATTTTATATGAAAAAATGCATCATGCTGCTGTGCTGCGCGGCACTCGTGCTGTGCACGGCAGACGCCAAGAAAGCAAAAAAAGAGCGCGCCGGAAAGACTACGCTCGCAGCAGAGAGCCTTCCCGTGCCGGAGCCAGAACCAGTGCTGACGCCTGTCCGGCTCGGCGTGCGGGGAGACGAGGCGGAAGTGCTGTGGTCGGCCGCGCGGGAGCAGCTGCGGCAGCAGGGCATAGACCTGCAGCTCGTGCGCTATGACGGCGACGACAGCCCCAACAAGGCGCTCGCGGCCGGGGAAGTGGAGCTTGCCGCATACCAGACGCAGGCGGAATTCAGCGCGGACTGCAAGAAGAACGGCTGGCAGCTGCGCTCGCTGGGCAGCAGCTATGCAGTCCCCTGCTGCCTCTGCTCATCGACGCTCACGGACGCCGACCAGCTGCGGCAGGGCAACATCGTCACGATTCCCTCCGGCAAGGAGGATGCAGGAAGGGCGCTGCGCCTGCTGGCATCGGCCGGGCTCATCAGCCTGTACCGCGATGCCGGCAAGACGCCGACGCTCGGCGACATAGAGCGGAACCGGCGCGGCATCAACTTCCGCATGTCGCAGGCCGCACTGAAAGACGCGGTGGGCAGCGCAAAGGCGGCGGTCGGCCCGCGCACGGCAGCGGCGGCGTTGTCCCCCTGCACCATACTCTATACCGAGCCGGAAGTCAGCCGCGAGCTCTGGCACATCATCGCGGCCCGCGAGGACGACGGCGGGCAGGACGAGCTGCTCCAGGCGGTTGTGGCGGCATTCCAGAGCGAGGCGACCGAGCGTATATGCAGGGAGGAATTCGGCGGGGGCTTCGTTCCCGCGGGCTGGAAGGCGGCAGGCGCGGAAGAGCCCCAATGAGGCGGATTGCGCTGCTCCTGCTCGCGCTGCTGGCGCTCCCTGCTTTAGCCCGCAGCCCCATACTGCGCGACCATTCCCGGATACAGGCGCTCTCGTACTTTACCATGCAGGGCCGCGTCGAGCTCCGGGAAGCAAAGGACAGCTCCTCGGCAGCAACGTACCTTACGCTGAACCACGAGGGCGGCCTGCAGGTCCGCGTCCTGGAGCTGCTGGAGCACGACGTATACGAAGGGGAATCCGGCCGCTGGATTTACGTGCTCCTGACGGCGCCCGTCTGGAGCAGCAGCGGGGAGCTTCTCGGCAGGAACCGCAGGTTCCTCGTTTTTCTTCCTGAAGACACGCCCGTATTCGACTACGAGGAATAGCGCGGCGGAGGGGGAAGCGCCGATTCCCCGGGGAAAAAAGCATTTTTTTTCTTAAAAACATCTTGACATGGGAGGGGCAATGCTATGATGGCTCAGCAGGCAGCATTGCCTGCACATCAGCAAAAGGAGTGTTTTTATGAAAAAAGCAATGAAATGCGCGGCGTTCGTGTGCGCGCTCGTACTGGGGCTGGGAGCGCTCAGCTCATGCAGCAAAAGCACGGACAGCGTGACGGATACGCTTGCAAAGGCGGTGACAAACAGCGTTTCTGGCTCAAGCAAGTTCAACAGCAGCACATACAAAGGAAGCATCACCAAGAATTCTATCAAGACAGAGGGAACGCTCAGCTTCAACGGGGACGGAAGCTGGTCGTATGTCTCAGGCGGCACGAACACCTCCACAAATCAGGCGATTCCCGGCCAGAGCATTTCCGGCAAGAAATACAGCGTGAATGGCTCCACGGTGATTTTGTTCACATCCGATACCGACGGTGTCCAGGCGACATATAATTCCAGCTCCGACACATTCACGTTGGAGACGACGACCGGCACACTGGTGCTGAACAAGCAGTAAGCTGCCGCTCCCCGAAAAAAAATGCCCGGCGGACGCCGCGTCATGCAGCGTGTGCCGGGCATTTTTTCAGCCGGGGCAGCCTGAAAGCACCGTCCCGCTCAAGCCCCCGCGGCTCTTATTTTGAGATTTTGAACTTGGCGCCAAGGGCTTTTATGTTGTTCCACACGCCGCCAACGCCGTCGGGGTTCCGCATGATGAGCACAAGCGCAAGCACGACGAGCCCCAGCAGGATGATGGCGCCCAGCGTCCGCTTCCAGGGGAAGCCCTTTGCGGCAAAGGGATCCTTCGCGCTGAGAAAGGCTCCCACGGGGCGGGAAGGCAGGCGGGTCAGCGAGCGCCCCAGCACCGTGGAAATCTTGGTGTTGCCGTTGACGGCCCAGCCGCTCGCATCAAGGATGGGCGCGATGTTGCGCTGCCGCAGCTTGAGGTACGCGAGCACCATGGACGGCAGGGAGATGGCAAGCACAATTCCCGCGATGCCCACCGGAATCCACCAGCCCAGCCCGAAGAAGGCGTTGAGCACGCCGCCCACCACGGTCGCAATGCCCGTAAAGGTCACGCTCAGGGCGGCTATCGTGCCGATGTCGATTTTCTTGGGGGCAGCGCCCGCAGCAGCAGCTGCCGCAGCCTCCGCGTTCGGGACGTTCACGGCGGACGTAAGCTTTTCGTCCACGCCGCTCTCCTTGTCGGCAGCGGCCTTGGCAATGCGCTCCTGAATCAGGCGCATCAGCTTTTTGTAGGGGGCAAAGAAGGCCTGTTTTATGCTCACCGGGTTCTCGATAATCTTTACGATTGTGGCGTCCCAGTCATTGCCGTCGCGGTCGTAGAATACGCCGTTCCTGCCGACGATAAGGTTGTCTGTGCTGCCGTCGGAGACAAGCGCCGCAATCTGCATCTTCTTGTCCGTGTTGCCGCGCTTTGAGCAGTCACAGTATATAAGGTAGCACTGCGAGAGCGCCGCCATCGTCCCGTGCTTGGCGATGTCCAGCACCTTCAGGCAGAGCTCGCACGAGCGCCCGTCGATGTAGAGCGTGCCGCACTGGAATATCGCCTTCTCGCCGAGCGTGTAGAATTCCTCAAAAGAGACAAAATTCTTGAGCAGCTCCACAAAGTCGCGGCGCAGCAGCAGCATTTTCTTGAGCTCCACGGAAGCGAGCGCTATCGGCGGGCGGCCCTCCTCCTCGCTCAGGAGCGCGGCGATTTTCTCCTCGTAGCCGCCGGAAAGCAGCTCCGTTATGCGGTCGAGCCCAAGGCTGCTCGCCTCGTTCTTCGGCATGGCCGTGAACCACTGCTCGTAGGGCTTGAACAAATCCTCTATCTTGCGCCAGTTCGGCTCGGAGAGGGAGGCGATGTCCTTGTCAAAGAGCGGCCTGATGACGTTCTCCTTGAAGGCCTGCACCGCGGCGCGCCACGCGGGGTTCACGCTCGCATCCAGCGGCAGCGGCTTGCCGGCCTCGCAGAGCGCGATGGGCAGCAGGGCAAGGTGCTCAAGGTCGTAGAGCTCGCCATGCTCGTCAAGGAACATGGTGTCCGTCTTTGTCTTGAGTATGTCCTTTGACGCCGCATCATAGCTGATAAGGGAGCAGCGCAGGTAGTAGTCGTTGATTTTGTCCTTGACCGCCATAAAGCTTGCGGCGGCGGCATCGGTCGCATCCTTGAGGAAGAAAATCTTGGGGTCGTCCTTTGCGCCTGCCTCGCGCCAGTCCTTGAGCGCGCGGGCATTCTTGAAGAATTCCTCCAGCTGGGCGCGGGTAATCCCCTTTGCCCCGCTGATGTCGTCAGTGCCGCCCGTGCACGCCACGATATCCTTGAGCGCGGCGGCGACAGACTCATCCTCCGCGCAGTCGGGGGGCAGCACGCCGTCTCCGTTCAGCACGCCGGGCGCAAAGAGCTTGTCGTTCACCGAAAGGTCGTCCAGCCTGATTTCCGCGGCATCGGGCTTGCCAAGAATCTCAAGCACGGACTTTGCGGAATCCAGCGGCGAATGCCCGCAGGCAAAGGGCTCGGTGGCAAGGGCATCCAGCGGGATGGAGTCGCCCTTCTCCATGATAATCTCAGGCCGCGCAAAATATTTCTTTATGTAATCAACGGCCTCAAGAATCTCAGAAATCCTGACGCGCCCGTTCTTGTCGCTGTCAAGGACGGAAAGCGTCTCCTCGCTGAATTCCAGCCCCTGCACGGGGCAGGCGAGCGCCGTCCACATCTTCGGGTCAAGATCCCGCAGGTTCAGGACATCGTCGATACCCGATATCTTTGCCTGAATCAGCCCGCCGTTCTGCATGAAGTGAAATGAATGTTTGTCAGAGTGTCTCATGGGCGTATTCTAGCACATTCCGCAGGAAAAATCACCATGGCACCGGCAAAGCCAAGGCTTTCGGAGAAGAGGCAGGCCCTTTTTTCTCAGGCAGGAGGAACATGAAAAAAATGCGCGCAGGCGGAAAAATCTCCGTGCCCCCTTTGGAGCGCGCGGCGGGAAACCCTGCGGTGCCGCCCTTGTAGCGCACTGCGATACAAGCAGCGCAGCCGGGGATTCTTCAGCCGGCATCAGATACCACTCCCGCCGGAATCCAATACCACCCCCGCAGCTGCTACTGGAGGAAGTAGGTCTTCATGGTGCCTTTGCCCTTGACCTCAAGCTCCACGCCCTCGCTGAAGGCAAATTTATCCTTCGTCTGGGCGTAGGTGCTCTCGGTGACGTGTATGCGCATCGGCTCGCCCGTGCTCTCCATGCGGCTGGCGACGTTCACGGTGTCCCCCCAGATATCGTAGATGAATTTTGATTTTCCGATGACGCCTGCAACGAGGTCTCCCGTATTCACGCCGATGCGGATGTGCACCTGCACCGGCGACTCCGCGTTAAAGGCCTTCACGTCTTCCAGCAGCCCCTGCGCAAAGCAGAGCATCCTGATGGCACCGCTGTTGTCCGCATCCTGCGTCAGGCCGGAAGCCGCCATGTACGCGTCGCCGATGGTCTTGATTTTCTCTATGCCCTCAAGCTGCGCGCGCTCGTCGAATTTGGAGACCATCTTGTTGAGCATGGTGACGACCTCCTCCGCCGTCATGCCGCCGCTCATCTTGGTAAAACCGACGATGTCCGTAAACAAGACGGTGACGTTCGGGAATTTCTGCGCGATGGTGCGGGAAGGATGCTCGGCAAGCTCCTTCGCGACCCCGGCGGGCAATATATTCAGCAGCAGGCTCTCGGACTTCTCCTTCTCCAGCTTCAGCTCGTGCGTGCGCTCCTCAACCTTGTCCTCCAGCTCCAGCTGGTAGCGCCGCATGGAACGAATCTTGAGATACACGACAAGCGCCGCAATGCCGGCCACCAGCGCGGCAAGCGCAAGCCGGAACCAGACGAGCTGCCAGATGTACGGCTGCTTGATGACGGCAATCGGCGTCCCCAGCGTCCCCTGCACCCCGTCGCTGTTCTGCACCATCAGCGAGAACTGGTACGTCCCCGGCGGCAGGTTCGTGTAGGAGACCTCGCGCTTTGCCGACCAGTCGGAATAGTCCTGCTCAAAGCCGCCGAGCTTGTAGCGGAACTTAATATTTTCAGACGAAATAAAGCTCAGGCCGGTGTACTTGATGCTCAGGCGCCGGGCGGAAGGCGGCAGGACGATTGCCCCGCCGTAGTAGATGCGGGTCTCGTTGTCTACGGTATAGTCCTGCACCTCAATCTCTGGCGCCAGCAGGTTCTTGCCGGACTTGAGGGGGTCGTAAATCGCGAAGCCGTCGGTCAGCGTGAACCAGATACGCCCGCGGGAATCTTTGGACGAGAGCGATGTGGCAGTGACGCCGCTCGTAATCAGCCCGTCCGAAGCGCCGTAGTATTTGACCGACACCTTGTCCCGCTCCCCCGCGACGACGTCCTGCAGCTCCGCGAGCGGCACGGAGAAGATGCCCCGGTTGGACGTCATCCACACCGTCTGCGAATAGTCGCAGATCATCTGGAACACGCTGTCAGTCCCCAGCCCCGTCCTCGAATTGAAGTTGACGAAGCTGTCACTTTCTTCTATATATCTGGAAAGCCCCGTGCCCGTCGCAATCCAGATGCTGCCGTCGTTCTCAAGGATTTTGAAGATGACGTTCCCCGCAAGGCCGTCCTCCGTGGAGAAATGCCGCTGAATCTGCCTGTCCTTGAGGACATAGACGCCGCCGCCGTTCGTACCCATCCAGACCCGCTGCTTGTCGTCCTCAAAGAGCCACATCACATAGTGGTTCACAAAACCGTCCGCCCGCGTCAGGGTGCTGATGCCGCCATCCTCGTGGCGGATGATGCTCAGCCCCAGCGGCGTGCCCACGTAATAGTCGCCGGAACTGGTCTTGATGGCGACCCGGCATCTGGGGCTCACGAGCCCGTCCTCCACCGTCCAGTAGCGGATGGAGCCGTCCGGAGCCATCGCTATCTGGGGCTTGTCCGAGAAGGAGGAGATGAGCAGCTCGTTGTCCGCCGACAGCCCCACGTGGCGGACGCGCCAGCCCTTGCAGAAGCGGGTAATCTCGCTCTCAACAAACTGGTTGTCCTTGTAGCAGTACAGGCCGTCATCCGCGCCGAGCCATGTGACGCCGCGGGCTGTGTCCTCGCAGATGGCATTCACGCTCACCGACATGGTGACGGTGCGGAATTTGCCCTTGCTCATCTTCTGGAGCCCGCCGCGGTTAAAGCCCAGCCAGATGTTCCCCTCGCGATCCTCCATGATTTTCGTCAGGGAATTGTCCACGAGCCCGTCGCGCATATCAAAGAAGCTGTACATGCCGTCGTGCATGACGGTGATGCCGAAGTCTGAGCCAATCCAGTAATTGCCGTCCCTGTCCTGCATGAGCACGTTCACCGAAGTGCCGCCGAGCCCCGGGTGCCCCACGTCAAAGACGCTCTCCTCCCCGTCCTTGACCCTGACGACATGGCAGGGGGCGCAGGAGAACCAGAAGGCTCCCCCGGCATCCTGCGTCACGGCGTACACGGTGCGCCCCTCAAGCGCGGCGATGCCCGTGATGCGCTCGATCCGCCTGCCCGCAGCGCAGATGAAAAGGTCATCCTCCTGCCCCGTAGAAATCCAGACCCGCCCGGCGCTGTCGCAGTACATCCCCCCGACGAGCAGCTTCTCCTGCCCGATTTCCGCAAGGCCTTCGGGAACCAAAATCCTGCGGGAGGCGTCGATGAAGCAGACGCCGGAAGCCGTCCCCACCCAGATGTTGTGCTCCGCATCCTCGCAGAGGGCGTTCACCTTGTTGTTCGGCAGGCCGTCGTCCATCGTATACTTTACAATGCTGCCGTCGGGGGCCATGCACGTAAGCCCTTCGTCGTTATGCCCCACCCAGATGTTCCCGGCGGAGTCCTGCACGAGCGAGCGGGCGGATGCAAAATCGTATCTCTCATCGACCGTGCGGCTGTAGACCGTAAATTCCACGCCGTCAAAACGGACAAGCCCGTCATAGGTACCTATCCAGATATAGCCCTTCTGGTCCTGGATGAGCGCGGTAATCGTCATGCCGGGCAGGCCGTCGGACGTAGTCCAGTTCGTGCTCACAAAATCGTTCAGGAACGTGCGGTCAATGCGTCTCTCCTGCTGGGCGGACAAAAACGAGCCAGCAGCCGCAAGAGCAAGGAGCAGCACAAATAGCTTTTTCATCGACGGGAGCCTCCAAAAAAATGCAAGACCTGCAAGGAACGCAAGAGCTTTCCTCACAGGTCTAGTATAGCATAGCGCAGGCAAAATTGCCAGCAGAAGCAGAGCCGCGGCTAGGGCTTCAGCATGAAAACAAAA
>DGUD01000016.1 GCA_002393865.1 Treponema sp. UBA4319
AAGGTTAACATGCGGCGCACAAAAAGTCAATGGGACCCGGATGCGCTGCCAGGGCTTCAGCATGAGATGTATTTTATCTGAAGACGGACGCGGTAGTGGAAAATCATGTAAACTGTTTTAAGATGATTTTCTTTTTTATGCTACAAAAGCCAAGGATCCAACATAAAAAATGCGCGGAAGCGGAAAAACACCCGGGCTGCCATTTGCAAAGCGAAGCGTGCAACAGGCAGTCCGGGTGTTTTTCCGCTGGGAGCGCATTTTTGTTTTCATGCTGAAGCCCTGCGGCGAGGGACAGCTCTATTGACCTTGCTGCCGCTCGTGCCGCGCTGTACCGAGACACAGTTTCAAGCCTTGCGGGGCTTCAGCCGTCTTTTCCTTCGCGTTCCACACAAAACTTATTTCCGTGGCGCGGAGCTCTGGCATTGCTTTTGGGGACGGACTCGGTGCTCGTTTTTTTCCGTCCCGAGGAAGAACGGGGATACGGCTTTTTTTGCGTTGCAAATTCGCGGGAACTGCTTTATCATAGGGGCATGAGCCGTAAAAAGGAAAAAAAGATAAAGCGACTGCAGCATACTCCGGTCTGGCGTCGTGTGGCAGGAATAATCGTTACCCGTTCTCTGTTCATAGGCGGAACAATGATTGTGTGCTCGATTGCGGCGATGGGAATAGTCAATACGATTTTTCTTGATGCCATGGGCGATGCGCGTAAGGTCGTGGAATATGTCAACGAGGCATACGGAAAAACTGATCCCGCGGAATTTGCCGGGCAGATGGATATGAGCATCAGGCACTTTGATTCCATCGACGGCGTATTCCTGCTTGATGCGTCCAGCAGGACTGTGCGCGAGGCTTTTGGCGGGACTGACGAGGATATCGCGCGCGTGACGGCTCCCCTGGGCAGCGATGATCAGGATACATTTGACCGGGAAGGCTCCGTCGCTGTCTTAGGTGACGCTTTTGATACATCCGCTGACTTTTCCGTGGACAGCTTTGAGTCCCGGCCGGGTCAATTTGTTTCCATGTTCAACGCGATGACCGTTTTTGCAGACCGGGAGCTTTCGGCATGGGCTGCAAAAGAAAGCTTCCGCCTGAACTTTACTGCCTATTACAAAAGCGATGTGCCCGGCGTGCATGTCTGCTTTAAGGAAGTCTTTTCGCTCAATGTGTTCCAGGCGACGGTGCTGATGCTTCTTGCCACGCTGCTCGGTTCTGCGACGATGGGATGCATGGTGGTCGCCGTGTTCAAAGTGATTGCGGCCGTCGCGCAGCAGCGCAGGATAAACCAGCTGGTCGCGATTGATACCGTGACAGGCGGAAACAACAAGGCGTATTTTTTGCAGCGCTCCCGGACGCTTATGCGCCTGCGCCCGGCAAATTCCTATGCGGTCGTGCAGCTGCACCTGAACAAGTACCACAATTTCTGCACGGCCTACGGCGTAAAGCAGGGGGAAAACCTGCTTGAGGATTTGGACAGGGCTATCGTTGCTCGCCTGCGGAAAAAGGAGCTGTGCGCCCATACAGAAAAAGCGGATTTCGCGCTGCTGCTGCTCTGCCCGTCGCAGGAAAAACTGGATGGGCGGCTCCGTTCCCTTATGGATGGGCTCCGCGCCTTAAAGGAGAACCAGTATCTTACCTTTGCGTGCGGCGTGGTTCCTGTCGGTGCGAAGAGCCGGGATGCTGCGACGCTGCTTACCCATGCAGGCATTGCGCTCTCAAAGGCTGTGGCATTGCAGAAGGACATTGTGTGGTTTGCCGATGAGATGAAGGACGCCCAGGTGTGGGAGCGCCGCATAGAGGACGACATGGAGCGCGCCCTGCAGAACCACGAGTTCACGGTATACCTGCAGCCGAAGTATTCCACAAAGAAAGAGGTGCTTGCTGCGGCGGAGGCGCTCGTGCGGTGGATTCACCCTGAGCTGGGTTTTATTCCGCCGGGAAAATTCATCCCGCAGTTTGAGAAAAACGGCTTCATCCTGAAGCTTGACGACTACATGCTGGACGAGGTCTCGCGCCTGCAGTCGGAATGGCTTAAGGCAGGAAAAAAGCTGGTGCCGATTTCCGTCAATGTGTCGCGTGCGCACTTTGCGGAAGAAAACCTCGCGGAGCACATCTGCGCGGTCGTGAACCGCTACGGGGTTCCCCATGAATTCATCGAGCTGGAGCTGACCGAAAGCGCCTTCTTTGACGATAAGGATGTTCTTCTGGAGACGGTAAAAAAGCTGAAGGGCTACGGGTTCAGGATTTCCATGGATGATTTTGGCGCCGGGTATTCTTCGCTCAATTCGCTCAAGGAGCTGCCGCTTGACATAATCAAACTTGACGCGGAATTTTTCCGCAGCGTGGTCAACCTTGAGCGCTCCAATCAGATTGTGGGCGATACCATCTCGCTCGCAAAGAAGCTGGGCATGCAGGTTGTCGCCGAAGGAATAGAGACCCGTGAGCAGGTCGATTTCCTTGCGGCGCAGGACTGTGACCTGATTCAGGGCTTCTATTTTTCAAAGCCGCTCCCGGTCAAGGATTTTGAGGATAGGGCGGGGTATTGAAAACGGCATCCTGCCGTTTTCAATACTGCGAGTTTTGCTCCGCAAAAACTCTGGTGCTTCCTTTGCTACGGATATGACGCGCCATCCGTGGCG
>DGUD01000117.1 GCA_002393865.1 Treponema sp. UBA4319
TCCCGCCGGAATCCAATACCATTCCCGCCCGGAATCCAATACCACTCCCGCGGGGAGCGCATTCCGCTGCCTCCGGGGGCGCAATTTTTTTGTGCTGCCCCGGAGGCTGAATGGCAGCTGAAAAATTTCCCTCAAAGTCCGCTTTTTTGCGCGTGCCGCGGTGCTGCCCTAGCAATATGCGCGGCCATGTGGTATAATAGAACGATGTAAAGAGTATAAGGCTGTGCAAAAAGGAGTCTACGATATGAAAACGCACACATTCAAGGGGGGCATCCACCCGGAGGAGATGAAGGAGCTGAGCAACTGCTGTCCGATTGCGGATGCTTTTCCTGCTTCCCGGACGGTGACCATCCCCGTCACCATGGGGGGCGCGCCGAACACGCCGCTCGTCAAGGTGGGGGACAGCGTAAAAAAGGGACAGGTCATCGCAAAGAGCGACGCATTTATGTCTGCCCCGGTACACGCATCGATTTCAGGAAAAGTAAAGAAAATCCAGAACTGCCTCGTGACGGGCAACCAGGAGGTACCGTGCATCATCATTGAGTCTGACGGCTCGGCGGAGACGGAATACATGCCGCCGCTCGACCCGTTCACCTGCGACACAAAGGAGGCGGTCGCGCGGATACGGGACGCGGGCATCGTGGGCATGGGCGGTGCATCGTTCCCCACCCACGTCAAGCTCAGCCCGCCGCCGGACAAGGAAATCACCTACGTGCTGCTGAACGCGGCGGAATGCGAGCCCTACCTGACGGTGGACGAGCGCACCATGCAGGAGCAGCCTGAAAAGGTTGTCGACGGGCTCGCCATCGTCCTCAAGATTACCGGGGCGCAGGGCATCATCGCGCTGGAGACGAACAAGGCGCAAGTTCTGCCCGCGCTGGAGGGCGCAATCCAGAAGCGCGGCTACGGCGACGACATGCGAGTGGCCATGGTCAGGACGAAGTATCCCCAGGGCTGCGAGAAGAACATCGTCGATGCGCTGCTCGGCGTGGAGATTCCTGCGGGCAAGCTGCCCGCCGACGCGGGCGCAATCATCTGCAACGTGGGCACCGTCTGCGCTATCAGCGACGCGTTCCGACTAGGCAAGCCGCTCATCGAGCGCGCGCTCACGGTTTCCGGCGGCGCGGTGGAGAAACCGTGCAACCTGCGCGTTCCCGTCGGCACGCTTATCAGCGACCTCATGCCGGAGGCTTTCTCTCTCAAGGAAGGAAAAACGGCCAAAATCATCAGCGGCGGCCCCATGATGGGCTTCGCCATGCCGTCCACGCAGTTCCCCGTGGCAAAGGGAACCAGCGGCATCACATTCCTCACAAAGGAAGAGACCTACCTTACGGACGAAGGGCAGTGCATCAGCTGCGGAAAATGCGTAGGCGCCTGCCCCATGCACCTGACGCCGGTCATGATGTCGCGCTCGCTCGACGCGGACGACGTGGAGGACGCAAAGAAATTCGGCCTGATGGACTGCATCGAATGCGGCTGCTGCGCCTACGTCTGCCCGGCGGACATACGGCTCGTGCAGCGCTTCCGGCTGGGCAAGCAGATTGTCCGCGCACAGATGGCGGAAGCCCGCGCAAAGGCGGCGGCGGCAACGGCCGCGAACGGAGGAACAAAATGAGCGATACATCCAGCAGGGTTTTCCTGTCTTCCAGCCCCCACTTCACCGCGGGGCAGAACACGCAGCAGATTATGGCGGTGGTACTCATATCGCTGCTGCCGGAATGTATATACGGGGTGATGGTCTTCGGGCTGCGCGCGCTGGTGACGATACTTGTCTCCGTGGCAAGCTGCGTCGCCTTTGAGGCGCTGTTCCAGAAAATCTGCCGCCAGAAAATCACGGTGGACAACCTCTCCGCGGCGGTCACTGGGGTGCTGCTCGCCCTCGTCGTCTCGTCATCCGTGCCCGCATGGATGGTGGTCATCGGGGCATTCGTCGCCGTGGTCATCGCGAAGGGCATCTTTGGCGGCATCGGCGCCAACGTCTTCAACCCGGCGCTCACGGGGCGCGGCTTTATGGTCATCAGCTTCGGCGCGGCCATGAGCAGATGGGCTGAGCCCCACGCGCCGGACGCAATCTCATCCGCGACGGTGCTCAGCCAGATTCGGGCAGGCAGCATCGGTGCCGACGATTTCAACTTCGTTCAATATTTTATAGGCAACCGGGCGGGCTGCATCGGCGAGACCTCAGCCCTGCTCATCCTCATATCATTCGTCTTCCTGCTGGCGATGCGCATCATCGACTGGCGCGCCCCGGTGGCAATGGTGGCGACGGTGGCCGCGGGCACATTCATCAGCGCGCTGGCCGCCGGCAGGGGGGCCGCGGGTGCCGGTGCCGACGTGCTGATGGCGCTGCTGACGGGCGGCGTGCTTTTCGGCGCCACGTTCATGGTCACCGACTACGCCACGGCGCCCGTGACTAAGCCCGGCAGGCTCGTCTTCGGCTTCGGATGCGGGCTCATCACCTTCCTCATCCGGCGCTTCGGCGGCTACCCGGAGGGCGTCATGTTCAGCATCCTCATCATGAACACGACGACGTATTTCCTGAACCGCCTGACGTCCCGCAAGTACGGCTACGGCTCCCGCGCGCGCCACTGCGACGTGCCGGCCAAGACGGTAACTGATTTTGACGTGCGGAACGCAGCCAAGGAGGAATCAAAATGAGCGCAGCTAAGAAGGAAGAAGGCTTCGGCTCCATGATAAAGCTGGGGCTCATACTGGCGGCCTACGCGGTCGCGTCCTGCACCGTGCTCGCCGTGGTGAACAACATCACCGCCCCCGTCATCGCCGCCAACAACGAGCGCAAGGCGAACGAGGCAATGCGCATGGTCATCGCGCAGGCGGAGGACTTCAGCGCGGTCGACAGCGCGCTCTGCGGCACCACGCCCAGCGGCACCACAAAGATAGAGGCAGTCAGGCTCGCAAAGGCGGGCGGCAAGGTCATCGGCGCCGTCATCCAGATCAGCGGCCCCACCTACGACCACGCGAGCATCATGATAGGGGTGGACGCGCAGGGGACGGTCTCCGGCGTGCAGTTCCTTGAGAACACCGACTCTCCGGGATTCGGCTCCAAGGCGAGCGACCCCAACTTCAAGCTTTCCGGCGGAAGCACGTTCTACGGGCAGTTCACGGGGAAGAAAGTGGCGGACGGCTTCGTCGCAGGGGAGACATTCGACGCGATTTCCGGCGCGACCATCACCAGCAAAGGCGTCGCGACGCTGCTGAGCGACGGCACCTCAGTCCTCATGTCGCTTTTGAAGGAGCACGGCAATGACTAATATCAAGACCTTTACCAAGGGAATCCTCCTTGAGAATCCCCTTCTCATACTGAACATAGGGCTCTGCTCCGCACTCGGCGTGACGACGAGCATATTCAACGCGCTGGGCATGGGCGCAGGCATGACATTCGTCCTCGTGATGAGCGAGATTGTCATCAGCCTGTTCCGGAAATGCATACCCGGATCCATCCGCCTGCCGGTATTCATCATCATCATCGCGGCGTTCACCACCATCGTGCAGCTGGTGCTGCAGGCATTCGTGCCCGCACTCTACAGCGCGCTCGGCGTGTTCCTGCCGCTTATCGTCGTGAACTGCATCATCATGGGGCGCGTAGAGGCATTTGCATCCAAAAATCCCCTCGGCGCCTCAATCCTTGACGGCTTCGGCATGGGCGTGGGCTACACCATCGTCCTGGTGCTCATCGCGCTCGTGCGGGAACTGCTGGGCAACGGCACGCTCCTTGCGGGGACGGCGGCACAGATTACCATCATCCCGGAGGCGTACCGCATCGGCATCCTGAACAGCGCGCCGGGAGGCTTCATCGTGTTCGGCGTCATCGCGGCGGCGAACCAGGCAATGCAGAACGCGCGGAAAGCAAAGGAGGAGGCTGCCAAATGAGCAATCTGCTGAGTATCTTCATAAAATCACTGCTCGTGGACAACGTTGTCTTTGTCCAGTACCTCGCCATCTGCCCCTTCATCGGCATGACGAGCGAGACGGGCAAGGCGACGGGCATGGGACTCGCGACGACGTTCGTCATCATGCTGGCGGAGCTGGTCACCTGGCCGCTCTACAATTACGTCATGGTTCCGCTGGGGCTGAGCTTTCTCCAGACGATTTTCTTCATTCTGGTGATTGCCTCGCTCGTGCAGCTTGTTGAATTCTATCTTAAAAAATCAGCACCTGCGCTCTACAGTTCCATGGGCATCTACCTCTCGCTCATCACGACGAACTGCGCGGTGCTGGGCGTAACGCTCAACTGCATCAGCAAGAACTACAACTACGTCGAAAGCATCGTCTATGCATTCGGCACCGCGCTCGGCTTCCTGCTGAGCATGGTGATTATGTCCGGCGTGCGAGGAAAGATAAAGACCGCACGGATTCCCGCCGCATTCAAGGGAACCCCGATACTCTTTGTCTCCGCAGGGCTGCTGAGCCTTGCCTTCCTTGGCTTCAAGGGACTCATAAAATAGGGGGCGGACATGAAAGTTATCATCGCAACGGTTATCGTCGCCCTCGTGGTGGCGTTCGTGCTCGGCGTGCTGCTGGGTCTGTTCAAGAAGATTTTTGCGGTCGCCGTTGACCCCAAGGTCGCCCTCATACGGGAAGCGCTGTCCGGCGGAAACTGCGGCGGCTGCGGCTACGCGGGCTGCGACGCCTTTGCGGCGGCTGTGGCGGCCGGCGAGGCACCGGTCACCGGCTGCGTGGCGGGCGGCCCTGCCACAGCGGAAAAGCTCGCGCAGATTATGGGCGTCTCAGGCAGTGGGGCAGAGCGCAAGGTGGCATTCCTTGCCTGCCGCGGCACCAAGGAATGCGCCGGTGACAAAGGCGAGTACACGGGGCTCAAGACCTGCCGCGCGGCACAGCTGGCCGTGGGCGGCACAAAGCTCTGCGCCTTTGGCTGCGTCGGCTATGGCGACTGCGCCGCGGAATGCCCGTTCGGCGCGCTCAGCATGGGCGCGGACGGGCTGCCCCACGTGGACTACAAGAAATGCACGGGCTGCGGCAAGTGCGTAAAGACCTGCCCCAAAAAGCTCTTCGCGCTTGTCCCGGCGGAACGCAAAGGCTCCGTCGCCGCCTGTTCCTGCCACAGCGACAATAAGCCGCAAATCCGCAAGAACTGCACGGCAGGCTGCTTTAAGTGCGGCATGTGCGCGCGCAAGTGCCCGGAGCAGTGCATCGACCTTGCCAGCGGCATCCCGCAGATTGACTATGCAAAATGCACCAGCTGCGGGGAATGCGTAAAGGCGTGCCCTGACAAGGTGCTCCACCTGCTGCAGGACGTCGTGAACGCCTGAGCCTGCGCTGCTGCCCGGCAAAAACGGAATTCCCTGGATTTCCGCCATTGCCGGGCAGTCCGGCGCCGCTCATTCCGCATAAAAATATCAAAAAAAAAACAAAACGACAGCCTAAATGTTTGACATCTTACAAAAAGTTATTATAATCGATAGTATGGCATAGTGCCGGTAATACGCCCGATAAGGGAGCGCATGACGTTTCCTCTCGGACGGCGTCCGGAAAACATGAGAATTCCGGGCAAACATAACAGAGGAGATTTTATGTCTGAGAACAATAGGAGACCCACGCCCGTTCCCTTCAAGCTCTACGTGCTTGATCTGCTTATTTTTACGCTTCCTTCCATATACGTAACGTTGTACACCTGCCTCACCGGAATGGTGGCAGGCGTCGATGCGACGCTGGGAGAGTCTGTCGGGGTCGCGATGAAGCTGCTCTGCGCCCCCCAGACACTCATCTGCATCGTGGTCATCGCGGGCTACGGAATCTTCAGCGCAAAACGGACGTACGGACTGCTGGAAAGCTACAACGGCACCGAGGCGTCCTGCGACGAATGCAACAAGGCAAGCGGCTCGCTCACCACGATGAACATCGCGGTGGGGCTCGGCACCGGTTTTATCCTGCCAATCGTCATCAACAGCGCGGCAAAGATGAACAACATCGCCACGTTCAACTCAACCGCATACACCTTCCTCTTCCTCGGAAACACCCTCATGTTCGCCATCATCGCGTACATCTTCTGGATTGAGGACACGGAGCACTGGATGACATTCCTGCCCTTCCGCGAGAAGGACCTGGCGCTCGGCCTGCTGCCGCGCAACACGCTCGTGGCGGTGCTCACCTGCTGCGGCATGTTCCTTGCGGCATTCGGCCCGGTCATCTACTTCCTGCCGAGCGTCGGAAAAACGCTCAGGAACGGGCAGACGTTCACCTCTCAGCAGATGCTGCTCACCAAGGTGCTGCCGCAGGTGCTCGTCGGCATTATCACCACCATCATGGACTTCTTCTTCCTCTTCAGGGGAATTCTGAGCCGCATCGGCAGCATGCGCGGCTTTGTGCACACCTTTGCATTGGGAGACTACCGGGACAAGGAGGTACAGGTGACGGGACGCGACGAGACCGGCCTGCTGATTAACGACCTGAACGCCGCCCGGAACATCACAAAGTCGCTGCTTGTCAACGTGGGCAGCAACGTGGACACGAACGACAAGCTTGCCGACGAGCTCGCCTCTAACATGACGGAATCCTCCGCAAGCCTCCAGCAGATTATCGCCAACATCAAGCGTGTCCGCAACGAGATGGACAACCAGACCACCGGCGTGAACGAGATGAGCTCCGCCACAAACGAAATCCTCGGCAACATCCGCAGCCTCAACAAAGACATAGAGAACCAGAGCGCGGGCGTGGAGCAGAGCTCCGCCGCAGTCCGCCAGATGGTCGCCAACATCGAGAGCGTGACGCACATACTTGAGAAGAACGACACCGCGGTAGAGAACCTCGCGAAGGCCGCAAGCAAAGGCCAGGAGCAGGTGGAGGAGAACACCCGCGTGGCGGAGAAAATCCTTGATGCGTCGCGCGGCGCCGTGGAGGCCTCCAACATCATCGAGAACATCGCGCAGCAGACGAACCTGCTTGCCATGAACGCGGCAATCGAGGCCGCCCACGCGGGCGAAAGCGGCAAGGGCTTTGCCGTCGTCGCGGACGAAATCCGCAAGCTCGCGGAGGAAAGCAGCCAGCAGGGCAAGAAAATCACGGAGAACCTGAACGGCCTTGAATCCGTCGTATCAACGATTGCCGAAAGCTCAAAGATGCTGCAGAAGTCGTTCAGCGTCATTTTTGACCTGACCAAGACGGTGCAGCAGCAGGAAGAGACGGTCATGAGCGCGATGCGCGAGCAATCCCAGGGCTCAAGCCAGATTCTTGAGGCGATGAAGAACATCGACGATTCCACGCTCAACGTCAAGAGCAGCTCGCAGGAGATGCTTTCAAGCGGGCAGGAAATCGCGGCCGGCATGGAGGCGCTCAACAAGACGACGCAGACCATATCGAGCAGCGTCATCGAGATAGAGAGCGGCTCAGACCAGATTCTTGAGGCCATGGAGCAGGTAAACAAGACGTCCGAGGCGAACAATTCCGCAGCAAAGGAGCTGCAGGCAGAGATGAAGAAATTCAAGCTCTAGGGAACGCCGCAGGGGAATCAGAGGAGCGTTCCGGGATTCCCCGCAGGAACAAAAAAAGCAGATGCGTGTACAGAGCGCATCTGCTTTTTTTATGGGGAGCCCCTCAAAAGCGCGGCTTAATCTGACGGGCCGCTCGTGGTGACAGCCTCGCTCTGTGCGGCGCGGGACACGGCCTGATGCCCCGTGCGCTCTTCCATCGGCACATAGGCGCGTTCCGGGGAGATGTTCTTGTAGGCCGGGCGGTAGATGCGCCCGCCCGCGACAATCTCCTCTATGCGGTGCGCGCTCCATCCCGCTATACGGGCAATGGCGAAGAGCGGCGTATACAGCTCGCGCGGGATATTCAGCATGCTGTACACAAAGCCGGAGAAGAAGTCCACGTTGGTGCAGATACGCTTGCCGGTACCGTGCAGCTCGTAGAGCACTTCCGGCGCAAGGCGGTCGATGATGCAGTACAGGTTGAATTCCTCCTCGCAGCCTTTCTCGCGGGCAAGCTCAGCGGCCTTCTCCCGCAGCAACGTGGCGCGGGGGTCGCTGATTGTATATACGGCATGCCCCTGCCCGTAGATGAGCCCCGTATGGTCAAAGGCTTCCTTGCGGGCAATCTTGCGCAGATAGGCGGCAATCTCGTCCTCGTTGCTCCAGTCCTTCACATGCTCCTTGATGTCATCCATCATCTCCATCACGCGGATGTTCGCGCCACCGTGGCGGCGGCCTTTCAGGGAACCGACGGCGGCGGCAACCGCGGAATACGTGTCGGTGTCCGCGGAGGAAACCACATGGATGGTCAACGAGGAGTTGTTGCCGCCGCCGTGCTCGGCATGGAGGATAAGCGCAAGGTCAAGCACCTCAGCCTCAAGCCGCGTGTAGCTTTTGTCGCTGCGGATAAGCCGCAAGAAATTCTCCGCCGTGCCAAGAGCGGGGTCGGGATTGTGGATATACATGCTCTTGCCGTCGTAATAGCGGCGCTTTGCCTGGTAGCCGTACGCCGCCAGCGTAGAGAAGCGGGAGACAAGCTCGATGCACTGCCGCATGACATTCGCCACGTCACGGTTCTCCGGGTCAGGGTCATAGGAATAGGATGCAAGTACGCCGCGGGCAATCTTGTTCATGATGTCGCTCGACGGAGCCTTCATAATCATGTCCTCGGTAAAATTCGGCGGAAGCGTGCGCAGCTCCCCAAGGAAGGCGGAGAATTCGTCAAGCTGCGCCTGCGTGGGCAAATCGCCGAAAAGCAGCAGATAGACGCACTGCTCATAGCCGAACTGATGGCGGGACTCCACATCGCGGACAATGTCCTCCACGCTGTAGCCGCGGTAGATGAGCTTTCCCGGAACGGCGACTTTCTTGCCTTCCGCGTCTATCTCATAGCCGACCACATCGCCGATGCTCGTGAGCCCGACCAAGACGCCCCTGCCGTCAGCATAGCGGAGACCGCGCTTGACATCGTATTTCTGGTAGAGTGCCGGGTCAATAGGGTCATTTTCCCGGGCGAAATCCGTCAGCCTGCTGATGAATGAATTTTTTTCAAAATTAGTATCTGACATAGTTTTTCCCCTTGCACCGTTATTATTGCATAATTATACATAATATAGGCTAAAAATGCAAGGCAAAGCGGGAAAAAATGCATTCCGCACGCCAGATTATGCGGAATGCAGCGGAGACGGCGGGGGGCGCCCTTATCCGCGCCAGCGGGGGACAGCCCTCCCGCCCGGCACGCCGGTTCAGGCCGCGCGGGCGGGAGGCATTCCGTACGCGCGCTTGCTGGCAGCCAGCTTACATGCGGTCAAGGAAGGGCACCAGCACAAGATGCATGGCGTTCTTGAGCACCGTGAGCGTGCAGGACGCAAGGCAGAGGCGCGCGCGGGCAAGCAGCGGCTCCTTTTCGGCGACAGGCAGGATGGGGCAGTCGCGGTAGAACGCGCTGAACGATTTGCAGACATCGTAGAGGTAGTTCGCCATCAGGCTGGGGTCAAGCGCATCCGCCGCCTTTGCCACCAGCCGCGGGAATTCCGCAAGCTTTTTGGTCAGCGCCCACTCGCTCTCGTGCGTCAGGAGCGCGAGCGCGGCATCGCCGGAATCAGGCTCCAGCCCCTGCTCGCCGGCCTTCCGCAGGATAGAGGCGATACGCGCCCCCATATACTGAAGGTACGGCCCGGTATTGCCGTTGAACGAGAGGCTTTCCTCCGGGTTGAACAGCATATCCTTGACAGGCGCCACCTGCAGCAGGTAGTAATGCAGGGCGGCAAGCGCAACCTTCTCGGCCACCTCGTCCGGGCTGCCGACAGCCTCGTCGCGCCCCTTGTCCTGAATCGCCTTCAGCGCGTCCGCGTGGAGGGAATCAATCAGGTCATCGGCATCCACGACCGTGCCCTCGCGGCTCTTCATGCGGCCGGAAGGCAGGTTCACGAGCCCGTAGCTCAGATGGTAAAGCTTTTCAGCCCAGTCAAAGCCCAGCTTGCGGAGTATGTAGAACAGCACCTTGAAGTGGAAAATCTGCTCGCTCGCAACGACGTAGACGAGCTGGTTGAAGGCCCAGTCGCTGTGGCGGTAGATGGCGGTGCCGATGTCCTGCGTGATGTAGACGGACGTGCCGTCCTTGCGCAGCAGCACCTTCTCGTGATCCTCGCCGTCCTTGCCTTTGCCCACTGCCTCGGTCACATCGACGCGGACAGAGCCGTCCGCCGCCCGGAAGAAGAGCCCCTTCTCCAGCCCCTTCACTATCTCTTCCTTGCCTTTCAGGTAGGTCTCGCTCTCAAAATACAGCTTCTCAAAGCCGACGCCGGTACGCTCGTAGGTCTCCTTGACGCCGCTGATTGCCCAGCCGTTCATCTTCTCCCAGAGCGTGTACAGCTCGTCGCCCGGCTTGCTCTGCTCCCACTGCACCAGCATGTCCTCGGCCTGCTGCGCCGCCTCAGGGTGCTCCTTTGCGTAGCGGTCAAATTCCACATAGCACTGCCCTACAAAGTGGTCACCCTTCATGTGCAGCGTCTCCGGGGTCTCGCCCTTGGGCTCGTGGAAGAGCTTGTAGGCGAGCATGGACTTGCAGATGTGCACGCCGCGGTTGTTGATGATGTTGGTACGGAAAACTTCTGCGCCTGCTTTTTTCAGGATGCGGCTGACTGACTCGCCAAGAGCGTCGTTTCTCATGTGCCCCAGGTGAAGCGGCTTGTTTGTGTTTGGTGAAGAGTATTCCACCATGACCTTGCGCCCTTTGAGCGGAGCATTGCCGGCTTCGTCAAGGGAACCATAATTGTCCCCCTGTGCGGCAATCGCCATAAGGATGTCGGCAGAGGCATTTGCCTTGTTCAGCTTTACATTCACATAAGGACCAACAGGCGCAAAGGTACCAAGCGAAGCAGGATTTTCTCCTCCCAGAGATTTACCGGCAGCAGCAGCATCGCTGATAATCTTGGCAACCCCCTGGGCAATTGCAGATGGAGCCATGTGGAAGGCCTTTGCCAAAGTGAACATAGGTGCACCAAGGTCTCCCATCTCTGGCTTAGGAGGATTCTCTACCCTTACGGAGTCAGGGGAAACTGCCTCCCCTTCAACAGATTTCTGATTCTTGAATTCATTGATTGCGGCAGTGACGATACTGCGGAAGGCATCTTTCTGACTAGCCATTAAAAAACTCCTTGCATAAACAGCTTACCTGATATTATGCAAGGAGTTTAACAGAGAATTGATTTTTGCACAAGTGAACAGCCGAGACAAAAGAAACCCAGCCAGCCGGACACACGTAATGAACGAATCAATTCTTCCTAAAACCTACACTCCAAAAACTACAGCTTAAAGCGTTCCATCTCATGCGCAAGAGAATCAATGCTTTCCTTGTTCTTGGAAGATGATACATTTACATCCTTTACAGCCTTGAGAATCTGGTCAGTACCGCCCGCCATCTCCGTCATGGAATCCAGAGTGCGCTGAGTAGTGGCGGCAAGCATATTCATCTCGCGGACAACTTCCTTACCGCCCGCAAGCATGGCATTGGAGCCCTGACGCACACTCGCCGTGGAATCAGTAATGCTGCGGATAGCCTGAAGCACCTGCTCACTGCCGGAAGCCTGCTCGTTCATGGCATTCATGACAACATCTTCCTGCTGCTTTACAGTCTGCGCAAGATTATAAATAACCCCGAACTGGTTCTGCATCAGCTTTGTACTCTCGGAGACACCGCTGATAGCTTCCTCAAGCCCGTGGAGACTTTCCGTAATCGCCTTTCCCTGAACATTACTCTGCTCAGCCAGCTTGCGGATTTCGTCAGCAACAACAGCAAAGCCCTTGCCCGCTTCACCCGCATGGGCAGCCTCGATAGCCGCATTCATGGCAAGCAGGTTGGTCTGCTCGGCAATATTCTGAATGACAGAAGACGCTTCAATCAGACCAGTGGACTCGGAAAGAATCTTTTCCGACATGTGCACGCTTTCCTCAACACGGGCCTGTCCCACATTGGACGCCTCCGTCAAGTCATTCACCGAAACTTCGTTTTTCTGCAGGATTGTAGTCACAGACTGAATGTTTGCAACCATCTGCTGAACCGCAGAGGAACTTTCCGAAACACCCGTGGACTGCAGCTGGATACTTTCGTTCAGCTTTTCAATATTCTGCATGATTTCTTCAATAGTGGCAGTGGCCTGCTCCACACCGCTGGACTGGTTCACCATCTGCTGCTTTACGTTGCCGATATTGTCCACAATCTGCTCCACACTCGCAGAAGTCTCGTCCATATTGGAAGAAAGCTCACCGACAATCCGCGTGCTGGTGGCCACATTGTCCTGAATACCCAAAAGCAGCCTCCTGGTCGCGTCGTGGAAACGGTTCAGGTAAGTGACAAGCACACCAAAGTTGTCACGGCTTTCAATCTTCAATGAATGCTCGGAATAATCACCGTTAGCCATTGCATCGCTCAGCTGGGCAATCTTGGCAAGACGTCCGGCCTGTCCCCTGGACATAGCACCAAAGTCAATCATCTGCATAATCATTGCAAAGAAAAACTGCGGCAGCATACGGGACACAAACAGGTCATGCGCGGACAAAGAATTCAGCCTTGAGCAGAAAAGCGGATTTATACCCAAAAAGATTATACCAACACCGCCAAAGAACGAAACAAGAAGATTGCGCTTGAACAAATCCATCTTGACATGCCTGCGTTCGATAGGAAGCCACGAAAGCCATCTCTCGTACATCTCAAGGAACTGCACGTAGAAAAGTACACCACAGCTGCCCAGAGAGCCAAGACTCAGCGAAGCAATATAGAGAGAATCAAAAGTAATTCCCTGGCTGCGGCATGAAGCCCCGATCACGAATGGATACAAAATCATAAGAGTAACCGGAATAGCAATGGTGACAAACTGAGACAAAAAGACAATATTATTGTATTTGTCAAGCTCTCCCGGCTGATACTGCCGGAGCTTCTTTTCCAGAACCGTAAGAGTCGCAAACGGTCCTCCGATGATGATGACAAGAACAGGAATCATATAGGGTGACACAATAATGCGCATGATTTCCTGCAGCGTATAAGCACCAATCAGCTG
>DGUD01000134.1:0-5099 GCA_002393865.1 Treponema sp. UBA4319
GGGCGGGCGCGCAGGCGTTCTCCTCTTTTGATACCTGCCTTGCGCCGTTTGTCAGGGCAGACCGCCTGGACGACGACGAGGTGCGCCAGTGCCTGCAGTGCTTTATCTTCGGCATAAACACGCCGAGCCGCTGGGGCTCGCAGGCTCCGTTCACGAACATCACGTTGGACTGGACATGCCCCGCCGACCTGCGGGACGAGAAGGCCGTGGTGGGCGGCAAGGAGCAGGCGTTCACTTACGGAGACTGCCAGCCGGAGATGGACACGATAAACCGCATCTTCATCGAGCTTATGCTTGAGGGCGACGCGTCCGGTCGCGGCTTCGGCTATCCGATTCCCACCTACAACATCACGAAGGACTTTGACTGGAACAGCCGGAACGCCCAGCTGCTGTTCAGGATGACGGCGCAGTATGGCACTCCCTATTTCCAGAATTTCGTCAATTCCGACCTGAACCCCTCCGACGTGCGCTCCATGTGCTGCCGCCTGCGGCTTGACAAGCGCGAGCTGCGCAAACGCGGCGGCGGGCTTTTCGGTTCCGATGAGTTTACCGGCAGCCTTGGTGTCGTTACCATAAACCTTCCGCAGATTGGCTTTCTTGCGCGCGACGAGAAGGATTTCTACGCCCGGCTTGACCATCTGATGGACATCGCGAAGGAAAGCCTCTGCATCAAGCGCAAGGTTATCCAGAAACTGCTGGACGGAGGGCTGTTCCCCTACACAAAGCGCTACCTGAAGACGCTTGACAACCACTTCAACACAATCGGCCTGTGCGGCATGAACGAATGCTGCCTGAATTTCCTCGGCGTCTCCATTGCCGACGGGCGGGGGAGGCAGTTTGCCTGCGACGTGCTTGACTATATGCGCGCGCGGATGCAGGACTATCAGGAGAAGACCGGGGAGCTGTTCAACCTTGAGGCGACCCCGGCCGAAAGCACGAGCTACCGCCTGGCCCGCCACGACAAGGAGAATTTCCCCGGCATCATCACGGGCGGAACGGACGCTCCTTTCTACACGAACAGCACCCAGCTCCCCGTGGACTATACGGCGGATCTCTTTGATGCGCTCGACCATCAGGAGGCGCTGCAGGTGCGCTACACCGGCGGCACGGTGTTCCATACCTTTGTCGGGGAGCAGATAGAGGACTGGCGTGCGTGCCGCGACCTTGTGAAGGCTATCGTGGAGCATTACCGCATTCCGTATGTGACCGTCAGCCCGACCTATTCGGTCTGCAAGAAGCACGGCTACCTGCCGGGCGCCCAGTTCGAGTGCCCCAAGTGCCGTGCAGAGAAGGAGCAGCGCCTGCGGGCACGGCTCCTTGCGCTGGAGTCGGAGCGGGCGTCGCTGCTCGCCGCAAAGGCATAGGCAATTTGGCAAAGAGAGGCATAATATAGTATGGAAAAATCACGGACAATCGCAGATATCGACGCCGAAATCCAGGCGGTGAAGGCAGAGCTTGCGGATGTGCACGGCGACGAGACTGAGGTGTACGCGCGTATTGTGGGCTATTACCGCGCCGTGCAGAACTGGAACAAGGGCAAGCTTGACGAATTCCGCAGGAGGACTATGTTCGATATCAGTTCGTTTTCTGCCGCCCACGATGCTGCGGTGCCTGATACCGCTGCCGTGCAGGATGCCGCCGTCGCAGTGGCTGCGGCGCCCGGCGCAAAAAGCTTTTCCGCGGCGCTTGCCCGCTACGAGCTGTTCACGCGCCCCGGCTGCCCGCACTGTCCGCCGGTGCGCGATTATATGGCGGCTTCTTCCCTGTCCGGCACGGAGATAAATGTGGATCAGAAGGAAGGGCTTGACCTTGCCGCCGAGCGCGGGGTCTTTGCCACGCCGACCGTCATCTTCTACAATGCGGACGGGCAGGAGACCGCTCGTGCCCATAATGCCGATGAGCTCGATGCCGTGCTCGGTTCCGGCTCCAAGGCGATTGCCTGAGCCCTTTCCGGAGGATGCGGCGGGTACGCTCGTCCGCACGACCCTTGCCGATTATCCCGGCAGGCTTGCCGCCGCAGTATTCCTGCGGGGCTGCAACCTGCGCTGCCCCTACTGCTACAACCGCGCCCTTGTCCTGCCGGATGGCGGCGGAGAAGGCTTTGTAGGTGCCGGGGACATACTTTCCCACCTTGCAAAACGCCGCAACGTGCTCAGCGCTCTGGTCATCTCCGGCGGGGAGCCGCTGCTGAACCCGCTGACCCCGCAGCTTATCCGCGCCGCCCGCTCTCTCGGATATAAGATAAAGCTCGATACCAACGGCACCCTGCCGCGCCTGCTGGAGCAGTTCTGCGCTTCTGCGGAGCTGCGGCCTGATTATGTCGCCATGGATATAAAGACCGCGCCGCAGCGCTATGCGGAGCTTGTTCCCCGTCCCGGAGGCTCCGTGCAGCCGCCGTCACAATTCCCGGCAGCCGCGGGCACGGCTGTGGCTCCGGACGGCGCCGCCCTTGCTGCCGCGCTGCGGGAATCCGCCGCCCTGCTTGCCCGCGAGTATGAGCCGGACTGCCGCGAATGGCGCACGGTGCTGGTGCCGGGATTGGTCGGGGAAAGGGATATTGAGGCTGCCGCAGCCCTGCTGCCCTGCGACGCGCAGTGGTATTTTTCCCCGTTCCGTGGCGGCGGCTGCCTTGACCCCGCCTTCGATGCGCTGCCGCCGTACAGTGACAGCGATATGCAGCGGCTTGTCGCTGCCGCGCGGCGTACCATCCCCGGCGCTCGCCTGCGCTGAGGAATCTGCCCTGCCCTCAGAGCTCCTGCATGAAACGCAAGAATGCGTTCACGGCGGGAATCCGCCCCCCCCCTTCCGCTTGTTTTTCATGCTGCATCCATGGGCGCATTCCGGGGCATTGACAGGGGACGGCGCTCTGTGCTAGGATGGGGGCACTATGACGGACACTCGCAGTTGGGCGGTACAAATCAATGACTCATCGCTGGCATACCTCTATTATGGCTATGCGTTGTCTCTGTGCCTGCGGAAGAACGGCTCTGCCCGGTAGTGCTAGCGTTTGCCCTTAATGTGCAATCAGCGGGAACCTTCCGTGAGGGAGGTTCCCTTTTTATTTTTTTAAAGAGGTGTGATTATGAACAAAGCTCTGGAAACCCTGAAGGAACGCGGATTTTTTGCCCAGTGCACCGACGTCGACGGACTGTCCCGCAAGATGGATGAAGGCCCCGTCACGTTCTATGTCGGCTGCGACCCCACCGGCCCCAGCCTGCACATCGGGCACATGGTGCCGTTCTTTGCCCTGCGGCACCTGCGCGATGCCGGGCACCACGGCATTGCCCTTATCGGCGGCGGCACGGCGCGTATCGGCGATCCCAGCGGAAAGACCGAGATGCGCAAGATGATTTCCTACGAGCAGATTGACGCCAACGTGGAGCGCATAAAGGCCCAGCTTGACCGCTTTATCGGCTTTGACGGGAAAAGCGCCTTCAGCGACAACAACAAGGACTGGCTCGCTGGGCTGAACTACATCGATTTCCTGCGCGATATCGGCTCCTGCTTCTCCGTGAACCGCATGCTCACCTTTGAGGCGTACAAGCAGCGCCTTGAGCGGGGGCTTTCTTTTATAGAATTCAACTACCAGCTGCTGCAGGCCTACGACTTCTACATGCTGCACCAGCGGCACAACTGCGTCCTGCAGATTGGCGGCGACGACCAGTGGGGCAACATCACCGCGGGCGTCGACCTTATCCGGCGCAAGCTGGGCGGCACCACGGAGCTGAACAAGGAGCATGAGGTTTTCGGGCTGACCTTCCCGCTCATCACCCGCGCGGACGGCAAGAAGATGGGTAAGACGGAGAAGGGCGCGGTCTTCCTTGACCCGGCGATGACGAGCGTCTTTGATTTCTTCCAGTACTGGCGCAATGTTGCCGACGCGGACGTGCGCAAGTTCCTGCTGCTGTTCACCTTCCTGCCTGTGGGCGAGATTGACCAGATTATGCAGGGCGACGTGAATGCGGCCAAGGAGCGCCTTGCCTACGAGGTGACCAAGGAAATCCACGGTAAGGACGAGGCGGAGAAGGCGCTGAGCGGGGCGAAGGCTGCGTTCGGCGGCGCTGGCGACAAGGCTTCCATGCCGACCGTGGAGCTTGCCCGCGCGGATTTTGAGGCAGGCATGAATGTCTGCGACCTCTACTTCAGCACAAAGCTCTGCGCCACCAAGTCTGACGCGCGGCGCCTCGTGCAGCAGGGCGGCGCAAGCGTGAACGGCGCCGCCATAAGCGACGTAAAGGCTGTTGTGAGCCTGAAAGACGCCGACTCTGACGGGGAATTTGTGGTGAAGGCCGGCAAGAAGAAATTCTGCCGCGTCGTGCTCCGCTAGCAGGCGCTGCCATCCCTGCGCCGTGCGGCCGGATATGCCGGCTCCGCGCGGTACAGGCGGCTTTTTGCAGAAAGTTCTACCGCAGGGAAGCCCTGCCATAGATTTTTATGTACAGAGCTGCTATGATAGGTGTATGTTCAAACCCTTAGCAAAATTGTTGAAGGCGCTCAGTTCCAACAAGGATCCGGGCGCCATTGCATGCGCGTTCGCATGCGGCGTTCTTCTGGGCTTTATGCCGAAAGACAACGCCTTGTGGTATGTCCTTTTCATTTTCATGTTCTTCATGAGAATCCAGAGGGGCGCCTTTGTGCTTTCCGTCATTGTCGGGGCGCTTGCCGCCCCCCTGCTCGATCCCACCTTTGACCTTGTGGGAGCGTATATTCTTACGCTTCCGCAGGCGCGGGATACCTATATCCGCCTGCTGGACATTCCCGGTGTGGCCTTTACGAGGTTCAACAACACCATCGTGATGGGGAGCCTTGCCTGCGGGGTGGCGGCCTATATCCCCCTGTACCTGCTGGCACGGGGCTTTGTCTTCCTGTGGAGGCGCTACATCGGTGCCGCCATGAGGAAGCTCAAATTCATCCAGATGATAAAGCAGATTCCGCTGATAGAGAAAATCGCCGCGGCGGTATCGGGAGACTAAGCTATGGCAGAACTCGAAGAAGAAAAAAACGTAGCGTCTGTTCCTGAAGGGGCGGAAGGGCAGATTCCGGCAGAAGAACTTGCCCCGGCAGAAGAGCTTGCCCCGGCAGAAGAACTTGTCCCGGCA
>DGUD01000134.1:5168-5551 GCA_002393865.1 Treponema sp. UBA4319
TCCCGGCAGAAGAACTTGTCCCGGCGCCCGCTGAGTCCCAGCCGTCCGGGCTGCCGCAGGAGGCCGAGAATCCTGAGGATC
This sequence comes from Treponema sp. UBA4319, assembly GCA_002393865.1. Lineage (GTDB taxonomy): Bacteria > Spirochaetota > Spirochaetia > Treponematales > Treponemataceae > Treponema_D. Next base: position 5,250 of record DGUD01000134.1, read on the forward strand.
TCCGCAGGAAGTTCCCGCGCAAGAAGCTGCCGGGCATGCTGAAAAAGACCTATACCGAGCGGCAGCTCGCAAAGAAAATCCTGCGGCCTATCGTCATTCCCAGCGACAGGGAGCTGCTTTCACGGATTTTCGTGCAGGGCGCGAACGCAAAGAAACCTGAGCGCTATGCCGTTCCCGCAGAGCTCCTCTTTTCCAAAAAGGAGCTCAAGAAATACAAGCAGCTGGTGGGCGAGATCCGCAGCAGGAAGGGACGCGTGCGGCTGCTTCCCTTTGCCGCGGTCATCGCGGTATTCGTGCTGCTC
>DGUD01000118.1 GCA_002393865.1 Treponema sp. UBA4319
ATACATCTCATGCTGAAGCCCTGCGTGCCCGCTGCGCCATGCCGCGGGGCGCCGCCTCAGCGGGCGGAAGAAAGCTCCTCCTCGGCCTTCTGCACGTCCGCAAGCAGAACGGTATCCCGGCCGTCCTGCGCCGCCAGCAGAGAAGCCCGGTTCAGCACGGACTCAATCTTCGCGCAGGAAAAGCCCCTCCACCGCGCCGCCAGCATCTGCGCCCGGCAGGACGCGTCCAGCTGCTTCCCGCGCGAATACATCTCCACCAGATGCAGGCGGGCGTCCTCGTCGGGGAAGGGCACCGTCACCCGCGCGTCAAAGCGGCCGGGGCGGATCAGAGCCTCGTCCAGGGACTGCACGCTGTTCGTCGCGGCAAGGACGAGTATCCCGTCGCTCGGCTCAAAGCCGTCAAGCTCGTTCAGCAGGGCGGTCACGATACGGGTGTTCTCAGTCTCGATGGCGGAGCCAGAATAGTTGCGCCGCGTGCCGATGCCGTCAAATTCATCGATGAAGACAATGCAGGGAGCATTGCGCCGCGCCTTCCTGAACAGGAGCTTGACCTTCATGGGGCCGATAGCCATGAACATGCTCTCAAAATCCGTCGCCTTCGCGGGAATAAAGCTGACCTTGGCCTCTCCCGCAAGGGCTTTCGCAAAAAGGGTCTTGCCGTTGCCGGGCGCACCCTCAAGGAGAATGCCTCTCGGCATACGGATTCCCTTTGCCGCATACGCCGCAGGAGAACGCATGATTTCCATAACCTGCGCCATGTCCTTCTTGAGTCCGTCCAACCCGACGACATCGCCGAACTTCTTTCCCGTCTTCCGGACGACTCGGAATGTGTTAGGCGATATAAATTTCCGGAACGCAACGACAATAATCCCGAAGAAGAAAAGGTAGAAGACGACGTCCATCACGAGGGACGCTATCTCCGCCGTGCCGCGCCGGGAGCTCACCTGCACGCCGTGAAGGAGCAGGAATTCCCTGAGGGTAGGGGAATCGGGATTGTCGGTATAAAAACGCCCGTCCGAATTCTTTTTGCTGTAGGATATCCGACCTTCCTCAATGGAAGCCGATTCTATGCCCCCGGACTCCGCCTGCGCATAGAACGCAGCATAGGGCTCCTCCGTCATGCCGCCGGAAAAAAGCTCCGGCACCAGAAAAATAGCGGCGCACGCCAGGGCACAGAGCGCGAGCAGCACAATTCTTTTTTTTGTCCTCAAGTTCATGCAAGCACTATAGCCTGCGGCCGCATCCTTTGCAAGCGCCCCAGCAGCCCTGCGGCAGCGGGGTTCTTGCAGCCAGCGGCTCTTTTCGCTACAATAGCCTCAGAATCAGCAGAAACAATGCAAGACCTGAGAGGAACTCCACAGGTTCCCGGAAAGGTCTACTGTACAATCCGAAAGCGAGGGGACATCATGCCAAAAATTGAAGTCAATGAGAAACTTTTTTTTACTCTTCTGGGGAAAAAATACGACTGGGATACGTTTGAGAAAAAACTGACATTCGCAAAGGCTGAGCTTGACGAAAAGCCGGACATGTCCCAGCCAGAGGACAAGCGCGTCATAAAGATTGAGCTGAACGACACGAACCGTCCCGACCTCTGGTCAACAGGCGGCGTCACGCGCTGCCTGCGCGAGCACGAGGGTGCGCCCCACGGGGACTACAGCGCATTCCTCTCTTCAAAGGAAGGCCTTAAAGACACTGCCGGCCGCACCATCATCGTGGACGAGGGGCTCAAGGACATCCGCCCCTATCAGGTAGCGTTCGTCATCAGCGGCAAAGCCCTCAGCGAGGCTATGCTGATGGATATCATCCAGACGCAGGAAAAGCTCTGCTGGAATTTCGGGCGCAAACGCAAGACCATAGCGATGGGCATTTACCGCGAGAAGGACATACAGTGGCCGGTGCATTATGTCGCGGCCGACCCCGACGCGGAAAGCTTTGTCCCCCTGCAGGAAGAGCAGCGCATGACGCTCAGGAGCATCGCCGAGAACCACCCGAAAGGCAAGGATTACGGCTGGATTCTCAAGGATTTCAAGAAATACCCGCTCATAAAGGACAGCAAGGGGGAAGTGCTCAGCATGCCCCCCGTCATAAACAGCGCGACGCTCGGACAGGTTGAGGTCGGCGACAGCGACCTTCTTGTGGAGCTGACCGGAACGGAAATGGAAAGCCTCATCCTTGCGGCGAACATCGTTGCCTGCGACTTCTCCGACGCAGGCTACACGATACTGCCGGTAAAGGTGCAGCATCCCTACGAGACAGGATTCGGAAAGGACATCGTGGCTCCCTATTATTTCCAGCTCCCGACGGAAGCCCGGCTTTCTGCTATAAACAAAAAGCTCGGCAGCACCCTCTCGGAGAAGGACGTGCTGGATGACCTGTACCGCATGGGCAACACCGTCACATCCGCAAAGACGGCAGACGGTGACGTATGCTTCTCGGTACGCCCGGCGCCTTACCGCAATGACTTCCTTCATGAGGTGGATGTCATAGAGGACGTGATGATTGGGCAGGGGCTGGACTTCTTTGCCCCCGAATCCCCCGACGACTTTACCATCGGCAGGCTGCTCCCCATCACCACGTACAGCCGCAAGGCAAAGACGGTCATGACCGGCATGGGCTACCAGGAAATGATTTTCAACTACCTCGGCTCAAAGAAATCCTATATCGACAACATGAACATCGACGGAAAGGATGTCATCGAGATAGCAAACCCCATGAGCGAGAACTATCAGTTCATCCGCCCGTCCATCATCGCCTCCCTTCTGGAGGCCGAGAGCCAGAGCGGAAACGCCGTATACCCGCATAAAATCTACGAAATCGGGAAAATCGCCTACATAGACCCGTCCGAGAATACCGGGACAAAGACAATCCAGAGCCTCGGTTTTGTGACGGCAGCAAACAACGCCAACTTCAATGAGGCGGCGAGCGAAGTCAGCACGCTCCTTTACTACCTTGACCACAGCTATGTGGTGCAGGAGAGTGACGACCCGCGCTTTATCCCCGGAAGACAGGCATACATCATGGTTGACGGGCAGCGGGCAGGAATCTTCGGGGAGCTGCATCCTTCCGTGCTGGAGAACTGGCAGATAGGAGTTCCCTGCGTCGCAGGCGAGATGGACATGGACTTCCTCATGGAGCACGAGCCAAAGGAGCACGCCGGGGAAGCGGCAAAGGCATCCCCGGAAAAGGCTCTCCAGCCCAAGGCAAAGCAGGAGGCCGCAGCCCAGCCCAAGCTCGCGGAGGATCAGGTCGCGCACTTCAACAAATACATCGACCTCCGCGTCGCAAAGATTGTCAGCATAGACCGCAACCCGCAGGGCGAGAAGCTCTACATAGAGCATCTTGATGACGGCTCCGGAACAGAGCGCATCATCCAGTCTGGCCTTGTCCCCTACCTGAAGGAAGAGGAATTAATCGGCAAGCATATCATCCTGGTCTCAAACCTCGCGCCGCGCAAGATGCGGGGTGTGGAAAGCCACGGTATGCTCCTTGCCGCCGACTACAAGGAGAACGGAAAGGACTGCGTGGAAGTGCTGACCGCTCCGTGGGCGGCTCCGGGGACACCGGTTGTGCCGGAAGGTGCCGATCCTTCCGCAGAGAAGCCCGCAAAAATCGACATAGACAAGCTTGAGAAGATTGAGCTCAAAATAACGGGCAATCATTTCCAGATTTCCGGCGTGAACCTGACAGCTGGCGGCAAAGCTATCATGACGGAAAAAGCTTCGGAAAGCTCCGTGGAGTAGGGGAGGCATTGCTCCCTTACAGCTTAGCCCTCATCCTGCGGCAGGAAGATTCTGGAAAGAATTTCCTGCCGCACTGTTTTATACAAACGAACGTCATGGAGTATGTATGCGACAAGCCCCAAATAAAAAGAACGACTATCAGAAAGAACTGGAAGACATACTCTCCCAGCTGCAGGGCAAAGAGAAGCCCAGCCTGCTGCTGCACGCCTGCTGCGGTCCCTGCTCCTCGTACGTCGTCGAATACCTTGCATCTTTTTTCCGCATAACAATCTACTACTATAATCCGAACATCTATCCCCAGAAGGAATACCTCCGGCGCAAAGAAGAGCTTTCCCGCTTTATCGGGGAATTTCCCCCGGCGCAGCAGAATTCCGTCACGCTCGTGGAGGCTGATTACAATCCCGAAGCATTTTATGACGCAACGCACGCACGGGAAGACCCCGCACTCCAGGAAGAAAAGGAGCGGGGCGAACGCTGCAGGCGGTGCTACGAGCTGCGCCTTGCGCATTCCTTCAGCTACGCAGAAACGCACGGCTTCGACTACTTTACCACGACGCTTTCCATAAGCCCGTACAAAGACGCAGAGAAAATAAACGAGATAGGAAAAACGCTTGCGGCCAGAGGCAGTGTTCTTTTTCTTCCATCTGATTTTAAGAAAAAGAACGGCTTCCTCAGGAGCCTTCAGCTCAGCAAGGAATACGACATGTACCGCCAGGACTATTGCGGCTGCATATATTCCCTTCGGAACAGGGAAAAGTCCGGTGAGGAAAAATGACTTTGAGCGACTATTTATATTAATTTAAGAAAACCACAACAGCACTATCCGAAGCAGACCACAAGGAGGCTCCAGTACTTTTATGGAAGAAAGCATCGTGCACGAAAGGGCGGAACGTATCCGTGACGTCATACTCTATCTCAAAAAATTCAAGGAAGCCGTCGTCATCATCTATCTGGACGACAGGCTCATGGACTCCCCGGTATTCCTCAACCACATCAAGGACATCTGTCTCATACACGAGTCAGGGATGAAGGTCATAGTGGTGCCGGGGGCGGCCAAACGCATAGACGAGATTCTTACGGCATCCTCCCTAGGCTGGACTGTCCACAACGACTGCAGGATTACGGACGAGAGCGCGATGCCGCTCATCAAGATGGCCGCTTTTGACGTATCCAACCAGGTCATGACGGCATTTGCCGGGGAAAAAACGACCGCCGTTATCGGGAACTGGGTCAGGGCACGGGGAAAAGGAGTCATAGACGGATTCGATTACGGTACTATCGGAGAGATAGATAAATTACAGATAAATTCAATAAAAACCGTCCTTGACAACGGCTTCATCCCTATCTTCCCCTGTATCGGATGGAGCATCGTAGGAAAACCCTACAATATATCCTCCATCCACCTTGCGGCACAGATAGCGGAGCACCTGCATGCAGACAAATTATTCTACCTTGTGCCTGATGCCGATATTTCCCAATCCCATTTTACGATTCCCGCTGACATAAACACTTCCCCGGAAGGAACAGTTCCGGCCATGAATCTTGAGGAAGTCGAAAGTTTTCTTGCGGCAAACAAAGCCGACTGTTCGGTAAATTCAGCTCATTCTACCGAACGGTCGGCAAAAGAAGAAGCACATGTTTCACGTGAAAAAATATTTTCCCTTCTCCGCATCGCAAAGAAGGCCTGCGCGGCGGGAGTAACAAGAGTCCATATCCTGAACGGCTCTATCGACGGAACTATTCCCTGCGAGGTATTCAGCGATTTGGGCTCAGGAACAATGGTATATACCAGCGATTACGGCGGAATAAGGAATATGCAGCATGAAGACATTCCACGGGTACTGAGCCTTATGAAGCCTTTTGTCAAGCAGGGCATCCTGCTCCCGCGCACGGAGCAGATGCTCAGCGAGCAATGCTCGTTTTATATCGTGTACGAGCTTGACGGCGCCATACGCGCATGCTCCTCGCTTATACCATACAGTGACGGGCAAATGGAAATCGCAGGCGTGACGGTCGCAAAATCATGCTCACACATGGGCATCGGGCCAAAAATGATTTCTTTTCTCGTGAAACGCGCACATCAGATGAACGCGAAGAGTGTATTTCTCCTGACCACGCAGACATCGGACTGGTTTGAGAACCTCGGCTTCAAACATGCGGACGTAAGCATATTGCCTGAAGCCAGGAGAAAACTATGGACTCCTCAAAGGGGCTCTAAAGTATTATACATGCCGCTTTCGTAAAACACTGCACAGAAGGGTCTCATTGTCAAGAAATGTATGGTATCGGACAGTGAGTCCCATCAATGTTTCACATGAAACAAAGTCCGTAACAACATACACAAGAGCTTTATCAAGATAGAATTCTCCACAAGTTTTCCACATTCCCAAAAAAAGCAAAATTCCGGAGAGAATTTTCTAAATTCTTATATACAAACAATTTAGAAAATTCATTTTTTCAAAGCTGAAAAAACAGAAAGTTTTCCAAAGTTTTTCCACAAGTCAGACTGAATACATATAAAACAAGGTATTCTGCTATAAGACGTAGAGCATGATTTATGCAGGCACCCGTCTTCTCATCGGGTTTCACAAACAAAACCAAATGTTTCACATGAAACAATTAGCGCGCTCCTCCGCAGAAAACTGCTTGGTCGCAACACGATATGCAAGGCTTCCGCGCAAAGCGGGTAGTTTCTGTACAGAACGAATATGATTTCTTTGTCAGCATTCTTTTTGCATGTACACACAAAGAGCAGGATATAAAACTATTAGGGCTGTCCGGAAACTGAATTCTCCGAATCATCAGCCTCACAAAACTTAAGAGTAAGGCACAGGTTTCAGAACAGCATTATTCTATACAGCAGGGTTTTTGAGGGTAGTACTCAGATGTTTCACATGAAACAATCAGTTTGAATAGCAAAAGCACCAACGTTCACCGCCCCAAGCAGATTCTTGCCACCAGCACGCTATAAAAGCTTTGCACAAGAAACAACGAAATTCGCCGCAGAACAGCGAGGTAATGATTCACTTCTGAACGCTTCAATGCAATCGAATTTGTCACCTAGTATCTTACTGCGCCTAGCTTCACTGCTTTCGCAGCTCATTCTCTTATAAGGTATTGCAGTCAGGCTTGCATCTTCTTATTTTGCTCCAGGGAACCCGCTCGCGCGCAACACGGCATGCATCCCTTCCGCTCAAACACACTGTTTCATGTGAAACATTTTTTTTCATGTCAAACAAAAGCGAAAATATCTATAGCAGCAAACTATCTGTACAAAGAAGAGGCTCAACAGCATGTGATGCAAAAAAAATCGGACAGAAAACTGTCCGATTACCTGATGGGTAAAATATGGTCATCAATCGCACAACATTTATACATCCAGACTAAACGTTGTACAAGGTTCCCCCAACCTTTATACAGTATTATATACCATATACATATTTTTGTCTATCTTTTTTTTGAAAAAAAACTAATTATTTTCTCAAAACATGCCGACAAGATGTATTAAAATAAGACTAATTATATATAATATATATAATTAGTCTTATCCATCATTTGGAATTATCATCATCCTCGGAATCTATACGGTCTATTCCGACCACATAATCCGGGCTGGTGATATCGACAATCTTTATGCCGCTCGAAGATCTTCCCTGTACTGATATGGTATTCGCCATTACGCGTATGGAAGTTCCCTGGCTGGTAATGCACATAACGCTGTCTTCATCCTTCACCGTAAGGGCACCAATGATTTCGCCCTTATTGTCAACATTCCCGAAGACACGCTGCCCGCCGGTACCTCTTCCGTGCGCCGAGAACTCCTCGAAATTCACGCGTTTACCCACGCCTCTTTCGGTGATGACAAGAATCTTGCCGTCATCCTCCACATGGATTGCGGCGCACAGCTCGTCGCCCTCAGAAAGCTTCATCCCGTTTACGCCGCGGCTTGAGCGTCCCATAGGGCGGACTTCCTCCTCGCTGATGCGGAGCGCCTGTCCCCGGCGGCTGACCAGAAGCAGCTCGTCCTTGCCGGAAGACAAGATGGAGCTCACGAGCTTGTCGCCTTCGTCAAGGCGCACCGCCTGCATGCCACGCGCCTTGGCGTTGCGGAATTCATTCGTCGCGGTCTTCTTGACGATGCCGTTCGCAGTCGCCATGAACAGGAACTGCTCCTCACTGAATTCCTTGAGGCTCACGACGGTCGTTATCTCCTCGTTCGCGCTTACCAGAAGAAGACTCTTGATGTGGCTTCCGCGGCTGGTCTTGGATGCCTCAGGAATCTCATGCACCTTGATCCAGTAGGCTTTTCCTTCGTTGGTGATGAACATCAGGTAATCGTGGGTTGATGCCACGAACATCTGGTTTATGTAATCCTCTTCGACGAGCTTTGCTGAGATGGTTCCTTTGCCGCCCCGTCCCTGGCTGCGGTACTGGCTTACCGGAACGCGCTTGATGTAGCCGAGCTTGGAGATGAGGACGACCATGTCCTCTTCCTTTATCATGTCCTCGACATTGATTTCCTCGACTTCGCCGGCAACGATGTCGGTGCGGCGGTCATCGCCATATTTCTGGGCAAGCTCCGCCGTCTCGTCCTTTATGAGCACGTAGATTTTTTCGCTGTGGGCAAGCAGATCCTCAAGATGGGCAATGAGCGCCTTTATCTCCTCCATCTCATTGCGGAGCTCGTCGATGCGCAGGTTGGTCAGGCGTCCAAGGCGCATGTCCACAATGGCCTGTGCCTGGGGGTCATCAAAGCCGAATCGCTCCATAAGGCCGACTTTGGCCTCCGCCTCGTCACGGCTGGCTCGGATAATCTTTATGACCTCATCGATATTGTCAACGGCGGTAATCAGCGCCTCAAGGATATGCTCGCGCTTCTTTGCCTCGCGGAGCTCAAACTGGGTGCGCCGGGTTATGACCTCAAAGCGGTGATCCACAAAGCACTGGATAAGCTGCTTCAGGTTCAATATCTGCGGGCGTCCCTTCACGAGCGCTAGGTTTATGACGCCGAAGCTGGACTGGAGCGCCGTCTTTGCAAAGAGCTGGTTCACCACAATCTTGGTCATAGCCCCGCGCTTGAGCTCTATCACGATGCGCACGTCATCACCGGCGGAGCTGTCGTTCACGCGCTCTATTCCTTCGATGACTTTTTCGCGGGCAAGCTCGCCGATTCTCTTGCAGAGGTCATCGGTACGAATCATGTAGGGAACTTCGGTAAAGACGATGGATTCCTTGCCGTGCTTATCCACCTCGATGGTAAAGCGCCCGCGAACAATCAGTTTGCCGCGCCCCGTCTTATACGCGTCTTTTATTCCTTTTTTGCCAAAGATGATTCCGCCCGTCGGAAAATCCGGCCCTTTCACGTAATTGCACAGCTCGTCCACGCTGATTTCTGGATTCTGTATGTACGCGCCGATTGCATCGGAAATCTCGCGCAGGTTATGGGGCGGCATGTTCGTCGCCATACCGACCGCAATTCCGTTGGAGCCGTTGCAGAGGAGGAAGGGGAACTTGGCGGGAAGCACCACCGGCTCCTGACGGGTGTCGTCAAAGTTGGGGAGGAAGTCCACCGTTTCTTTCTTGATGTCGGCGACCATCTCCTCGGCGATGCTGGACATCTTGGCCTCGGTGTAGCGGTAGGCAGCGGCAGGGCTTCCGTCTATGCCGCCGAAGTTTCCCTGCTTCTGCACGGGCATATAGCGCATGGAGAAATGCTGTCCCAGGCGGACCATCGCGTCGTATACGGATGCGTCCCCGTGCGGATGGTAGCGGCCGAGCACGTCACCGACCACCGTGGCGCACTTGCGGGTCTTTCCGCTCATGTGCAGCCCCTCCTCGTTCATCGCGTAGAGGATGCGGCGGTGGACGGGCTTTAAGCCGTCGCGCACATCGGGGAGCGCACGGGCCACGATGACGGACATGGAATAGTCGATGTACGCCTTCTTCATCTCTGATTCGATGGCGACCGGTATGAGCGTCCCACCCTCAGGAGTCTTTATTTCTTCCATAGTTTTTCCTTTTTATCACGGGGCAACCGCAAAAGACCTCGTCGTTTCTCCCAGTTGCCAATCAGCTTCTACACATCCAGCGTCGCGTAGGCGGCGTTTTCCTCGATGAACTTGCGGCGCGGCTCGACTTCCTCTCCCATGAGGATATTGAAGATTTTGTCGGCTTCGGCGGCATCGGTCAGGTGCACCTGCTTCATCTTGCGGTTGGCGGGGCTCATCGTGGTCTCCTTGAGCTCCTGCCATTCCATCTCGCCCAAGCCTTTGTAGCGCTGCACGTCCAGCTTTATGTCGCCGGGGAATTCCTGGTGCAGCCGGGCAATCACCTGGTCGCGCTCTTCGTCGGTGAAGGTAAAGTAGTCCTTCTTCTTGTAGCTTACGCGGTAGAGCGGCGGCATGGCGATGTACACGTAGCCGTGCTCGATGAGCTGCGGCATGTAGCGGAAGAAGAACGTGAGGAGCAGCGTGCTGATATGGCTCCCGTCGACGTCGGCATCCGCCATGATGATGATTTTGTGGTAGCGGAGCTTTTCTATATCGAAGTCCTTGCCTATGCCCGTGCCGAGCGAGGCGATGACCGGCTGCAGCTTGTCGTTGTTGATGACTTTGTCCGCATGGGATTTCTCTACGTTGAGCATCTTTCCCCAGAGCGGGAGTATGGCCTGAATCTTGGGGTCGCGCCCTTGCTTGGCAGAACCTCCTGCAGAGTCGCCCTCTACTATGTACACCTCACATTCCTCAGGGTGCTTTGACGTGCAGTCGGCAAGTTTACCCGGAAGGCCGAAGCTGTCAAGCCCGGACTTGCGGCGGCTCGCCTCCTTTGCCTTGCGTGCGGCAATGCGTGCCATGGCCTCGCTGACGGCCTTCTCCAGAATCTGGTCTACCAGCTGGGGATTCTGCTCGCACCAGAGGCGGAGCTTATCCTTTACGAGCGTATCCACATACGTCCGAACCTCGCTGTTTCCGAGCTTGGTCTTTGTCTGCCCCTCGAACTGCGGCTCCGGAACCTTTACCGAAAGCACAGCCGTAAGCCCCGCGCGCACGTCCTCTCCGGTAAGCTTCTCGGAGACCTTCGCATCCTTTCCGCTGAGCTTCTTGCGCATCTTCTCGCGAACGGAAGTCTCGTCGGACTCCAATGCGCGGTTCAGGACGACGGTGAGCGCAATCTTGAAGCCGTCGAGGTGGGTTCCCCCTTCGTGAGTGTTTATGTCGTTCACATAGGAATGGATGTTCTCCGTATAGCTTGAGGCGCAGTACTGCATCGCAAGCTCTATGACGACGCCGTTCGTCTCGCCGCTGATGTACAGGGGCTCTTCCGGGACGACTTTTTTGCCTTCGTTCAGGACGGACACATAATGCTTTATGCCGCCCTCAAATTTGTAGACGACCTCTTTCGGCGTCTCAAGGCGCTCGTCGCGGAATACGATGGTGATACCGGGGTTCAGGAAGGCAAGCTCCCTGAGGCGGGCTGCAAGAACGTCAAAATTATAGGTGGTCGTCTCGGTGAAGATGCTCGCGTCGGCCTTCCAGCGGATGGTGGTCCCATGCCGCCCGGTGTCGCCGACACACTCTACTTTTGTACGGGGTTTTCCTACCGCATATTTCTGCTCGTACTTTTTGCCCTCACGGTATACAAACGCCTCCATCCACACGGAGAGCGCGTTCACGCAGGAGACGCCTACGCCGTGCAGACCTCCTGATACCTTGTAGTTGGACTTGTCGAATTTGCCGCCGGCATGAAGGCGTGTCAGCACCAGCTCCAGTGCGGACACATGCTCAGTGGGGTGCATATCCACAGGAATTCCGCGTCCGTCATCCTCCACGCGGCATATGTCGTCTTTTTCCAGCGCTACCGTAATGGTATGGCAGAATCCCGCCATAGCCTCGTCAATGCTATTATCGACAACCTCATACACAAGGTGGTGCAATCCGTTAGGTCCGGTGGAACCTATATACATACCCGGGCGCTTGCGCACGGCCTCAAGCCCTTTCAAGACCTGAATGCTGCTAGCTGAATACTGATCTGCATCGTCTGACATCTGAAATCCCCAAGAAAAAACTCAATTTTAAAATTAGAGCGAATTTTCCCACTATATAGAATGCTTGTGGAATTTAAGTATACCCTTATTGAAAAAAAAAGTAAAGGCAAGCTATAATATGCAGCTATGAGCGAACAGAATTACCGGGCATTCTGGGACGAAGCCCTTCACCAGATTCATGAGGAATACAAACAGAACGGTCAGGAGGACTATTTTAAAATTTGGTTTAAAATGGAATACGTGGAGGACACCCTGACGGAGATAACCGTATCCGTCCCCTCGGAATTCATGTGGGCACAGATGGTCTCCAAGAAATTCGTCGATATCGTGCAGGACAAGATAGAGGAGCTCACCGGTCAGAAAATAAACTTAAATCATATAATAGCTGAAAAAAACACGTCAAAAAGCATATCCCTTCCCTCACAGGAAAGCAGCGCTCCTGCGGACAACGTCATACAGAAAGCAAAACAGATTCCCCCGGAGGAGCACGCCGTAAAGAAATCCGTGGAACGGAGCTCCTCTTCCAAGAAACATCCGTCCCTGAACGAAGACTATACATTTGACACATTCGTGCCGGGAGAGAATTCCCAGTTCGCCTACAACGCGTGCATCGCGGCATCCGAGGAGCCGGGAAGAAAAATCAACCCGCTCCTCATATATGGAGGCGTCGGTCTGGGAAAGACGCACCTTATGGAATCCATCGGCAACGCAATCTACAAAGAGAAAGGCGACTCGGTAAAGATATGCTACGTGACGGCAGAGAATTTCACAAACGAATTCACCTTCTCCATAAAAGATAAGACAACCGAAAAATTTAAATCAAAATACAGGAATCTTGATGTCCTGCTGCTCGATGACATCCACTTCCTTCAGGACAAAGAGGCGACGCAGGAGGAGCTTTTCCACACCTTTGAGGCGCTCTACAACGCAAAGAAGCAGATGGTGTTCACGTGCGACCGTCCCATCACCGAGCTCAAGGGCATTGAGGACCGGCTGAGCACACGGTTCAGGCGCGGCATGTGCATAGACCTTACCCCCCCGAACTACGAGACCCGCCGGGCAATCCTTCAGAAGAAGCTCTCGCTGCTCGGCAAACCCATACCCTCAGATGTCGTCGACTACATAGCAAAGAACGTGCAGACCAACGTCCGTGACCTTGAGTCCTGCCTGAACAAGATGATAGGCTATGCGGAGCTCCTGCAGAAGCCGCTTACCATAGAAATCGCGCAGAAAGAGCTTCGGGACACTTTCAGCCAGCCGTCAAGCGGCTCAATTGGCATAGAGACCATACAGAAGGTCGTCGCCGACCACTGGAATATCTCTCTGAGCGACATAAAATCAAAGAAGCGCAACAAGAAATTCGTCATTCCCCGGCAGATTGCCATCTACATCGCCCGCCTGTTGACGGAATACTCTTTTCCTGAGCTCGGCAATGAATTCGGGGGGCGCGACCACACCACCGCGATGCACAGCTACGAGAAAGTTGAAGAGCAGCTTAAAACGGATTCATCGCTGGACACCACCATCCAGATGCTCATACGCGAGATAAAAGATTACAAAAAATAAAAAGTCTTTGCCAAAAAGGGCAAGACAACTTGTGTACAATATGATACAATACCTGTGTACAAATAGTGGACAAGTAAGTTTAAAGTGAAAAAGTGCAAATCCTGTGAATTCAAACATAACGCTTTTGCACTTTAAAAACTGATGTGTTAAAAAGAATTACGTCAGTTTTCCAGAAATTCACCGGGCTTATTATTACTATTATTAAAATTTATAAATTCAATAAATTCTAAGGGATGTGGAAACATCTCTTGTGAAGGAGACATGCATATGAAATTCACCTTTGACCGTGATGCGATGATTACGGAGATAGCTATAGCTCAGGAAATTATATCCACCAAGAATGCGGGCTCCATTCTCTCAAATGTTTCCCTCACCGCCCAGAACAACTCGCTTCTGATAAAAGCGACCGACGTGAAGGTGAATTTTGAGACCCAGGTACCCGTGCAGGTTGAGAGGGAAGGCTCCACGACCATCTATTGTGACAAATTCATGGGCATACTCACGTCGCTCCCGGAAGGAGAGATAGAATTTGATCAGCCGCTGGAGAACGGAGAGGATCAGTCTATAACGGTCATCATAAAACCCGTGGCAAAAAAGATAAAATTCCAGATGAAGAGCATGTCCCAGGAGAAGTTCCCGGAGCTGATGACATCCAACGACGCGCCGTATTTTGAGGTTCCGTCAAAAGATTTGAAGAGCATGATAGGCGAGACGGTCTTTGCCGTGAGCGAGGACGAGACGCGCTATTTCATGAACGGCGTCTACTTTGAGAAAAAGGAAGACAACCTGAACCTTGTGGCCACCGACGGACGGCGCCTGAGCTTTGCATCCAAAGGAATCCTTGCGGGAGTGGCTGATCTGAGCCCTTCTATCGTGCATCCTAAAATTCTAAATATCATCTTAAAACATGCGCCAGAAGAAGGCAATATCTTTGTAGCCGTTGTCGATAAAATGATTTTCTTCAAGTTCGGCAACTACAAATTCGGTTCCGTCCTGCTGGAGGGGCAGTTCCCGAATTATGTGCGGGTCATCCCCGAAAAGCAGGAGCACCAGTTCCAGGTGGCAAAGGGAGACCTTGTGAGCGCCCTGAAACGCGTTGCGCTTATGGTTGACAAAAAGGCCGGCCGCCTGTATTTCAACATAGAGCCGGGAGTGCTCAGGATAACTTCACAGCAGTCCGACATGGGCAGCGCGGACGAGGAGATCCCCTGCGAGTACGCGGGGGATGCCACCGTCATCGCGTTCAATTACCGCTACATAGAGGAGCCGCTGCGCGTCATAAAGAGCGAGCGTATCGCATTTGAGTTTACCGGCGACATGAAGGCCGTCACCATGAGGCCTGAACCGGCGGCGGACTATTTCCATATCATCATGCCTATGCAGAAAGAATAGCGGTGCCTTTTCTTTCCGTCTCTCCGGTACATTTCCGCAACCTCCAGGACAGGACAATCGACGTATTGGCCAGGGAGGTTTTTTTTACCGGGGAGAACGGGCAGGGCAAAAGCAATATGCTCGAAACCCTGTATTATTCGGCATACGGCTCTTCTTTCAGAACCCGCAGCGATGCCGAAATCATCCGGAAAGGCGAAAAGGACATGAGCCTGCGCACTTTGTTCCGGGAAGAATCCGGCACCTCCCGCACGACATCCATACTATTGGCGGGAGGGGCAAAAAAAATCGAGAAGGACGGCAAGATAATACACGACCGCAAGGAGCTGGTGAACACGATGCCATGTGTGCTGTACAGCCATGATGACCTTGATTTTGCCGTGGGGGCGCCGGAGAGGCGCCGCTTTTTTATAGACCAGTCGCTGACTATGTACGACGTGCTGTATGTGGATGTCATGAGGCGCTACAAGCGCATACTGAAAAGCCGCAATGTGTGCCTGAAGGAGCAGAACTATTCCCTGCTGGATACCTATGACATACAGCTTGTGCAGAACGGTCTGGAGATACAGAAAAAACGCAAGAATGCGGTCTTTCAGTTCAACCAGATTTTCGGGAAGCTCTATGAGGAAATCTGCGGAATCCGCGGTATTTCCATACGCTACAGCCCCTCATGGAAAAAGAATTCTACCGAATCCGCCGAGGAGGGAGTCTTTGCCGACGTGAACATCCCTTCGATGGACGATGTGCTGT
>DGUD01000174.1:0-1223 GCA_002393865.1 Treponema sp. UBA4319
GCACGCAGATGAAGGCGACCGGCGAAGTGATGGCAATCGGCCATAGCTTTGAGGAGGCGATTATGAAAGCTGCGCGGGGAGCTGAGATCGGGGTGCATTCCTTGAACTTGCCGGTATTTGAGAAAGAAAGCGATGCGGATATCCGCCGCCGCGTGGGGGAATGCACCGACCAGCGCATCTTTGCGATTTTTCAGGCGATACGGCGCGGCATCATGACGCTGGAAGAGATTCATGCGTGTACCGGCATAGACCTGTGGTTCCTTGCGCATCTGCAGGTGCTTGCCGGGACAGAGCGCCATTTTGCGGATGTGCGCGGCGGCACGGCTGTTCTTACGCAGGACGAATATGTGGCGGCCAAAAAACTGGGGTATCCCGACAGCGTGATTACGGAGCTGAGCGGGGTGCCGATTGAGCGCTCGGAGCGCGAGGGCAAAAGCGCGTGAGCGCGGGGAGGAATGACGTATGTTCAGGACGATGCGCAGGTTTAAGCAGCAGGTAACGGAAGAGCGGTGCATTGAGATTCTTAGGAATGAATGGCGCGGCGTGCTCGCGGTGCTTGGTGACGACGGTTATCCGTATACGGTGCCGATGGATTTTTTCTACGACGAGGGCGACGGCAAAATCTATTTTCATTGTGCGCGGGAAGGTCACAAGCTGGACGCCATCGCCGGGTGCGACAAGGTTTCTTTCTGCGTGATGGATGCAGGCTTTAGGAAAGAGGGCGACTGGGCGCTCAACATTACGAGCGTGGTTGTGTTCGGAAGGCTGCGGCCTGTGAGGGATGCGGCAAAGACCATGGAGAAGGTGTGCGCGCTTGGCCGCAAGTACCATCCTACCGCAGAATCCGTGGAACACGAGTGGGAGCACGCCAAGAACCGCGTGCTGTGCCTTGAGCTGACGATTGAGCACATGACGGGCAAGCTGGTGAACGAGAAGTAAGGACAAAAAGGAAGCATAGACGATGAGTGAAGCGAAACAAAGCCAGGCCAAGATTTATCACGTTGACGCGGGCTATAAGATGGTGGATACCTGCGCGGGCGAGTTCAATGCGGAGACGCCCTATTTTTATGCAGGCTACGACAGCGAGAATGAGGCGGAGCAGTTTCTGCAGGAGCGGCGCGGGGGCGTTACGGGGGCGCAAGCCCCTGTAGAGGGGGTAGCGGAAGACCGCGGAGCGGGCTGGAGCGAGGGGAAGGCTTTCCCCTCCTTTATTTAAAAATATA
>DGUD01000174.1:1246-6099 GCA_002393865.1 Treponema sp. UBA4319
AGAGGGGGAGGCTGCCCCCACCAGAGGCACAATCATCGTCCTTGGCTCCGGACCCATACGCATCGGGCAGGGTATTGAATTTGACTACGCGAGCGTGCAGTGCGTGTGGGCGCTCAAGAAGCTGGGCTACGATGTGGTGACGATAAACAACAATCCGGAGACGGTGTCCACGGACTTTGACACGAGCGACCGGCTGTATTTTGAGCCGCTGACGCCGGAAGACGTGATGGGGGTCATCAGGACGGAAAAGCCGCTCGGCGTGGTGGTGGCTTTTGGCGGTGGCACCGCAATCAAGCTTGCCAAATTCCTTGACAGCCAGGGCGTGCGTATTCTGGGGACGAGCGCGGATGCGATTGACCTTGCCGAAGACCGCGAGCGCTTTGAGGAGCTCTGCGAGAAGCTGCACATAAACCGGCCCAAGGGGCTTACGGTGTTCACCGAGGCTGAGGCGCTTGAGGCCACCAAAAAGCTGGGCTACCCCGTGCTGTTGCGGCCGAGCTACGTGCTGGGCGGGCAGAACATGATTGTGGCGTTCAACGACGACGACGTGCACGAATACATGCGGATTATCCTTGCGCAGGGCATCGAGAACCCCGTGCTGATCGACCAGTACATGCAGGGCATCGAGCTTGAGGTTGACGGCATCTGCGACGGCGAGGACATACTGATTCCGGGCATCATGGAGCACATAGAGCGCACGGGCATCCACTCAGGCGACAGCATTGCCGTCTATCCCAGCTGGAACCTGAACGACATCATCCGCGAGAAAATCATCAGCCAGAGCCGGGAGCTTGCGCTTGCGCTCGGCACCAAGGGGCTCGTGAACATCCAGTACCTTATCTACAACAACGACCTGTACATTATCGAGGTGAATCCCCGCTCCAGCCGCACGGTGCCCTACATCAGCAAGGTGTCGGGCGTGCCGATGGTGGAGCTTGCGGTGCGCGCCATGCTGGGCGAAAAAATCCGTGACATGGGATTCGGGACGGGGCTCTACCGGAACCCGCCATACTTTGCGGTAAAGGTGCCCGTGTTCAGCTTTGAGAAGCTGATGGACGTGGATACGCAGCTGGGCCCGGAGATGAAGTCTACCGGGGAGGTGCTCGGCATAGCGGCCACGCGCGAGGAGGCGATATTCAAGGGGCTCATTGCTGCGGGATACAAAATGATCCGCCCGTCGGAGAAGGGCTTTGTGGTGCACCGGCGCGAATTCCCCGGAGGGAAACCCCTGGGTGAGGGCGCGGGCGTTCCCGGAGTCCTGTTCAGCGTGCGCAAGACTGACCGCTACGAGCTGCCCGACCTGGCGCGTAAGTTCTACGATATGGGATTCAGGCTCTACGCCACCGAAGGCAACGCGGAGACGCTCCGCGACTTTGGCATGGAAGTGGAGGTGGTGAACAAAATCCGCGAGAACCCCGACGACAACATCCTGACGCTCCTTGACAGCGGAAAGATTGACTATATGATTTCCACGAGCGCGAAGGGGCGCGACCCCCATGCGGACAGCGTGCGGATGCGCCGCCATGCCGTAGAGCGCGACATTCCGTGCCTGACCGCAATAGACACCGCAAACGCCATCGCCAGCTGCCTGAAGAGCAAATACAACGCGGGGAACATTGAGCTCATCGACATAAACCGCCTGCGCGCCGCCAAGCAGACGCTGTGCTTCAGCAAGATGGATTCCACCGGGAACGACTTTATCGTCATCGATGCGATGAGCCAGACGGTGAACAATCCCGCGGGACTTGCGGTGCGCCTCTGCGACCGGACGAACGGCGGCATCGGCGCGGACAGCCTGGTGCTCATAGAGCGGAGCACGCTTGCCGACGCAAAGATGCGCTTCTTTAACCAGGACGGAAGCGAAGGAAAAATGGCAGGGAACGCAATCCGCTGCGTGGGCAAGTACCTGTACGACAACGACATTGACGGGATTACCGAAAAGCACGGGCGGCGCACCGATGCGACCGAAAAAATCACGATTGAGACCGAGGCCGGCATAAAGACGCTGCTCCTGTACAAGCAGAACGGCAAGGTGACGAGCGTGACCGTGGACATGGGCGAGCCGTATTTTGCGCCGGAGCTGCTGCCCGCTCGGCTGGAGGCACGGCCGCTTGCCGCGCTCAACCTGATTGCGGGAAGCAATGCGGGGACGGTTCAGGCCGCCATAGAATCCGGCCTGCTCCCGGAGCGGGCAATCGTGAACGCCCCGCTCGTTGTGGACGGCACGGAATATAAGGTAAGCTGCGTGGGCGTGGGGAACCCGCACTGCGTGGTGTTCAGCCGCTTTGTGGACAAGGAGCCGCTTGCGGAGCTTGGGCCGCAGTTTGAGCACCATCAGGCATTCCCTGAGCGGACGAACACGGAATTTGTGCGCGTGGTCGGTTCCCACGAGCTGAAGATGCGCACCTGGGAGCGCGGCAACGGCGAGACGCCCGCTTGCGGAACCGGCGCCTGTGCTGCCGCAATCGCCGCCGTGCTGAACGGTTACTGCCCTCTCAACGAGGATATTACCATACGGGTGCGCGGCGGCACGCTGCATGTGCGCTACACCGGCGAAACCGTGCTGCTGACAGGAAACACCATGCTGTGCTACGAGGGTACGGTGGAGATTTAGCAGGGCGGCTAAGGGCTCAGCTGCCCTTTGCCGCCGCGCTTTTCCGCTTGAGGCTGTTGCGCTCCCAGAATACGCCGTCCTCGTAGCCTTGGATTGTTTTGTCCGCATCGGCGTCCGCAAGCCGCTTTTCTGCCCAGATGCAGTACTGGCGGCTCTGTTCTATGCCGGTGTAGATTCTGCCGAGCTTTTTTGCGGTGACCGAGCTTGTTCCGCTGCCAAGGAAGGGATCCAGAACGACATCCCCTTGCTTGCTGGAGGCGAGTATGAGTTTTGCGATGAGTTTTTCCGGCTTTTGGGTAGGATGCGCGGTGTTTTCCGGCATGCTCCAGAAGGGAATGGAGATGTCGTCCCAGAAATTGCCGGGGCAGGTGTCCCGCCATGCGCTTCCGCCGCTTTCCTGCCAGTCTTTTGGTTTTCCGTCCTGCCGGTAGGGGGCTATCACGTTCCTCCTTTGCTTTACGGCATCAAGGTTGAACGTATAGCGTTTTGTCCGCGTGCAGAACCAGATGTCCTCCATCGAATTCTTCCAATTGCTTCTGGCGCCTCGCCCTTTCTCTCGCTGCCAGGTAATCCTGTTCTGGATGACGAGCTGCTTTTCTTCCTCCAGCCTGATGAGCGTGGAGGCGATGGGGATGCTGCTCTGCCAGTCGCAGCAGATGTACAGCGAGGCTTGCGGCTTGAGGTGCGGCAGCAGGAGGCGCAGCCATTCCTGGGTATAGGCGGCGTAGTCCTGCCTTGATTTCTGGCTGAAGCGGCTTCCCGCATAGTTCTTGCTCAGGTTGTACGGCGGATCTACGATGGCGAGGTCGGCATAACTGTCCGGCAGGAGCGGCAGGAGCTGAAAGCTGTCCCCGCAAATCGTCTTGTTGTGCAGCTCTGCGGCTGAAAAGGGGCGGGCGGGCACAGACTGCGCGTCGATGCAGCGCGAGAAGAAGGGGGCGCCTTCTTCTACGCTGATGTCCAGCGTCTTGTTCCGCGCGGACTTTTCTCTTTTCGGCATCTGCTCAGGCTTTGCCTTCAATGCGCTGGTGCTGCTCCTCCAGCATCTGCATGACGTGGTCAATCATGTTCTGCTTGGGGTCGGGAGTATCTTCCGGCAGCGACGCCATGAATTCCTTGCGGAACGGCTTGCATTCGATGACGGGGCTGGCGCCGTAGATTATTTTTGCCGGCGCTATGATGTCGTCGAGCATGTCTTCGTTCTGGATGGTGAGCAGGGAGCCGTTTATGCTCACGAGGACTACGATGTCAAAGAGCCGCAGGTAGCTGTCAATCTCACGGAGCCCCCGTTTTGTTTCCGGATGGCCGGGGCGGTAGCGCGTTCCTGCAGGGAAAACGAGGATGACCTCGCCGCGTTTTTTGCAGTCGTCCATGGCATGCATGGCTGCAAGGTTTATCTTGCGGGCGCGCTGCTCCTCTTCTTTGGCCTCCTCCTCCGACTGCGCCATCTGCTCGTTCTTGTTCAGGCTGCGCGTGGGGTAGATGACGACGCGGGAAAAGCTTTCCGCAAAGGCCCGCACGACGGGGCTGTCCTCGTTGAGCTTCATCCCCGCGATGGCGACGATACGCCTGGAGAGGTCACGGAGTTTTTCGTTCGGGGAATGGTCGAGCATGTAGAGCAGAACCGGCAGGTCGGTGTTCGCATAGTGCTCCATCAGGATAAGCCCGTGCTTTCCCGCGCTGACTTTGTCGTAGAAGTCCACGAGGTTTTCCTCGCCTTCAAAATGGCTTTCTGGCAGCAGGTTGTCCTGAACCAGTTTGTCCATGTATGTGCGGGTCGCGCTGTTTGCGGGCTGATAGACGTTTGTGCTGTCGATTTTTGCTGCGGCATGGGAAACCTGTGCCAGTTCCCTGAAAAGAGATGCATAACGCTGTCGCAGTGATAGTTTTTCCATAAAAGAAGCTCCCGTTTGAGCCTGGGCTGCCGGAGAAGCCGAGGCGTATTGTGCTGCACCGGACGTGCATTCCTTCTATTGTATGGTGGGACGCGCCCTCTGTCAACTGAGT
Source organism: Treponema sp. UBA4319 (assembly GCA_002393865.1). Lineage (GTDB taxonomy): Bacteria > Spirochaetota > Spirochaetia > Treponematales > Treponemataceae > Treponema_D. The sequence goes on from DGUD01000174.1 coordinate 5,868, forward strand.
GGAGGACTGCGGCCAGGGCTTCAGCATGAAAACAAAAATGCGCTCCCAGTGGAAAACACCCGGACTGCCGGTTGCACGCTTCGCTTTGCAAATGGCAGCCCGGGCGTTTTTCCGCTTCCGCGCATTTTTTATGTTGAATCCTTGGCTTTGGTAGCATAAAAAAGAAAATCATTTTAAAACAGTTTACATAATTTTCCAATACCGCGTCCGTATTCAGATAAAATACATCTCA
>DGUD01000015.1:0-972 GCA_002393865.1 Treponema sp. UBA4319
CGGTATGGGCATTTGATTCCGGCGGAACTTTTTTTCTACCAAAAGCGCCAAAAGTGGCGTATAATGGAAGCATGCCGATTATCAGCAACCAAGACGATTTTTTCTGCACACACCACTTTCTGTTCAACGGGAACGACATCCTGCTTGCGGGCGCCCTGCCGCAGGACAGCACGCTGAGCGCCGCATCGCTGCCGGACAAAAAGATCCTGCGCCGCTGCAAGGAATCGCAGTTCGCCTCCGACTGGTACGAGGAGCCGGGGCTGGATTACGGCGCCATGATGCTGGAGAAAGACTGCCCCGTTCCCTCAGGCTGCACGGCAATCCCGCTCAGGCAGTTCTTCTGGGATTCGGCGGCGCCGGAGGAGCGCGGGCGCGGCGAACTTTCGCAGCTTGGCTCGCTGGCAGCACGGGCACACGGATTCCTCCGCCTGCGCGAGCAGTACCGGCATTGCCCCCGCTGCGGAACGCTGCTGCAGGTACACCAGCAGGAAATCGCAAAAGTCTGCCCCCGCTGCGGCAGGATGGACTTTCCGCGCATAGAGCCGGCGGTCATCGTGCTGGTATCGCGCGGCGACGAGCTGCTCCTCGTCAAGAACAAGAACCGCAGCGGTAACTTCTATGCCTGCGTCTCAGGCTTCGTGGAGCACGGCGAATCGCTGGAGCAGTGTGTCGCCCGCGAGGTCAAGGAGGAGACCAACATCACCGTGCAGAACATCCGCTACGCGGGGAGCCAGCCATGGCCGTTCCCCGACCAGCTCATGCTCACGTTCACCGCGGAATACAAGGAAGGCGAGTTACGCATTCAGGAATCGGAGCTGGACGACGCGGGCTGGTTCCGGCGGGATGCGCTGCCGGAAATTCCCCGCCCCGGCTCCGTGGCATACAAGCTGCTGTCCGCCTACCTCCGCCAGCAGGAAGCGCCCGCTCCGGGCACGCCGCGCTAAGCCCCACTCCCGCCGGAATCCGATACCA
>DGUD01000015.1:1104-2944 GCA_002393865.1 Treponema sp. UBA4319
GAATCCGATACCACTCCCGCCGGGGAACGCACGCATGCCTCTCATGCTGAAGCCCTGCCGGACATCCGTGCTCTATTGAAACACATCCCCCCGAAGTGGTACACTGCTATGGAGCCGCTCGCCCGTCCGCCACTGGCCGGGCACAGCTGCTCCGCACACGCAAACTGATTTCCCAAGGGGTACCTCATGAAGAAGATTATCAGCGGCAAAGTCCGCGAGGTCTATGATCTGGAGGACGGAAGGATGGTCATCGTGACCACCGACCGGATTTCCGCATTCGACGTCATCCTTCCGACGATGATTACCGGCAAAGGCAAAGTGCTCAACGCGCTCTCAAACTTCTGGTTCGGATACACACAGGACATCGTGAAGAACCACATGATTTCTTCCAGCCTGAGCGACATGCCGGCTGAATTCCAGAAGCCAGAGTTCGAGGGGCGCACCATCCTCGTAAAAAAGCTCAAGATGATTCCCTATGAAGTCATCGTGCGCGGCTACATGTTCGGCAGCATGTACGAGGCCTACAAGAAGGGCGAGCCGTTCCTGGGGCACAAATTCAGCCGCGAGTACAAGCAGGCGGAAAAGCTCGCCGAGCCGATAGTCACGCCGTCAACAAAGGCCAAGGAAGGCCACGACATAAACGTGACGCTCGATTACATGAAAAAAGACCTCGGAGAGGAGCTCGGTACCAAGATTGAGCAGGCGGCGCTCGCCATCTACAAGAAATGCTACGAGCACGCATACAAGAACGGCATTATCATCGCCGACACAAAGTTCGAATTCGGACTGGACGAATCAGGCGCGCTCGTGCTCGGCGACGAGGTGCTGACCCCTGATTCCAGCCGCTTCTGGAACCTCGCCACCTACAAGGAAGGAAGCAGCCCCGCCAGCTACGACAAGCAGTTCGTGCGGGACTGGCTCACCGAGCACAAGCTTGCCGGCGACCCCAGCATACAGAGCATTCCGCAGGACATCGTGGACAAAACCGCGGCGCTCTACCGCGAATGCCAACAGCGCATCTGCGGCGCCTGAGCAATCCGATTACCTGCCTCCCGGCGGGGCGGGGAACAGCTCGGCGCTGTAGTCCACAAAGCCGGGTATATTCCGGGCAAGGTTCTGCATACGGGCATCCGTGTCGGCGATGGTATCAGCGATAGACTTCAGGTCATTGCTGATATCCGCCGGCATGGGATAATCTTTCTTGTAATGCAGCTGATGCTCAAGGCTCGCCCAAAAGTCCATCGCAATCGTCCGTATCTGGATTTCCACAGGAATCTCGCGTTTCTGATCGCTGAAATACACTCCCACCTTGACAATGACATGCAGGCTGCGGTAGCCGTTGTCCTTGGGGTTCTTGATGTAATCCTTCATTTCCAGCAAGGTGATGTCATCCTGCTGCAGCAGCATCTGCATGACATGGTACACATCGCTGATAAACGGGCAGGTAACGCGGATGCCCGCAATGTCATAGAGCCGGTTCACCATATTGTCCAGCGTCACTGAAAGCCCCTTGCGCTGCAGCTTCTCCACAATGCTCATCGGGTCTTTTATCCGGCTCGTGATGGTGTTGATAGGATTGCGCTGGTGCTTGCTCTCAAATTCATCCTCAAGGATTTCGAATTTCGTCGTTATCTGCTTGATGCCGCTTTCGTAGAGCATAAGCAGCTGCTGGAATTCCATCGCCGTATTCAGAATGTCCGCCGGATCCATCAGCAGATTCTTATTGTCATTCACAGTCTTTCTTAACACAAGTTCTGATGTCATACTATCAATATAACAAATTTATGGAAGAGAAGTTAAGGATAACTTGCGTCCGCGCGCGCAGGGAAAAAAATACCCC
>DGUD01000037.1 GCA_002393865.1 Treponema sp. UBA4319
TCCCGCCGGAATCCGATACCACTCCCGCCGGGGCTCATTTTTATGCCGCGCCACGGGATGCAAGGTATTTCCGCGCCGGCCGATTTTTCTTGTAACCAATCCCATTTCCGGGCATTAAGATAGCAGGGGGAATCTTTATTCCCTCCGGAAGCGCGGCATCAGAGCGGCGCTTCCTGAACGAGGGGCTCCCAAAGCCGTCGCGCTTTGGCCCCGCAGATTTCCATGCATGAGCCGCCGCGGCGGTTCCAAAAGAGGAGGACACATCATGCAGAAATACCAGTGCGGAATATGCGGCTACGTATATGACCCGGCAAAAGGCGACCCTGAGGGCGGCATCGCGCCCGGCACGGCGTTTGAGGACATCCCGGACTCCTGGGTCTGCCCCATCTGCGGGGCGACGAAGGACTCCTTCAGCCCGGTAAACGAATAGCACCCTGCGCGGGCGGCCGGGGCTCATAAAACCTGTCCGGCAACGGAATTCCGGGCAGGCACCTGCTCCGGCCAGATACCGCAGCAGCGCTGCCAGCACAGGAGCCTCCTGAAAGCGAATTTTTCAGGGGCTCCTTATACAAAAAGTGAGGGTAATACAAAAAGATGGACGCGAGGCTCCACATACACCACAAAGTCAGCGAAGCAAAGAGAACTCAGGAAAAAGAGCGGCTGGAGGCAGAATTCGACACGCTCATAGGCACAATCCGCCAGCGCAACAGGAACATCCTCAGGGAGAAGCTGCATTTCAGGGGGCACCGGGCGGCCGATTCCGGCGAGCAGCCCGGCCTCCACGAGGAATTCCACGCCTTCTTCAGGATGGAATACGCAATAAAGGCGCTGTCGCTCGGCATCCGGCGCGAGGACGTGCAGGAAATCTTCCTGCTCAGCCCCGACGAGATGCAGCGGCTGGAAAGGGCGTGAGCGATGGCAGGGCACGAATGGTTTGAGGATGAGGCGTTCTGGACGGCATACGCGCCGGTCATGTTCGACGAGCAGCACTGGGCGCAGGCGCACGGAACGGCGGAGCGCTGCGCTGCGATCGCAGGGCTCACGGCAGGCAGCCGGGTGCTGGACGCGTGCTGCGGACCGGGGCGGATTGCCGTGGAGCTGGCGCTCTGCGGCATGGACGTGACCGGCGTGGATCTCATGCAGCCATTCCTTGACGCGGCGGCCGAGACGGCGCGGGACGAAGGTGTCCGGCTGACGCTCCAGAAGCGTGACATGCGCAGTTTTACGGCGGAAAAACCCTTCGACGCCGCGGTAAACATCTACAATTCATTCGGCTACTGCGACAGCATTGCCGACGACATGCGCATACTCCGCAGCATCCACGCGGCGCTCAGGGACGGCGGCACATTCATCCTTGAGTGCATCAGCCGGGAAATCGCCGTGCAGTACTTTACCGAGGGCGAATGGTTCGAGCGCGCCGGGATGACGGTACTGACGAGCTTTTCCGTGGCCGGCGCCTGGGAGGGGCTGAATTCAAAGTGGACGCTCATCGACAGCGAAGGAAAGCGCACCGAGCACGAATTCGTGCAGCGTCTCTACTCCGCCGCAGAGCTGCGAGACTCTCTCAAGGACATCGGCTTCTCGCAGGCCGATGTCTACGGCGGCTTTGCCCTCACGCCCTACGACCACAGCGCGCAGACCATGGTCATCGTGGCGCGGAAATAGTGGCCGCCTGCGGACAAAAAAATCCCCGCCACCACGCGGCGGCAGGGATGTGCGGGGGAAATCCCCCTGTATGCCGGGCACGCCCGGCAGCGGACTATATCATCAATACATTCCGCCCATATCCGGTCCCGGTGCGGGCGCGGCAGGTGCCGGCGGCTCAGGGATGTCGGTTACGGCGCATTCCGTGGTCAGCAGCATACCGGCGATAGAAGCGGCGTTCTGCAGGGCGCAGCGGGTCACTTTGGCCGGGTCGATGATACCCGCATCCATCATGTTCACCCATTCCTGCGTGGCCGCGTTGAAGCCGACGCCCTTCTTCTCGTTCTTTGCCTTGTCAGCAATCACGGAACCGTCAAGGCCTGCGTTCTCCGCAATCTGGCGCACCGGCTCCTCAAGGGCACGCTTCACAATCTTGAAGCCGACCTTCTCGTCGCCGGTCAGGCCAGCAGCATTCTCGTCAAGCACTTTGCTCGCCTCGATGCAGGCGATACCACCGCCAGAGACAATGCCTTCCTCAAGCGCGGCGCGGGTCGCGGCAAGCGTATCCTCCACGCGGAACTTCTTTTCCTTCATCTCGGTCTCGGTCGTGGCACCGATGTTGATGACGGCAACGCCACCGGCCAGCTTGGCAAGGCGCTCCTTGAGCTTCTCCTTGTCGTAGTCGGACGTGGACTTCTCCACCTGCTTCTTGATTTCGGTCACGCGGTCGGCGATAGCCTTCTTGTCGCCGGCGCCGTCCACGATGGTCGTGTTGTCCTTGTCAATCTTGACGGACTTTGCGCGGCCAAGGTCGGCAAGCTCGGTGGACTCCAGCTTGAGGCCGAGGTCTTTCGTGATGACCTTGCCGCCGGTCAGGATAGCGATATCCTGCAGCATTTCCTTGCGGCGGTCGCCGAATCCCGGAGCCTTTACCGCGCAGCACTTGAGCGTGCCGCGGATTGCGTTCACCACGAGCGTGGCGAGCGCTTCGCCGTCAAGGTCTTCCGCGATGATGACGAGCGGCTTGCCGGTCTGCGCGACCTTCTCAAGCAGCGGCAGCAGGTCTTTCATCGTGGAAATCTTCTCGTCGTGGATGAGGATGTAGGCGTCGCTGTAGTCGGCCTCCATGCGCTCGCGGTCGGTGACGAAATATGATGACACGTAGCCGCGGTCGAACTGCATACCTTCCACGGTCTTTACGGTCGTGTCCATGTTCTTTGATTCTTCGACGGTGATGACGCCGTCCTTGCCGACCTTCTCGATTGCCTCAGCGAGGATTTTACCGATTTCCGGGTCGTTGTTCGCGGAGATGGTCGCCACGTGGGTGATATCGTCGTTGTCCTTCACGGCGCGGCTGTTCTTCTTGACTTCGGCGACGGCAAGGGCGGTTGCCTTGTCGATGCCGCGCTTGATTTCAATCGGGGTCATACCGGCGGAGACGGCCTTCAGCCCCTCGCGCACGATGGCATAAGCGAGGACGGTCGCCGTCGTGGTGCCGTCACCGGCAACATCGTTGGTCTTGGAGGCGACTTCCTTGAGGAGCTGCGCGCCCATATTCTCGAAGGGATCCTTGAGCTCGACTTCCTTCGCGACGGAGACACCGTCCTTTGTGATGGTGGGTGCGCCGTACTTCTTGTCCAGCATGACAAGGCGGCCGCACGGGCCGAGCGTCACTTTGACGGCGCGGGCAATCTGCTCAACGCCGCTGAGCATCTTCCTACGGGCTTCTTCATTGTAAATCAACTGTTTAGCCATAATATCTATAACTCCTTTACATTATATTGCGGGCTCGGCGCCTTCGGACGGCGCCAGCTTTGTTTGCTCACCGTATAAGATACAAAAAAACGCGCGAAACGGCAAATTTTTTTTGCCGCGCACCCGAAATTCCCGGCGGCACAGGGGGCACGGCCGTCCGGCGCGACGGGGACAGCGGTAGCATGATTAATTTCCCCTTAAAACAAAGGCTGGGCGCAATCCCCCGCCGGAATCAGATACCACTCCCGCTGTGCAGCCGCTGGCAGGGGAATGCGCTTCCGGCGGGAAAGCGTCCGGCACCAGGGCTTCAGCATGAGATGT
>DGUD01000204.1:0-6068 GCA_002393865.1 Treponema sp. UBA4319
TTTTTTTGCATTAAAAAGGGTTCTTGCGTATAGTTGTTTTATAAGATAGAATCAAGCCTGCCGGGGAACATTGGGTTTTCCGGGGGCGAGTCCGCAACGCGCATCGCCATGCGTTTGTTTTTGCGGAGCATCAGGAATGCGCCCGGAAGCAGCCCGCTTTTGAGGGCTTCTGGCTGTTTCCGGGCAGCCTTGGAGATAGGAAATCCATGCCCGTGAAAAAAAGAGCACTTATCCTGCTGTGCGGCGGCCTTGCGGTCTGCCTGCACGCAGCGGCACAAGAAAGCACTTCCCGGCCGATACAGCTGACGGCAGACAGCGCGGTTGAATACGCTGTCCGCGGGAACATATCCTTAAAAAAGAGCGAGATTTCGCTGCAGGCCGCAAAACGCGCCCGGAACTACTCGTGGAATTCCGTGAGCCCGTCGCTGAGCAGCTCCGCGTCGCTGCGCAAGACGCTGCCAGAGAAGGACAGCGGCACTGCGGCCGCGGCGGCATCCAATGCGGCGAACCTTACGCTGGGGGCAAGCATAAACATCGGGCTTTCCCCGTCGCTGTACACATCCATACGGGGCGCCGTGCTCAGTTACGAGAAGCAGCAGCTTGACTACGCGGCGGCGGTGCGCACCATAGAGCTGAACGTCCGCAAGGCATTCTATTCGATTCTGTACGAGCAGGAGAACGTCGCGCTGCGCAAGAACAGCGCCGACAGCGCCCAGAAGCAGTACGCCTCCAACCTCGCAAAGTACAACCGCGGCCTGCTTCCCCGGCTGGACGTGCTGAATTCGCAGATTTCCTACCAGAACGCGCGGCTGGCGCTGGAGAACGCCCAGACTACGCTGCTCAACGACATGGCGACGTTCAAGCAGATGCTCGGCCTGCCGCAGGACACGGAGCTGAGCGTCAGCGGCTCGCTGGACGCTGTGCTCGACCTGCCGGAGCTTGACATTGCCGCCGTACAGAAAAATTCCAGCACCATCAGCTCGCTGGAAAAGCAGCTTGCCATCGCCAGGAACAATCTGCTTGCCGCCCGCCTGAACGCCTATGCCCCGTCGCTGTCGGCAGGCTATTCCTACAGCTTTGCGCGGGCGCTGGAGGAGAATTCCGAGTGGACGCACGGAGGAACGCTTTCGCTCGGCCTGACGCTGCCGCTGGACGGCATCCTGCCGTGGTCAAAGAGCGCGCAGGGTATTGCCACGCAGAAGGACAGCATCCGCACGCTCCAGCTGGAGCTTGACGACGCAAAGACGACGCTTGAGGTCAGCACGCAGGGCTATCTGAACAAGATACGGCAGCTGCAGGCGGCGCTCGCGCTGCAGAAAAGCAGCGTGGACTACGCAAAGGAGTCCTATGCGCTGACCATCGAGGCCTACAACAGCGGCACAAAGGACCACCTTGTGCTGCAGACGGCGGCGGACAACCTGCTTCAGGCTGAAGTGAACCTGAAATCGCAGGCGTATTCGCTCATCGCCGCCTTGCTTGAGCTGGAGAACAGCATCGGCGCCCCATTCGGGACATTCGGAATAAAATAGGGAGCTTTTAAAGGCAGGCGCGGTATCGGCCGCCCCCGGTGGCGCGGCTGGTATCATCGCATTTTCAGATAAAGCTGTCCTGAGACTTCTGTTTCGGAACCAGCAAGCTTAAAACCGTATTAGGAAAGAACATGAAGACTGTCAGAACCATCATCGTCCTTGTTATCTGCGCCCTGATTATCGGCGCGACATACAGCTTTTTGCCGTATACCATCAAGATTTCCATCGAGCAGCGCAAGGGCGGCGCTCCGGGAATCCCCGGTTTTGGCGGGAGGCGCGGCGGCTGGGGCGGCATGCAGCAGCAGAGCGTTACGAGCGTGCGGACGCAAGTGGCCGTAAAGACAGCGCTTCAGGACTATGTGCTCACGACCGGCGAGATTGAGGCGCAGGCCTCCGTGGATGTCTACCCGGAAATCGGCGGCAAGATAAGCGAAGTCTACGTGGAGCTCGGCTCCAAGGTAAAGCAGGGGGATCTGATTGCAAAGATAGACCCGTCCTCGCCGGGCATGCAGTACAAGCTCAACCCGGTCTACGCGCCCATCTCCGGGGCAATCACCTCGGTGCCGCTCAAGCAGGGCACGACCGTCTCAAAGACGAGCTCCCTCGCGACCATCGGCGACACCGCGGAGCTCCAGCTCAAGGCGAACGTGCCGGAGCGCTACGTCGCATCGCTGCGGACGGGGCTGACGGCAGATGTCGTGCTGGAGGCCTACCCGGACGAGGTGTTTACTGCCGCAATCACGCGCGTGTCCCCCATCCTTGACAAGTCCAGCCGCTCCAAGGAAATCCTGCTGGGATTCAGCAAGGCGGATTCCCGCATCAACGCCGGTATGTTCGCAAAGGTGAAGCTCCGCACGGATGTCTACGCGGGGCAGATAGCGGTTCCTGCGGACGCAATCATAGAGAAGTCTGGGACGCAGTATGTCTACGTGATGAATCCCGACGGGCAGACCGTCACGCGCCGCGAGGTGACCACCGGCAAGACGGTAGACAACGTGACCCAGCTGCTGAGCGGCGTCAGCGAGGGCGAGAAGATTGTCGTGGAGGGCATGCGCTCGCTGGGAGAAGGCTCCTCCGTCAAGGACATAACGGACGGCATCCCCGCCGCCGGGGAGGCAAAGGTCATGCCGCAGGACGGCATGCAGCAGGGTGAGAGTCCGGCGGACGGAAAGCAGCCTGAAGGCAAGTCCGAAGGACGCCGGGGCGGCAGCGGGAGGAAGGATTCATGATAAGCCAGAAAACGCTCCAGCATCCCATCCTTATGCTTATCATCTTCGCGCTGCTGGGCACGATGGGCATATTCACCTTGGGGAATCTTTCCATCAGCCTTTTTCCGGACGTTGACAATCCGTACCTCATGATTTCCGCCACGTACACGAACGCCGGTCCGGAGTCCGTGGAGAAGACGGTCACGACCCCCATAGAGAACGCGCTGGTCAGCGTGAGCAACCTGAAGAATATCACGTCCACCTCGTCGGAGGGCTCATGCCGGGTCTCTCTGGAATTCAACTACGGCACCGACCTTGAGTCCGCCTTCAACGACGTGCGGGACAAGCTTGACAGGGTGTCGCGCACCCTGCCGGACGGTGTTACGCCGAGCATCATGAAGATGAACGGAAACAACGACTCCATCATGCGCATCGCCATGCGCGGCAACCGCTCTGCGGACGACCTCAAGCTGATTGCCGAGAACACCGTGGTGGACGTGCTTGCGCAGGCGGACGGCGTGGCGGAGGCATCCGTCATGGGCGGAAGGACAAAAATCGTGCGCGTGGAGCTGGAGCAGAACCGGCTGCAGGCCTACGGGCTCGCGCTCAGCACCGTCGCAAGCGCCCTTTCCCGTCAGAACATAGAGCTGGGCGGCGGCTCCATCACCGAGGACACAAAGGATTATTCCATCCGCACCACAGGGGAATACACCAGCATTGACGAGATAAACGACACCGTCATCCAGTCGGTGAAGGGCTACGACGTAAAACTTTCCGACCTAGGGCGCGCGTTCATGGGCTACCAGGACGCGTCCAGCGAGGTCTACATCAACGGGCAGCCGGGCGTCTATGTCTCCGTCAGCAAGCAGTCCGGCAAAAACAGCGTGACCGTGGCGAACGCCGTCTACAAAAAGATAGACGAGCTGAAATCTCAGCTGCCGGAGGATGTGTCGATGGAAATCGTCAGCGATTCCACGGAAAGCATCCGCGACACTATCAGCACGCTCTTTGAGTCGGCATGGCAGGGGCTGCTGCTGGCAATCATCATCCTGTACGTATTCCTCTGCTCGTTCAAGAGCACCATCATCATCGGCATCTCCATACCGCTCTCCATCCTCATCACGCTGCTGTGCATGAATTTTGCCGGAATCACGCTCAACATGATGACGCTCACCGGCCTTATCCTTGGTGTCGGCATGATTGTGGACGCGTCGGTCGTTATGATAGACAACATCTATTCCTACCGGGAGCGTGGCACCAAGGCGAACGTGGCGGCAATACTCGGCAGCCAGGAGATGATAATGTCCGTCGTCTCCGGCAACCTGACCACCATCTGCGTCTTTGTGCCCTTCCTCTTCTACCTGAAGGATTTGGGCATGATGGGGCAGATGTTCAAGGGGCTCATATTCACCATCGTCATCGCGCTGGTCAGCAGTCTCTTTGTCGCTATTTTCCTTGTGCCCGTGCTTGCGGGGCATTTCTTTCCGCTCACGAACCGCAAGGAGAAGCCGCTCAAAAGCATCTTCTTCCGCACGCTCTACGGCTTCTTCAACGGAACGCAGGACATCGTGCGCAAGGTATACCGCGTGGCGCTCAGGGCGGCGCTCAACAACCGCCTTATCACCATCGCCATCTGCCTGACGGCGCTCATCGTGTCGCTCCTGTTCATCCCCACCATGCGCATCACCATGATGACCGGCGGCTCCGACAGCAGCGTCACCATCACCGCGAACATGCCCGTCGGCACCACGCTTTCGGAGACATCAAAGGTTGTCAGCGAATTCGAGAAGATTGTGGAGCAGGAGGTGCAGGGCTACACCACAATCATCACGTCCATCGGCGGCGGCCGCAACAGCTCCTATTCCGGCTCAATCCAGATAAACCTGCCCACGGACACATCGGTGACGGGCACCAGCGCGCAGATTCAGGAAAAGCTCCGCAAGCACTTTCAGGAATTTACCAATGCATCCTTTACCTTTGGACGCGGCATGCGGCAGCAGCTGACGGGCGACGACCTGGACATCGTGGTGCGCAGCAGCAGCCTTGATCTTTCGGTCTCCGTGGCGAACCAGATTATGGATGTCATGGGGCAGCTTGAGGATGTGGGCGAGCCGTCGCTTGATGTGACGGACGGCCTGCCGCAGGTGGAAATCAAGATTGACCGTACCCGCGCCGCAAGCTTCGGCGTGAACGTGAGCACCGTCGCCACCGAGATACAGGCCTGCATACAGGGAAAGTCGGCCACCGTCTACCGCAAGGACGGCGAGGACTACAGCGTCTACGTGCTGCTCCGTCCGCAAGACCGCAGCCGCATCCTTGACCTCGCGCAGATTTACGTGCAGGGCACGGGAGGTCTGGTGAGCGTGGGGAACTTTGCCACGGTAAGCAAGGGCTTGGGGCCGGTGAGCATCCGCCACGAGAACCGCGCGCGCCTTGTGCATGTGACGGCGGGCATTTTGGGCGACAAAAACGCGAACGAGGTCGAGAATGAAATCAAAGATGCCATCAGCAGCACGCTCATCATTCCCGACGGCGTGAGCATCAGCTACGAAGGTTCATGGAAGACGATGAACGAGCAGGGAAAAATCTACGGGCTCATCGGCTTGATGGCAATCCTGCTGGTATTCGGCGTGATGGCGGCGACCTACGAGAGCTTCAAGGCGCCTATCATTAACCTGATGACTATTCCCTTCCTTATCATCGGTGTCATCGCCATCTACAAGATAAGCGGGCAGGTGGTCTCTATGCTGAGCGCCATCGGCCTTATCATGCTGGTCGGCATCGTCGTGAACAACGGTATCATCCTTGTGGACTACACGAACCTGCTCCTTGACCGGGGCATGAAAATGAAGGAAGCCTGTCTGGAGGCCGGCTCAAGCCGTTTGCGCCCGGTTCTGATGACGACGCTCACCACTATACTCGGTATGCTCCCCATGTGCTTTGCCACCACGGGAAGCGCGGGGATGGTGCAGCCCATCGGCATGGCGGTCGTAGGCGGGCTCACAAGCTCCACGTTCATAACGCTCTTTTTTATCCCCGTCGTTTATTCCCTCATCATGAAGGAAAAGCAGGAAAGCCAGAGCCGCATACAAGTCCAGCTGCCCGCCGCAGAAGAACCTCCGGAGGAACAGCAGCCGGAGAAAGCCGGAACCACGTATGCCGCATCCGGCAGCACTGCCGCAGCCCCCGCGGGGACGAATGCAGCCCCCGCCGCTGCCGCACACGCATCGGACGGCACCGCGGCAGATTCCTCCGCCGCACAGCGCCCGCGCGCCGCAAACACCGCGCCCGCAGCGCAGACCGCCACCACAAGTACGGCGGCTGGTTCCCG
>DGUD01000204.1:6146-8759 GCA_002393865.1 Treponema sp. UBA4319
CCGCCCCGGCAAAACCAGCCGCCACGGGAGCATCTGCCGCAGGCGCCGCAACCCCCCGCCCGGCGGCGGCGCAGGCAAGCGCCCTGCAAGGTGCCGCGGCGGCAGCAGCTCCAGCAGCATCCCTCGCCGGGACGGTGGCAGCCCCCGCTTCTGCCGCACACACATCAGGCGGCACCTCGGCTGATTCCTCCGCCGCACAGCGCCCGCGCGCCGCAGGCACAGCGCCCGCCGCGCAGACCGCCGCCACAAGTACGGCGGCTGGTTCCCGTCCGACCGCCCCGGCAAAACCAGCCGCCACGGGAGCGTCTGCCGCAGCTCCAGCAGCATCCCTCGCCGGGACGGTGGCAGCCCCCGCTTCTGCCGCACACACATCAGGTAGCACCTCGGCTGATTCCTCTGCCGCACAGCGCCCGCGCGCCGCAGGCACAGCGCCCGCAGCGAAGGCCGTATCCGGCAGCACTGCCACAGCCCCCGCGGGGACGGTGGCAGCCCCCGCGCCTACCGCACACACATCAGGTAGCACCTCGGCTGATTCCTCTGCCGCACAGCGCCCGCGCGCCGCAAACACCGCGCCCGCAGCGCAGACCGCCACCACAAGTACGGCGGCTGGTTCCCGTCCTGCCGCCCCGGCAAAACCAGCCGCCACAGGAGCGTCTGCCGCAGCTCCAGCCACAAGCCCCGCGGGGACGAATGCAGCCCCGCGCACAACAGGCGTCCGCCCGGCGGCGGCGCAGGCAAGCACATTGCAAGGTGCCGCAGCGGCAGCTGCGTATGCGAGACGCGTAGCTGCGGCAACGGAGCATTCCTCCGAGGAAGAGGGCAGCTTTACTTCTTACCCGCGCCCGGCCGCAGGCAGCAAGGAGACAAAGTAGCAATGTACAGGATAGAGATAATCGCGAACAAATCCGTGGAGGAAGACATAACGCAGGCGCTGGAGCAGTATGTTCCCGGCATCCTGTATACCGTGGTGCCGCTCGTGTACGGGCGCGGCGGAAACGACCGCAAGCTCGGTACAACCACGTGGCCGGAAACCAATTTTCTGCTCATAAGCTACATCGAGGACGAGCAGCTGCTGGCGGCAAAAGCTGTCATTCAGGCTGTCAAGGAAAAATTCACCGGCGAAGGCATCAAATGCTTTGTGCTCAAAGGCGAATAGCGCTGTAGCCGCAGGGCTTCCTGCCAGCTCTTTCGGAACAGGCGCTATCTATTACGGGCGATTTCCTGCTGGCACAGGCTGTCGCAGACTTCGTTGTAGCGTATACCGGCATGCCCCTTGACCCACTGCCAGCGCACCGGCAGCGCCGAATACAGGGCATCCAGCTGCTCCCACAAATCGCGGTTCAGCACCGGCTTTTTTGCGGCGGTTTTCCAGCCGTTGCGTTTCCAGCCCTGAATCCATGAGGTAATCCCGTTTTTTACATACTGGCTGTCAGAATACACGGCGACAGGACGCCCCTGCCACGCGGCGTTCGTGGACACAGCCTCCAGCGCCTTGATGGCGGCCGTCAGCTCCATGCGGTTGTTCGTCGTCGCATGCTCACCGCCGGAAAGCCGGGTCTCCGCATCGCCATCCAGAATGACGGCTCCCCAGCCGCCGGGGCCAGGGTTCCCGCTGCAGCCGCCGTCCGTATAGACCACCAGAACATCTTCGTTTTCCATGCTCCCATTTTAGCGGGAAGCAAGGCTTTGCGCAAGGCGCCCGGCGGCAGAAGGCTGCCCTGCAAAGGGCGCTCCCGCAGGAAGAACGGGCGAGCCCGCGGTGCACGCTGCGCTTTGCAATGCGGGCTTGCCCGCTCTTCCTGCTCCGCGCCCCGGGCAGCAGCCCGCGCGCCCAGTTGGCAGCGCAATCCCTCTGTCACCCAGCAGCTTTTCTGAAGCAAAGCGTCTCCCTGCCAAACAAAAAAATGCGCTCCCAGCGGGAGTGGTATCGGATTCCGGCGGGAAACCGCCCTGCGCCGCTGGTTGTATCGCTGCGCGCTACAAAGGCGGCGCCGGCAAGCGCTGCGAACTTTCCCATAACTTTCATATAAAACTCCTTTATAAATTCGCCCCAAAAAGCCTTGTTTTTACGGGCTTTGCGCCGATACTGTGACCAGATTGTGACCAATTCGAATTCGATGCGGAGGGGGCGTTTTGCCGCAAAAAGGGCTTTTTTTTCTTCCTGAGGAAGGCAAAAATGCGGGGAATTCCCGCCGCGGGGGCTGCCGGGAAGGGCGCGCAAAGCCGGTTCCCCCGCAAAAAAATGCTCCGGCAGGGCAAAAAAGTGCCCTTCCGCCCGCAAATTCCTGCAGCAGGACGGTTTTTTAGCGTGCGGCGCCAGAATAAACCTGCTAAATTAAGTTGTTTTTTAGTTTTACGTCAAGCAAAAAACGAATTGGTCACAATATTGGTCATAATATTGGTCACACTTTTTATCCCGCGCCCGCCTCTATGCTACAAGACCACCGGGTTCCGGCATAAAAAAATGCGCCCAGGGCCCCGTCGCCATTTGCAACGCGAAGCTTGCAACCAGCGGTAGCGGGCGATTTTCCGCCGGAATCCGATACTACTCCCTCCGGGGGCGCATTTTTTTGTTTTTATGTTGCAGTCCCAGGGCAAACGCATTATAGATTC
>DGUD01000122.1 GCA_002393865.1 Treponema sp. UBA4319
TTTGTTTTCATGCTGAATCCCTGCGAGGAAGCCTCTGCTTCAGCATAAGAAGCAGACATGCGCTCCCAGCGGGGCGCCAATCCGTAGACGCCGGGACGAGTCCCCGCTATAATCCCATGCATGAACCTTGGCAATATTGTAATCGTCCTGTCGCGCCCGGAGGAAAGCAGGAACGTCGGCGCCGTCTGCAGGGGAATGGCGAACAGCGGCATACACACGCTGCGGATTGTGGGACGCAGGGAAGACTTTGACGACACGAGGGTACGCATCCTTGCGGTGCATGCCGCAGACATCTGGGACAAGGCGCAGTTTTTTCCGTCCATCACAGCGGCGGCGGCAGACTGCACCTGCGTCGCGGGCACCACACGGCGCAGGGGCAAAAAACGCAAAAGCAAGCTCCTTATGCCGGAGGAATTTGCCAGCCTTGCGGCAAACATAACGGGCAACGGCGAGGAAGGAGGAAAAATCGCCGCCGTATTCGGCAACGAGCGGACGGGGCTCACCGACGAGGAGCTGCTGGAATGCACGACCGGCGTCACCATTCCGTCCAGCGAGGAATTTGCGTCGCTGAACCTGAGCCATGCCGTGCAGGTCATCTGCTACCACCTCTTCCGCCAGACGCAGGCGGGCTTTGCGGGCTACAAACCTGTGACGCTGGAGCGCCTGGAGCAGACCGTGGGGACGATTGCAGGCAGCCTGCAGCGCATGGGGTTCTCCGGCACGCAGGATATCGGGCAGTTCTGGCGCTCCGTGCTTGCCCGCGCCGCGCTCAGCGAAGGCGAGGCCCGCTACATAGAGGCGGAATTCTCAAAGGCAGCTGGGCTGTTCGCCAGAAAAAACGGCGGCTCCCCCCCATCATGAAAAGCGGATGTCATCCGCAGAGATGCATTCCGCCGGGGAAAAAATGCACGCCCGCTTCACGATGCTCTCCAGCTCGCGGATATTCCCCGGCCATGTATATTCCATCAGCTTTTCCACCGCGCTCTGGGAAAGCTGCTTGTTCCGTTTGCCCGCGATGCGGCGTGCAAGCTCAGGGATATCCTCCGGATGGTCGCGGAGGGGCGGCACCTCCAGCACGATGGAGCTTATGCGGTAATACAAATCCTTGCGGAATGTCCCCTTCTGAATGCATTCCTCCAAATCGCGGTTCGTGGCAAAGATAATCTTCTCGTCAAAGGTATACTCTTTGGTGCTCCCCAAGCGCCGGTAGCTGTGCGTCTCCAGCACTCCGAGCAGCTTTGATTGCAGCAGCACGGGGAGCTCGCCTATCTCGTCAAGAAAGAGCGTACCGCCGTCCGCGGCGGAGAACACGCCCTTGTGGTCGCCGGCGTCAGTAAATGCCCCGCTCGTCGTGCCAAAGAGGTTGCTTTCTATCAGGTTCGCATTGAATTCGGCGACGTTCACCTTAAAGAACTTCTTTGTGCTCCGCGGCGACAGCTCGTGAATCTTCCGCGCCGTCCATGATTTGCCGCTGCCGCTTTCGCCCAAAAGCAGGATATTCTCGTCGGTCTGAGAGGCCTTTTTGATGCGCTCGTAAAAATGGTTCATGATAAAGGAGGACGCGACGATATTGTCTTCGGCGGGAGGCGGCTGCACCGCTTCTTTCGCGACCTCATCCTGCGGCGACAAAAAGGTGAGAGGGGCGCTTTCCGTGTGCCGGACGCTGTACGCGACGTCATCGCTGCCGCAGACAAAGCCCCGCAGCGTGCCGGCAGGCGAGAACACATCGACCGTATGGACGGTGCCCAGCGCCCGCGCAAGATGGTCGGAGAGCCGCATCTCTTTTGACATGAGCAGTACGAGCGAAAGACCGAATTCCTTGCTGATGACCGTGCAGGCGGTCATAATGTCTATCTCGTCCATGCACGAACAGTCAAGAAGCACGGTGTGGCAGCCCCGCTGCGCCTTGAGCGCGAGCATGTACTCGGATGCGGCGACCCGGTGCACAAAAAATCCGCTCCCCAGTTCCGCCCTGCACAGCGGAACAAGACTATCGTCGTCCGCGACAAGCAGCACGGGTATCTGTTCCGCCGCCATTCCTCAGCTTTTGTCCCTACCGAACAGGCGGTTCCAGAACAGGCACAGCAAGTACCAGAGGAAGGGGAACACAAGGAATATCTTGAGCGGGTTGCGGAAAATCTCAGTCCAGATTTCAAGGCCTTTGTCAAATGTCCGCTTGCTTATGTGCATGATGCGCTCGCTAAAAATGCCGATTGCATCCGCGTAGTACAGGAAAATGCTCGCATTAAAGCGGTCTTTGCGGGCATAGGCCCAGCAGTCCTTCTCACGGACACCCTCGCTCAGCAGTACCAGCGACGGCGATGCCTTGCGGATGGCCTCTATCACATCTCCCTCGACGGACTTGGGATAATAGCCGACGTAACGCCCCACGACCTGCAGGTTCCGGAACGTGCTGTGGATGTTCCGCTCGGCTGCGACAAGGGTCTTTTTCCTTCCGCCCAGAAAATAAACGGATTTATAGTGGTTCTCCAGGATGGTCATGATATTGATGACCGTCTCAAAGGGATTCCAGCGGTACAGCACTTTTTTATGCAGGAATTTAGCACCAAAAAGGAGGCTCTTTGAGATAGGAAGCACAAGGTCTGCGTTCCACACGCATTCCGCATATTCATTCTTGCCGCGGGCACGCAGCAAATCCCACACCGAGAGGAAAATAATCTGCTTTGGTCCCTCCTTGACTACCAGCCGCAGTATCTCCTCCTCAAAATCCTGCGGCATACAGATATGCACAGGCACACCGAGCAGCGTTATTTTTTGTACTGCCATATATTTTTCTCCACAAGAGCGGTCTGCAAGGCAGCAATGCCGTATAAGGCAGCGGTCTCGCAGCGCAATATGTTCGTCTCAAAATGCACGGGAACAAAGCCATAAGCCCGCGCACAGTCCAGCTCTTCCGGGGAGATGCCGCCCTCAGCCCCCACCATCAGGGCCGCGGCTTCCGCAGAACCGGCGGAAAAGCGCTCTGCCACAGCAGCGTGCAGCGGCATGGTTCCCTTTGTCTGCTCGTACAGCACAAGGGCGGGGGCAGAAGCTGCGCGCTCCTGCCAGAGGGCGCACGCCGCATCCAGCGTCATGCACGGCAGCACCTCGGTCTCAACCGGGGAACCGCTCTGCTCGCGGGCTTCCGTTATGATGCGCCCCCAGCGCTCGTCGCCGGGGGAAGATTTTTTGCGGGCGCTCTCCACGTTGCCTGACTGGCAGAATGCGCCCGCGACGGGAACCACCGCCCGGACGCCGCATTCCGCCGCCTGCCGGATTATCAAGTCCATTTTTGGCGGCTTCGCCGCAAACTGGAACAACCACAAAGCACAGCCGGGCCCGGATGCGACAGGCGCCGCCCCGCAGGAGACCACATCCGGCTCCTGCACAGCGCCCGCGACGGACAGCACGATGCGGTGGCCGCCAGGGGCAAGCATCGCGACGGTCATCTGCTGCAGCGCGCCCGAAGGCAGCCGCACATACAGCATGTCTCCCGGCTCAACCCGGAGCACGCTGCTCAGGTAGCGGCATTTTTTCCCCTCGACGACGATGCAGCCCGACGAGTCCGGCTCAGTCTCCGCGATAAACTGGCGCATGTTCCGTCAGTTTTTCTTAGCCGAGACGGAGCCGGAGGCCTGAGCCACGCTGTCCGCCGACTGAATCTCTTTCAGGGTCTTTGCCTTTGCCATGAGCGCTTTGAAATTCTCGCTCCGGAAAATATCGAGCGCGGCGTTCAGCGGGAGATCATAGTCAAGGTCATAAAGGCGCGACGGACGGGTGCGGTCAACCTCGTTCCGCACGACTTTGCGCAGGATACGCAGATCCACGTTATATTTCTCCTGCAGTCGCACGGCATACGCGCCGATGTCATCTTCCGTAAGGTCGGGATGCTCCTCCACATACGCCGCGACCTCATCGCTCTCCATCAGCGCGGCATACGCCTTCTCCTCCTCGTCGGTAAAATCAGCATACTTCACCTCGCGATCCGGAGGAATCCCGATTTTGTCGATGTTCACATCGCTGGGGGAATAATACTTTGCGACAGTGATTTTGAATCCGTCGTCGTCGATGAGCTGTGTCGGCACCTGCACGCTCCCCTTGCCAAAAGTGCGCTCGCCCACAAGGTAGGCGCGCCGCGTGTCTTTGAGCGCGCCGGCAAGTATCTCGCTCGCGCTGGCAGAGGCGCGGTTCACCAGCACGACGAGGGGGATGTTTTTGTCAACCGTCGTCTTGCGGGAACTTGCGGTATAAACGGTGTTCTCGTAGGAAATGCGGCTCTTTGTGGCCACGATGGTGCCGTTGTCTATGAATTTGTCGCCGATATCCACCGCGGCGGACAGCAGGCCGCCGCCGTTGTTGCGCAAATCTATGATGAGCGAGGTATAGCCGTCTTTCTTGAAGGAATCAAGCGCCTCCTGCACATGGGCGGCCGTGGTCGTGGAGAACTCGGAGATGCGGATGTAGCCGGTATCGCGTATCATGCCGTACTTAACCGTGGGGTTCTCGATGATGGCGCGGACAAGGGTGCAGTCAAACTCCATGTTCTTGCCGCGGCGGATGGTGACGGTCACCGGCTCGCCGACAGTCCCGCGCAGCTTGCCGAGAACATCGTTCATCGTGATGGTGGACGTATCGACACCGTCAATCTTGATGATTTTGTCACCGGGCTGGATACCTGCCCGCGCGCCGGGAGAATCGTCTATCGGCTGGGCAACCTCCACGTAGGCAGGTTTGTCCGGCGTGCTCTCGGCGGACTTGGTGATGGAAAGCCCCACCCCGCCAAAGCTGCCGGTCGTCGTGTCGGAGATGCTGCGCCAGTCCTCTTTGGGCATATAGAGAGAATAGGGGTCGTCAAGGCTCTGGAGCATTCCCCTGAGCGCGCCCTGATACAGAACCTCCGGGTCAACGTCCTCCACGTAGTTCTGCTGGATATAGTAATAGAGCGAATTGATAATCTCCAGATACTGCCGCTCCTTTACGCTCCTGACGGAAGAAGTGCCGGACTGGGACTGAGCGAAGCACTGGGACGCTCCTATCGTAAGCAGCAGCAGCTCTGCCGCCATCACAAAAGCATTTTTTACCGCTTTCACCGAAAACAGATTTCTATCCATGTCTTCTATAATACGTTGTTTTTTATCTCTATGCAAGAGTAAGAATAATATGATATAATCAAGGTATGCAAATAATACCAGTTGCAAGCGGCAAAGGGGGAGTCGGAAAGAGCCTCCTGAGCGCAAATCTTGCCATTGCCCTTGGGCAGGCAGGAAAAAAAGTGATACTCGCGGATTTGGATCTGGGCGCATCGAACCTGCACCTTGTCATCGGGCAGACGGCCGCAAAAGCGGGCATCGGCACGTACCTGACGGGGCAGAGCTCTTTTTCCGACCTCATCCAGCCGACCGATTACGAGAACGTCTCTTTCATAGCGGGGGATTCCGAGATTCCCGGCCTTACCTCGCTCAAGACGAACAAAAAAAATGACCTCATCAACCAGTTCTGCAAGCTGGACGCGGACTACTTCATACTAGATCTGGGGGCAGGCACCCATCTGACCATACTGGACATGTTCCTGCTGTCCCCGCAGGGCATCGTCGTCACGGCGCCCACCGTCACGGCAATCCTCAACGGCTACCTCTTCCTCAAAAATGTGGTGTTCCGCATGATGTACAACACGTTCAAGAAGGGTTCCCCGGCATACTCCTACCTGGATTCCCTGCGCAAGGACAGCGAGTCCCTGCAGCGCATGTACATCCCCAAGCTCGTCGCTATCCTTGAGGAAAAAGACCCAAAGAACACAGCCCTGTTCAAAATGCGGCTGGAGAAATTCCACCCGCGGCTCGTGCTGAACATGGTGGATGACCCCACGGATGCCGACCGAGCCATAAAAATCAGGCGTTCCTGCCAGCAATACCTCGGCATCGACATCGAGCATCTCGGCATACTCTTCAGGGACGCCATGCAGGACAAGGCGCTCACATCCCGCCTGCCCGTCATCATCTACAAGCCACAGTCCGTCCTCTCGCAGGCCATCTACCGCGTGGCGGAAAAAATCATGCAGTCGGAGACCATCGTCTTTGACGACGCCTATGACATCACGACGAACGCCGACGCGTCCTTTGAGAATGCAGCCGAAGAAGCCGCCGCGGATTTCCACACACGTATGGCCTACGTGGAGGAGCTGGCTGGAACGGGCGCCCTTTCCGTCGGGGAGCTTTCCGAGCTCATCGCGCAGCAGCAGTTTGAGCTGACCCGCCTGAGGAACGAGAACAACCTGCTCAAGAAAAAGCTGGTAAAGGCGGCGCAACAAGGTTTTAAGGTTTAAAAAATGAATATGCTTTACATCCGCTATCCTTCCTGGATACACCCCGAACTTTTGCCCGGAGTGCCCGTGCTCGGCCTTATCCGCTGGTACGGGCTTATGTATGTCTGCGCATTCGCGACAGCCTTTCTTATTCTTAAACAGGAATTAAAAGAAGGCGCTTTGGATACCCCGGAACAGAAGAGCACGGAAGACGACATCTTCAGCTTTATCGCCTGCGGCATCGTATTCCTGCTCATCGGGGCACGGGTATTCTCAACGCTGGTCTACGACACAAGCGGGCTCTACTGGCACAAGCCGTGGCTCATTTTCTGGCCATTCGACACCACGACGCACGAATTCACCGGGCTTGCGGGCATGTCCTACCACGGAGGCTTCATCGGCGGGCTCATCGGCATGATTCTCTGGTGCAAGACGCACCGCCGCCCCCTGTGGAAATGGATAGACGCCATGTGCGTCGCCATACCGCTCGGCTATACCTTTGGGCGCGTCGGGAATTTCCTGAACGGGGAGCTCTACGGCCGCATAACGACCGCCCCGTGGGGCGTCATTTTCCCCCGCGCCGGCGAATACGAGTCATTCTCCACGAGCCTGCCCTGGGTGCAGGAATTTGCCGCACAATGCGGCCTGAGCATAGCGGACGGCCAGCGCCTCATCAACCTGCCGCGCCATCCGAGCCAGCTCTACGAGGCTTTCTTTGAGGGGCTCGCGCTGTGGCTGCTGCTCTGGCTGCTCCGCAAGAAAAAGCCCTTCGACGGCTTTCTGGGCAGCCTGTACACCATCGGCTACGGTTCCGTGCGCTTTGTACTGGAATATTTCCGGGAGCCGGACGCAGATTTGGGCTACCGGCTCTCAAAGGACGGAAGCAACACCCTGTACAGAAATACCTCGCTGCTGAACATATCGACGGGGCAAGTGCTCTGCTTCCTTATGATTGCGGGCGGGCTCATTCTGATGCTTGTCCTCTGGCTCACGAGCAGACAGAAAAAAACAGCCTGAAATCCCGCCCTGCGGCCAGAGCGCCGCGCCTTATCCTTAGACAAAAACAGCGGGGGATGTCCTCTCAGACATCCCCCGCCGCATGAAAGCTGCCCGAAAAACGAGCCGGGCACGTGCTGCCGGTACCGCTTTTCGGACAAAAACAAGAGAGCTGCTCAGAAACCTCGGTTTCCGAACAGGTCGCATCAGCCCTGATGCTGGGCAACGCAGGCAGAAAATTCATCGGCAGTGGCAGTACAACCGTTTGCCTTAAGAAAATCTGCAAGGGTTCCGTTATCAACGGCGGTCTCCAAGGCAGCTTCCAAATCGGGAGCTCCGATTACCTTCTGATAAAATTCCTCTGCATTCATGCTTACCTTCCTATCAAGAATATTCTATTGCGGAGCCAACAAAAAAGCAAGGGCTTTTGAAACAGTCTCAGCACCTTAAATTTCGGCAAAAAACGTGCGGAATTTAATGGTGGAACAGCCTGATTCCAGTAAATGCCATGACCATGCCATATTTGTTGCACACTTCAATCACATTATCATCACGGATGGAGCCGCCCGGCTGGGCAACCACGCGGACACCGCTCCGGTGCGCGCGCTCAATGTTGTCCCCGAAGGGAAAGAATGCGTCGCTGCCAACAGCTACGTCCGTATTCCGGGCTATCCATTCCTTGCGGGCCTCGCGGGTAAAAATCTCCGGCTTCCGTGTAAAAAACTGCTGCCAGACACCGTCCGCAAGGACATCGTCATAGTCGTCACTTGTATAGACGTCAATTGTATTGTCCCTGTCCGGGCGCTTTATATCATCCCGGAACGGAAGGGAAAGCACCTGCGGGCTCTGGCGGAGCCACCATTTGTCGGCTTTGTCCCCGGCAAGCCGGGTACAGTGGATGCGGCTCTGCT
>DGUD01000105.1 GCA_002393865.1 Treponema sp. UBA4319
TGAGATGTATTTTATCTGAATACGGACGCGGTATTGGAAAATTATGTAAACTGTTTTAAAATGATTTTCTTTTTTATGCTACCAAAGCCAAGGATTCAACATAAAAAATGCGCGGAAGCGGAAAAACGCCCGGGCTGCCATTTGCAAAGCGAAGCGTGCAACCGGCAGTCCGGGTGTTTTCCACTGGGAGCGCATTTTTGTTTTCATGCTGAATCCCTGGCTGCACCTGCTTCCTCGCCTTGCCCAAACGGGCGCAATCCTCTATACTTTCTTCTGTAATGAGAAGCCTACGGATTTCCGCCTTGTTTGTGCTGCTGGCGCTCGTCTTTCCTGCCGCGCCCCTTGCCCGCCCCTCTGCGCTGCGGGCCGCGCCGCCGTCTGATGCCGCGGAGGAGGCGGCCGTGCGGGACTTCCTCGCTTCTCTCCCGGAGCCGCAGCGCATCGCCCAGATTTTTCTGGTGAACATCGAGGGAAATACTTCTTATACGGCCGTGGAGTCTGTCTCTGCCATCTCCGGAAGGGCGGGGGATGGCCCTCTTGTCCCCGGCGGCTGCCTGCTGTTCGGCTACAACATTGCCCCCGATGCGGAGGGAGTCGTCGCCTTTACGGACTCCATTGCCGCCTATTGCGACTCGCACCGCCTGCTGCGCCCCTATATCGCGGTGGATCAGGAGGGCGGGCTGGTGAACCGCCTGCGCACCATGACCAGCACATTGCCTTCGGCCGGAAGGGTGGCGGAAAAGCTGCCTCCTTCCGGGGCGTACGATTTGTATGCGCTGCAGGCGCGGCAGCTGCGCTCTCTTGGATTTGACATGAACCTTGCCCCGGTTGCCGAGGCTGCCGGCGGCCAGAACGCGGAATTCCTCGGCACGCGCTCCTACGGGGGTATCGCCGCCACGGTCGCCTACAGCATTGCCGCCGTGCGCGCGTATCAGGACAACGGGGTGAGCTCGGTGCTCAAGCATTTTCCCGGAAACACGAACACTGACCCGCATACCGGGCTGCCGGAGATAGCGCTCCCGCAGGAATCGCTGCTCGCAGAGCAGATTTTTCCCTTCGCATGCATACTGGGCGCGTCGCCTGCGGCCGTCCTCATGTCGCTCGCCCGTACCCAGGCCTGCGATGCCGCCGTTCCCGCGTGCCTGAGCTCCTTCTGGGTCAGGGACATGCTCCGGGGCACGCTCGCTTGCCGCGCCCTTGTCCTCAGCGACGATATTTTTATGGGGGCGCTCGCGGACAACGGTTTTCCCCCGGAGCTTGCCGCCGTGCAGGCGCTGATGGCGGGCGTCGACGTCATCATGCTGAGCGAGAAGAAATTTGCCCCCGTCGCCCGGATTCTGCTGGAACGCGCCGCCCATGACGAAGGCTTTGCGGCACGGCTTGCCGAGGCGGAGCGCAGCGTTATCCGCTACAAGATTGCCTGCGGCATACTTGCGCTCAAAGAGCAGGCGGACGGCTCGCTTGCCGTCGTCCCGCAGGGAATCGACGCGCAGTTTGGCGGCAGGGAAGGGCGGCTGAAGGACTTTTACGAGGCAAAGCAGGCTGGCACGGCGTTTGTGCGGCGCTATTTTGCGGATTGAGTGATACGGAGCGGGACGTGCTGCTTAGTACAGGAGGTTGCGGCTCATGAGACAGAGGGACAAGGCAGAGAAACTGCGGGGCGCCGGAGGCTTTGACGCCTTTTACGGGGAACTGTTCGGCGGCAGGTGGCAGCGGCTCAAGGACGCGCTCTTGGCGGAGGGTGTCCACGTGGAGCTGCGCTACGGGCAGGGCGAGCCCTATTTCCTTGACCCTGCCAGCGTCTGTGCCGCGCTCTGCCTGCCCGTGCGCGGTGCAGGGCGGGTGCTTGACCTGTGCGCCGCGCCCGGCGGAAAGACCCTCGTGCTTGCGGGCAATCTGGACGATGGCGCCCGGCTGTGCAGCAACGAGCGCTCTTCGGGGCGCACCGCACGGCTCTCCAAAGTCGTCGCCCAAACGCTGCCCCCGGAGCTTGCCGGCCGCGTTGACGTCAGCTGCAGTGACGGCGCCACCTGGTGCCGCCGGGAGACGGAATGCTTTGACAGCATACTGCTCGACGCTCCCTGCTCCAGCGAGCGCCATCTGCTGCAGGACAGCAAGTACCTTGACGGCTGGTCTCCAGCCCGCGTAAAAAGCCTTGCGGTGGAGCAGTGGGCGCTGCTTTCCTCCGCGTGGCGGCTGCTTGCGCCCGGCGGCTCCCTGCTGTATGCGACCTGCGCGCTTGCCCCGGCGGAGAACGACGGCGTGCTGGAGCGCCTCGCAAAAAAATGTGCCGGGGCGGAATTCGCCTCCCCGGCGGAGATGGAGCACTGTGCCGCCGGGAATGCGGAGACTTTTTCGGGCGCGCTGGCATTCCCCTCCGGTCTCTCCGTGCCCGCCCTGCTTGCTGCCGCCGAGCGGACGGCGTTCGGCCTGCAGCTGCTGCCGGACAGCGCGTCTGGCACGGGTCCGCTCTTTTTTTCCCTCATGCGCAAGCGCGCTGCAGAGGATGCCGCTGCGGGCAACGGATGAAACTTTTCGTTTTATTTTCTTGTTTTTCTTGTAATTTTTTACCTAATGAACTACAATAAAGCTTGTACCGAAGAGGCATGCAGGTAATGAGTTCTGTCACGAGCGAAGAGAAACTCCAGCAGATTGCGGAGATACGGCAGCAGCTTTCTCAAATCAAGGACGTCGATATTCTTTTGGAGAACATATTGAGCGCCGCTCGTCGTATTGTCAATGCCGATGCGGGCTCAATCTACGAATATGACGAATCCCAGAACCGCCTGCGCATACGCTACAGCCAGAACGATACCCAGCTGAAGAAGCTCGCCCCCGGCGAGAAGCTCCCCTACACGTCGTATTCCTTTACGGCCACGACCGGCTCTATTTCCGGCTACTGCGCGCTGAACAAGGCCAGCGTCAATATCCCCGACGTGTACAATATGGGCACCTTTCTCGATGCCGGGCATACGAAGCTCCGTCCCTACAACTTCAACCAGGAGAACGACCTCAAGACCGGCTACCATACCAAGTCCATGCTTACAACCCCCCTTGTCATGACGAACGGCAAGGTGCTGGGCGTCCTCCAGATTATCAACGCGCTGGACGACGACGGCGAGGTCGTGCCGTTCGGGAAGGACGCCGAATTCTACGTCTCCTATTTTGCGGCGAACGTCATCCAGGTCTACGAGTATGCCTATATCACCAAGCAGCTCATAGAGCGCCTTGTCAAGATGGCGAACTACCGGGATCCGCGCGAGACCGGTGCCCACGTAGAGCGGGTCTCGTGCTTCGCGCTGGAGATTTATGACCGTTACGCCGTCAACAAGGGAATCCCTGAGGATGTCCGCAACAAATTCCGCGACAACCTGAAGCTCGCGGCAAAGTGCCACGACCTCGGCAAAGTTGGTGTTCCTGATAAAATCCTTAAAAAAGAAGGCAAACTGAACGACAGCGAGCGCTCCGTGATGGAGGGGCATACCTGTGTCGGGGCGCAGATTTTTACCCCGTTTGAGAATGACCTCGACCTGATGGCGCGGGATGTCTGCCTGCACCATCATGCCCGCTGGGATGGGGGAGAGCGGGGCTATCCGGGTAAATTCGACTATGAGTCGTACGTACCCGAGTCGGAGCTTCCGCAGGACAGGGAGCCTATCAGCGGCGAGGAGATTCCGCTTGCCGCGCGCATAGTCGCCTTGGCCGACGTCTACGACGCGCTCCGCCACCGCCGCTGCTACAAGGAGCCGTGGACGCTTGACGACACCGTCGGCGAGATTCGCGCGGAATCCGGCAAGCAGTTCGACCCTGAGGTCGTCGATGCTTTCCTGCAGGTTATCAACCGCCTTGAGGCGATAAACAAAGACATCAGCTGAGGCCGCTCAGTTTTCCGGGAGCACGCTCCTGAGGCATGACGAGAACGCGGCGAGCTCTTTCTGCCCGTAGGAATGCCGCATGGCTGCCGGGCGTATGCCGAGCGCGGCCATCTGCATGCTGAGCTCCCGCTGCTCAAGCATTTCCGCGATATTTTTTGTGTTGAACTGTGTTCCCCGGTCGTTTATGACCGTGACCTGCTTGTCGAGGAGCCGCTTTGCGAGGGGGATGTCGCGGGTCGCTACGATGTCTCCCGCCGCGCTGTGGGAGACGATGTATTCGTCCGCGGCGCTGTCCCCGCTGCCGCAGATTTCCATGGAGAAGCGTGTGTTCTGTACGCCAAAGGGGATGTCTCGGTTTGCGGCAAAGGTGACGGGCAGGTTGCGTGCGGCAGCCTCCGCAAGAATCTGCTGCCGTGCCGCCGCGGGAAATGAGTCCGCGTCAACCCAGATGTGAGGTTTTTCCATGCATCCGCCTACTGCAGCGCCTTGTCTATGGTCTGTATCATCTGAATCGTCAGGCGCTCGGCCTCCGCGTCGTTCGAGTTGTTGAGCGCCCGCGAATACGACACATTCCGCTGCTTTTCTTTGTAAAGCTCATCTACGAGCGTGATGCCCGCCATGATGCTGATCTGCACCGGATCCTTGAGGTGGCCGGCCTGCTTGATGGTGTTTGTGATTTCGGTATAGTAATTCAGCAGTTTTTTGAGGTAGGCGTCATCTTCATGCGCCTGTACTGCGAACGAGGCGCCCAGCATGTCGATCTGGAGCTTTCCCATAGAGCCTTCCTCCGGGCGGGGAACAAGCTATGCCCCCCGCCCGCGCTATGAACGGTGTCAGAAAATGTCGAACTGCCCGTTCAGGGGTTCCGCCGGGCTTTGAGCTTCTTCAGCCGGCGCAGGGGTTCCTTCGTTTTCTGGTGCTGCCTCTTGGTTCTCCGGGGCGTTTTCTTCCTGCTGCCCGGCAGAACCGGCCTCGCTTCCGCCGTCCTGACTGGGATTGCTGTCCTGGACAGCACCCTCCTC
>DGUD01000114.1 GCA_002393865.1 Treponema sp. UBA4319
GGTGTTTTTCCGCTGGGAGCGCATTTTTGTTTTCATGCTGAAGCCCTGGGGGATGCCGTGCTGCCTATCGACTTTTGCCCCCCGCTCTGCTATACTGGTAGAATGGCAAGTTCAAAGGTAAAGACATTCGGCATTCTGACCAGCGGCGGCGATGCCCCCGGACTGAATGCGGCAATCCGTGCGGTCTGCCGTACGGCAAAAATCCAGTACGGCATGCAGGCCATCGGCATTCGCAACGGCTACCGGGGGCTCGTGCAGGGGGATATGTTCCAGCTCAGCCCCGACAATCTGGTGGGGCTTCTTACGGCGGGGGGGACTATCCTTGGTACCGCCCGCGACAAGCCTTTTAAGAATCCGCGCCCCGACCCTGCGAGCGGCCTGCTTCCTGTGGAGGCTATAAAGGAAAACTACAAGAAATGGAACCTTGACGCGTTGGTCTGCCTTGGCGGGAACGGCACGAACACGACGGCGAGCCTGCTCGCGCAGGAAGGGCTGAACGTCATCGGGCTGCCCAAAACCATTGACAACGATATTGTAAAGACGGACATGACGTTCGGCTTCCATACTGCGCTTGATGTCGCCACCGATGCCATTGACCGCATCCATACCACGGCGCACAGCCACAGCCGCATCATGGTCATAGAGGTGATGGGGCACAAGGCTGGCTGGCTCGGCCTGTACTCCGGTATCGCAGGCGGCGGCGACGTCATCCTGATTCCTGAGATTCCCTATGACATCCGCTCCGTGGCAGAAAAAATAAAGGAGCGCCGCGATGCAGGCAAAAATTTCTCCATCATCGTCGTCGCGGAAGGCGCGATGAGCAAGGAAGAGGCTCTGATGGAAAAGAAGGAATTCAAGAAGGCGCGGGCGGCAATGCCGTATTCCATCGCATACCGGGTGGCGCACGAGCTGGAGGAGGCGACGCAGCTGGAATCCCGCGTAACGGTGCTCGGCTACCTGCAGCGCGGCGGCACGCCGTCACCCTACGACCGCGTGCTTGCCACCGAATTCGGCACGGCCGCGGCGCATTTCCTTGCGGAGGGGCGCTTCGGCAAGCTCGTCGCCCTGCAGAACGGCAAGATTTGCGCCGTTCCTCTGGAAGAAATCGCCGGCAAGATAAAGAACATTCCGCTTGACCACCCGATGATTCAGACTGCGCGGGAACTCGGCACCGGGTTCGGGGACTGACATGTACAAATGCCATTTCTGCCAGAGCTGCGACGGTATGGGCTGCATCGGGGAAATGCCCGGCATGGGCGGCCCCAATGCAAGCAGGAACTTTTTGCATAACTGCGAGGCATGGGAGCGCATCGCCCGACCGGAGCAGGAATCTGTGCGCATGCCAGACATCCGGCTTGCCCCGGTTACCGGCGCCGTGGAGAATGTCGGCTACGACGACGAGCGGAGCTTTTATTTTGACCTCATAGACTACTGCCTGCGCCACGGCATCAAGCTGAGCATCGGAGACGGCACGCCGGACTGCAAGCTCCTGTATGGCATCCAGGCCGTGCAGGCTGCCGGGGAGCGTTATCCGGGAACAAAGGCGGCCGTATTCATCAAGCCGTACCCGCAGGAAAAGGTCTTTGAGCGCATCGAGTGGGCGCTTCCCGTCGCGGAGGTGGTCGGCATGGATATCGACAGCTACAACATCATCACCATGCGGAACCTCGTGCATCTGGAGAAGAAGACGCCCGCACAGCTGCGCGGCATAAAGACGAGGCTGGAGGCGGCGGGGCTGCCGTTCGCCATCAAAGGTGTGTTCACGGCGGAAGACGTGGAGACCGTCGCCGCAGTCAAGCCTGCCATCGCGTACATATCGAACCATGGCGGGCGCGTTGACACACGGGAAGGCAGCACCGCGGAATTCCTGGAGGCGTACGCAGAGAAACTTCGGGCAAACTGCGGCGAGCTGTGGATTGACGGCGGCATCCGCAGCCAGCGGGAAATCGCGCTTGCCGCCGCGTATGGCGTGAGCACCGTACTGGAAGGCCGCCCCTTTATCACCGCGCTCTGCCGGGAGCGCCTGTCGGCTCCTGAGCCGGGCAACGGAAAAGAAGCTTATGCAGAGAAACGACAATCCTTTAATCGTTCAGTCTGACCGCACCATGCTGCTGGATGTCCACGCGCCCCGCGCCACGGAATGCAGGGACGCGCTGATTCCTTTTGCGGAGCTTGTCAGCTCCCCGGAGCACCTGCATACCTACCGCCTGACGCCGCTCTCGCTGTGGAACGCTGCGGGTGCAGGTTTTACGGGCGCCCAGGCAATCAGGACGCTTCAGGAATTCTCGCGCTACGATGTGCCGCAGGCGGTCTCCGCATGGATTGAGGAGACTGCGGGGCGCTTCGGTAAGCTGCGTCTCGTTCCTGCGCCGCCCAAGGACAACGACGGCGTAAAGGACGAGTACCTCTACCTTGTCTCTACGTCTGGTCTCGTGTTCCGGGAAATAAGCGCGAACCCGGCGGCACAGAAGCTGCTCGTCCCCTGCGCGTACAGCGCCCCCGTCGGCAGCGAGTCCAATCTGACGGACGCGGAAAAGCAGTTCTGCTTTCTGCTGCACCTGACTGACCGGGGCACGGTAAAGCAGGCGCTGCTCAAGCTGGGCTGGCCGGTCAAGGACGACGTGCCGCTCACCGACGGCGCGCATCTGGACATCGTGCTCAGAAAGACGACGCTGGGCGGAAAGCCCTTCTCAATCCGTGACTACCAGCAGGAGGCTGCGGAGACGCTTGTGGGGAACCGCGGGCCGGGCACGGGCTTCGGTACCATCGTGCTCCCCTGCGGCGCGGGCAAAACGATTGTGGGCATGGCGATTATGTCCCTGCTGCAGACGGAGACGCTCATCGTCACGACGAATATCTCTGCCGTGCACCAGTGGATAGACGAGCTGCTGGACAAGACCGAGCTGACGAGGGAGCAGATAGCCGAATACACGGGCGAGGAGAAGACCATCCGCCCGGTGACCGTGGCCACCTACCAGATTCTTACGTGGCGCCCGGACAAGAATACGCCGTACCCGCACTTTGCCCTGTTCCGGAACAGCAGCTGGGGGCTCGTCATCTATGACGAGGTGCACATGCTTCCCGCGCCGGTATTCCGCGTGGCGGCGGAGCTGCAGGCAGTGCGCCGGGTCGGGCTCACGGCGACGCTTGTCCGCGAGGACGGCTGCGAGGGGCATGTCTTTTCCCTTGTGGGGCCAAAGCGCTACGATGTGCCGTGGAAGGAGCTGGAAAAGGAAAAATGGATTGCGTCCGCGGAATGCATAGAGATACGTGTGAATCTTGCGAAAGACAAGGAGATCGAATATGCTGTTGCCGCCAGCCGCAGCAAGCATAAGATTGCAAGCGAGAATTCCGTAAAGACGGAGCTTGCGGGCGAGCTCGTGCGGCGCTACCCGGAAGACAAAATCCTCGTCATCGGGCAGTACCTGAGCCAGCTGGCGGAAATCGCGCGGCAGCTCAAGGCACCAATCATCACAGGCAAGACGCCGAACAGCGAGCGGGACAAAATTTACGACGACTTCCGCAGCGGCAGAATCCGTGTGCTGGTCGTCAGCAAAGTGGCAAATTTCGCCATCGACCTGCCCGATGCAAGCATGGCAATCCAGGTCAGCGGAACGTTCGGCTCTCGGCAGGAGGAAGCCCAGCGGCTCGGCAGAATCCTCCGCCCCAAGGAGCGCACGTCCCGCTTCTTTACGCTCATCACCCGCAATACGGTGGAGGAGGATTTCGGCAGCAACCGGCAGAAATTCCTTGCGGAACAAGGCTATTCGTACAGGCTCGTCCGCTACACCGGCACGGAAAGCCTTGCCGCCCTTGACAGTCCCTGCGCGCTGCCAGAAGGAGGCTCTCAGTCATGCATTTAGCCCCTAAAGTCCAGCGCATCATCACCTGGCGGGAAAGCATCGCCACGCTGCCCGACGTAGTCTTTTTCGATATCATGCGTATGTACCTCGGAGAAGTGAAGACGCCGTTCAACAAGCAGAAGCTGATAGAGGAGCTCAGCTCCTTTCTCCGGAAGGAAGAGAACAAGCGGACGATAGTCAGGCTCCTTGATGCCGGCGACCTGAAGCTCCTTGCCGCGATACGCTTTATCCCGCACGTATCGCAGCGCAAACTGGAGTCCTTCTTTGCGCGCTCCTGCCCGGTCGCAAGCCTGTACGAGCGCATCGTGAACCTTGAGGAACGGCTCATCGTCTTTACGCATACGGATGCCGGCTCCGGGGAGCGGGTCTTTGCCATAAATCCGCTGCTGGAAGACACAATCGCGCCTTTTGTGTCGCTCTCGCAGCTGCTGCCGTCCCCCGATGCCCCGGTGCAGCGGGCAGCCCCGCCGCTGCTGCTGAGCCCGGCGCAGCTCTGCTCCTTTATCTCGTATATCGTCGAGCACCCGGACATCTGCAAGGCGGACGGCACGCTCAAGAAGAAAAATGCCGCCGAGCTTGAGGAGATGTTCGGCAGCACGGAAAACCTGCCGCTGCTCTTTGCGGCGCTCTGCAATCTGGGGCTGCTCCGCGAGGCCGAAAAAGGCTGGGGCGTGGACTGGGCGCAGCTGGACGCCTTTGCCACGCTCGTGCCGCAAGCCCAGTATGCGTACCTCTGCGCGGCTTCTGCCGGGCATTTCTCGCGCGGTACCATGCAGGCAAACGCGCAGCTGCTGCTGGACGCCTTGTATTCCATCCCTGACGGCGGCTACAGCCGCGAGACGCTGCTGTGGCTCTCCTTTCTGCTCCGGGAAAAGAGCGGGGACGGCGACGGTATCGGGCAGGGACGCTTTGCGCGGATGCTTGCCGGCCGGGGCAGCGTGCAGAGCACAGGTACCGGCGGCGACGGCGGCATTATGGACAGCATGGTGGACGGCTGCCTTGCATTCGGAGTGCTCTATATCTGCGGGCAATGCGGCGGCGAGGACATACTCGCGCTGTCCCCTGCCTTTGTCGAGGCAAAAGAGACGGCTGGCGCGGACATGGGCAGCCCCCTTCCCATCAGTGTGGACGCAGGGTTCTGCGTTACGGTGCTGCCGGGGCTGAGCTTTGCGCAGCTGCTGCCGCTCATGAAATTCCTTTCCCCTGTCCGCTGCGACACCGCCGCCACATTCAGCCTGTGCAGGGCATCTGCGATGCGGGCTTTTGATGCCGGGGTAAGCCCTGCCGACATAAGCGGCGCCCTGCAGCGCTATTCAAGCTTTGCGTTGCCGCAAAACCTCACGGTATCAGTGCAGGAGTGGTACACCGCGTACACGTCCGCCGCGCTGTACAAAGGCTATGTCCTCAAAGTCTCGGCGGATAAGGCCGTATTCGTGGAAAAAAGCCCCCTTGTCTCACGGCACATAGCCTTCAAGCTTTCTCCTGAAATTTTCCTGATGGACTTCAAGGACGACCGCGAGGCGCAGGCCATCATAAAGCGCTGCGGCCTGGATTTTATCGGTTCGGTAAAAGGCTGCGGCACCGAGCGCGTCGTGACCGGGCAGCTTCCCCTGCAATGCGGCGGGCAGCAGCTGCTGGACACAGGCGATGTACCGCCCGCCGCCCCGTGCACGGAGGAAGAGCGGGAGGCTACGCTGCGTACGCTCCGGCAGGCGCTTGAGTCCATGAGCCTTTCCCCGGAGCAGGCCGAGGAGCTGGGGGAGCGCATAAACCGCCGCATCGTGGTGAACGCGGAGCAGCTGCGCGGAGAAAGCGTCCGCTTTGAGAAGCTGGAGGCGGGCGGCATGGACTATGCGGGCAAGCTGCACATCATCGATAGCGCGCTGGGCGCAAAGAGCCTTGTGGAAGTTGAGACCGAAGATGCCGCGGAGCCGTTTGCCGGGACCCCCGTCTCAATCTCGCGGAAGGAAAACGACACGGAATTCGTGCTGGCGCTTGTTCCGGACGGAACTGAACGTGTCTTCTCCGTCGCAAAGGCTGTGCGTGTCAAAAAGCTCAGGAGCGTGGGGCTCCAGTTCTAGAAGAACGCTGCTTGATGAGGCACGTATTGTCCGGCCGCTTTCTGATTGCCCAAGACAAAGCTCTGTGCTATGATAGGCGTGCGGACAGGACGGCAAACGCCTGGCGCCGGAATTTTTTGAGCCGGCGGGAGCTGACCGGAGTCTTTGCTTCCGGAACAGACCGTTTGTCCGGCAGCTCCGGCGTCTTGCCGATAGCAGATGCCGGGAGGGGGCTGCCTGTACGGAGCCCTCATGGAGAACCGATATGACACGCGCAAAACTATGCCTTACACTGACGGGAAAGACGCTCGCGGAAGACCTTGAGACGCTGGAGAAATACCGCCCCTTTGTGGATATTGCGGAGCTGCGGGGAGACTTCCTGCAGGAGGACGAGCGCCTGAGCCTCCGGCAGTTCCCGCGGCTGGCGGGGATTCCCTGCATTCTGACTATCCGCCGGAGGATAGACGGCGGTATGTTCGACGAGGGCGATGCCGCCCGGACGGTTTTGTTTGCGCGCGCCATCTCCTTTGCCGACGCGGACAGGTCAAAGAATTTCCAGTTCATCGATTTTGAGGAAGACTTCCATGTGGCAAGCCTTCAGGATGCGGCGCTGGCGTTCGGGACAAGGATTATCCGGAGCGTCCACGATATGGAGCACCCCATAACGGACATCCGCAGCAGGCTGGAGGAGCTCAGCTCGTCTTCGATGGAGATTCCGAAGATTGCCTTTATGCCCCATAGCCTGGACGATGTGCGCCGGCTTTTTATGGAGGCGGAGTCCCTCAAGGACAACAACCACATCCTTGTGGCGATGGGCGAGCTCGGCATACCGTCGCGCATCCTTGCCACAAAGCTCAAGAATTTCCTTACCTATACATCCCCCGCGGAGACGGTGGCGAATACCGCCGGGCTGGCGCACCTTGACCCGATGACGATGAACAATGTGTACCACTTCAAGCAGCTGGACGGGGAGACAAAGATTTTCGGTATCACGGGCTGGCCGCTCTCGGCGACCTCCAGCCCGGAGCTGCACAACAGCGGCTACCAGAAGCACAAGATAAATGCGGTGTACATCCCCGTAAAGGCAGAGAAATTCGAGCAGGCGCTTGATTTTGCCAACAGCATCGGCATTCAGGGGATGTCCGTCACGGTGCCGCACAAAGGCAGCGTCCTTTCGTATATCCAGAACCAGGACGAACGGGTTGAGGCAATCGGGGCGAGCAACACCATACTCCGGAAAGGCTCCTCTTGGTACGCCTACAACACGGATGCCATGGGCTTTGCCCGCGCGCTGCTTGAGTGCACCGGGCTCAAGAGCCTTGCGGGCAAGCATGTCGCAATCATCGGCGCGGGCGGCGCGGCAAAAGCCGTCGCGTATGCGGTAAAAAAACTCAACGGCAAGGCGTGCATCTTCAACAGGACAGTCCGCCGGGCACAGGCCATCGCGGAGGCGTACGGCTTCAAGTATGCGCCGCTTTCCCCGGAATCGAACGCGCTGCTGCGCAAGTACAGCAGCATCATCATCCAGACGACATCAAAGGGGATGAACTGCACGGAATCGTCGAATGCCGACAACGACCCGCTCTTCTTCTACGAGTTCAGCGGAAAGGAATTCCTTTTTGACATCATCTACGTTCCTGCCACCACGCCGATTATGGCGCGCGCTATGGCGGAAGGCTGCCGTGTCTGCAACGGCTACAACATGCTGCTGTATCAGGGCTACCGGCAGTTCGAGCTTTTTACCGGTACCGAATATTAGCGCCGCTTGGCGCCCGGAGCAAGAGGCGCCTGTTTTTACGCAAGAGAGGTATATATGAGCATAACAAAGGAAGAGCAGAAAGTCCTTGCCGCCCGGACAGCGGTGGACACGCTTATTGCCGGGAAACAGATTTTCAGCGGCATGAAGATTGGATTGGGAACCGGCTCTACCGCGATGCCGGCGGTAAAACGGCTTGCCGAACGGATTCACGACGGAACGCTCCGCGACATCAAGGCTGTGGCGACGAGTTTCCAGACGGTGCTCGCCTGCGAGGAGCTCGGCATCCCGGCATACACGATGAACGACCGGATTATCGGCGGCAGGCTTGACCTTGCCATCGACGGCGCGGATGAAATCGGCCCCGGAAACACGCTCATCAAGGGGGGCGGAGCTGCCCTGCTGCGCGAGAAAATCATCGCCTACAACGCGGTCGCATTTGCCATCGTCGCGGACGAATCGAAGGTGGTCGCCAGCCACGGCACGGGATTCCCCCTGCCGGTAGAAATCATTCCTGAGTCGCGCGTCCCGGTGATGCAGGCGCTGCAGGAGCTTGGGGCGGAATGCACCCTCCGCGAAGGCGTGCGCAAGGCCGGCCCCGTCATCACGGATAACGGCAATATGATTCTTGACTGCCTGTGGAAAAAAGCCGTTGACCCCTGCGCGATGGAGGATGCCATCAACCGCATTACCGGCGTAGTTGAATGCGGCTTCTTTACAAAGCTGGTTCCGACGGCTTTTGTCGCGCACGCCGACGGCAGCGTGGAGACGCTGCGTAAAGCATAAGCGCGTGCGGGCGCAGCTGAGCCCGCATGTCCCCGCTGGCAAAACGATGCGGCGGGAACGTGCGGGGGCGTAGCGCCTAGTAATTTTCCGCGTTCACCTCAAAATAGCTCTGCGGATGGTTGCAGACCGGGCAGACCTCAGGGGCTTTTGTTCCCACGACGATATGACCGCAGTTGCGGCATTCCCAGATTTTTACCTCGCTCTTCTCAAAGACCTGCTGCATCTCGACGTTCTTCAGCAGCGCGCGGTAGCGCTCCTCGTGATGCTTTTCGATGGCGCCGACGGCACGGAATTTCTGCGCGAGCTCCGCAAAGCCTTCTTTTTCCGCAGTCTTTGCGAATTCCTCGTACATGTCCGTCCACTCGTAGTTCTCGCCGTCTGCGGCGGCCTTCAGGTTCTCCGCGGTGGATCCGATGCCTTCCAGCTCCTTGAACCACATCTTGGCGTGCTCTTTCTCGTTGTCCGCAGTCTTGAGGAAAAGCGCCGCAATCTGCTCAAAGCCATCCTTCTTGGCCTTTGACGCAAAATACGTGTACTTGTTGCGCGCCTGGCTTT
>DGUD01000207.1:0-7996 GCA_002393865.1 Treponema sp. UBA4319
AATGGCATCTGATTCCGGCGGGAAGGGTATCCGGTTCCGGCGGGAAGGCGCCCGCTGCCGCTGCTTGCCGTGCTGCGCGCTACAAAGGCGGCATCGCCCGCTTCTCCGCTCCCCTTCAGCATAAAAGGCGCCTCTGTTTTGTCTGTTTTCAGATAAAATACATCTCTTGCTGCGGCCGTGCGGGAGAGCCTGCGGAGCTCAAAAGCGCCTTCCTTTTCTGTGGCAGCCGACGAAAAAGCTTTGATTTTTGCGCCGATACGGTGTATACTATAAGAAATGGGAACGGCGCTTGCGCCGGCGGCAGTTTGCCGTATGTATGCGGGAGGGCTCCGGCGCGCCATGCCGGAATCCGACCGGAAAAAGTGAAGGAGAAAATACCGTATGACAAAATCAATATCTGCACAGGGTTTTACGCTTGAAAAGGATCAGTCTGACCTGATTAACCAGAAGCTGCAGCGTATTGCGTATGCGGAGGACAAAATCGTAGATCTTATCCTTCGTGTAAAGGAAGACAAGAAATATTACTTTGACGCCACCGTTAACTTTAAGTGGGGCGCAAACGCCCACCTGACGAGCGATGATTACGATTTTGCCGCCGGGCTGAACAAGCTGATGGATGTCCTTGACAACAAAATCAAGAAGGAAAAGGACAAGGTTCAGGAAAAGAAATAGAGGGCTCTCTGAAAGAGAGGAATCCCTGAAAGCTCCCCTTTGGCAGCGTTTTTAGCGGCTCCCGGAGGGGCGCTTCTTCTGAATCTGGCTCAGAACCTCCGCAGGCATCGCGCCTGCGGATTTTTTATGCCCGCGCTGTACGCCGCCCTCCCCTCGGCACCTCTGGTAAACTTGTCCGGAAGCTTAAGTTTCCGGACAGCCCTAGTCCCTCCCGTACGATGATTCTATGTTTAGCTGCGCCCGGTATTTTGCCACCGTGCGCCGCGCCACCTGTATGCCCCGCTCCGCGAGCATGTCGCTCAGCTT
This sequence comes from Treponema sp. UBA4319, assembly GCA_002393865.1. Taxonomy (GTDB): domain Bacteria; phylum Spirochaetota; class Spirochaetia; order Treponematales; family Treponemataceae; genus Treponema_D. Next base: position 979 of record DGUD01000207.1, read on the forward strand.
CTGGTCGCTCAGCTTCTTGCCGTCGCCGCGGTGCGCTTCCAGTATGGCGCGGATTTCGTGCAGCACGGTGTCCTTGCTGACGGCGGCGGGGGCAGCCTCCTCGTTTTGCGCGCCGCTGTCCTTTGTGCTGGCAAGCGCACCCGTAAAGAAATGCTTTATCTCGTACAGCCCCCACGCGCACTGCAGGTATTTGTTGTTCGCGGCCCGCGATACCGTCGTCTCGTGCACGCCGAGCACCGTCGCGATGTCCTGCTGCCGGAGCGGCACAAGATGCCCCGGTCCCTTGCGGAAGAATTCGTGCTGGATTTTGACGATGAGGCTGCTGACCTGCACGATGGTGGCGTTGCGGAACTGGAGCATATTGATAAAATTTTGAGCATTTTTTAAGTTTGTTGTAAGCATTTTGCTTTTTTCCGCGGGGAGCCTGCGCCGTTCCTCCTCCTTTACCTGCAGGAAGGCCGGGTTCAGCGCCAGCTGGGGAATCTTGTCGTTTGCCTCGCTTACCAGCCACGCCTTCGTTCCGTCGCTGACGATGCCTGCCTCCCAGTCGTCCTCGCGGTCTTCGCCGTCGGGCAGCTCCCGTACGTAGATGTCAGGGGAGATGAAGTGGGTGTAGGCGGCGCCGAAATTCCGCGCGGGGTGCGGATCGAGCGTGCGGATAAAGGCGAGCGCCTCTGCCGCGCGTTCCTCCGTCAGCTCCAGCGTCCGGTATTCGTCCGGGTTCTGCTGCCCGAAGAGTTGCGACTGCTCCTCCACGAATGCCTGTACCCTGCGGGCGATTTTGGCCGGCTGCGGCGGCGAGAGGAAATCGAGGTGCCCGTCCAGTATGAGCAGCGCGAGCCGGGGGGCGTGCTCCCGCTGCCGCGCCTGCACCAGCAGGCTTTCCTGCACGCCGGAGACGCAGGTTCCCGCCGGTTCCAGCTGCTGCACAAGGCGCATGGCCTCGGCAAGGGCACTCTCCGTCTGGAGCGGGTCGCTGCGGTTCAGGAGCGATACGGGCGCCAGCAGGTGGAATCCGTTCGGGTCGAGGTTCTTGATAAGGCGCTCGCAGAGTTCCCGCTGCACCTCAGGAATCCTGAGCGAGCGCAGCTGCCGCAGCAGGTGCTCCTGCAGCGTCTCCCGCTCGTCGGCATGGGCTTCCAGTGCCGCCTGGAAATTGTCGCTGGCAAGCTCTCCCGCGCTCCCCGCGGCTGCCGTCCGCGTGCCGTCCGGGATGCCCCTGCGCTCAATCTTGAGCCGTGCGCCGGATTCCTGCGGGTCACTGGCGATGACGAGCGCAGGATTCTTCTCCACCTCGTCGTAGATGGCGGCGTGCAGGTCGTCAGTGCCGAGGGAGAGCACTTTGAGAGACTGTATCTGCTGGCTGTTTATGAGCTGCAGCTGCGCGTGGCTCTGCTGTAAGTCCATGAGTCCCATACGCTTACTATAGCATAAAATTCAAAATGCCGGTATACTGGCTGCTATGAAAAGCTTTGCAGAATTTGGCATCAAGGTGCCGGAAATCCTTTTGCCCAAGGACAAAGACCTTGCCTCATGGTGTGTCATTGCCTGCGACCAGTACACGCAGGACGTCTCCTACTGGGAAAAAGCCGCCGCGGCAGCAGGCAGCCGTCCTTCCACGCTCAATCTGATTCTGCCGGAGGTCTATCTTTCTGCCCCGGACAAGAGCGAGCGCATCAGGAAGATACACGAGACCATGGCATCCTACCTTGCGGACGGCGTCTTTGATGCTCCGCAGGAAGAATGCATATATATAGAGCGCCGCACCGGCTATGGCAGAATCCGGCGGGGGCTGGTCGTGGCCGTTGACCTAGAGGCCTACGACTGGAGGCCGGGGAGCCGGACGCCGATCCGCGCGACCGAGGCGACCATTGTGGAGCGCATACCGCCGCGCAAGGAAATCCGCCGGGGCGCCCCGCTGGAAAGCCCGCACATCATGCTGCTGGTGAACGACTCCGGCCGGCATCTGGTGGAGCAGTGCGGAGCGCTCGCACGCCGCACTCCGCCGCTCTACGACGGCGACCTGATGCTGGGGGCGGGGCATATCAGCGGCTGGGCGCTGCGCGGCGAGGAGGCCATGGAGCTTCTGTATGGAGCGCTCTCCGCGCTCAGGGAATCTGGCAGGCAGCCGGACGGAAGCAGCTTCCTTTTTGCCGTGGGCGACGGGAACCATTCCCTTGCGACGGCAAAGGCCGTGTGGGACGAATACAAGGAATCCCGCCGCGCCGCCGGGGAGGCGGAGGCCGTGACCGCAGCCTCGCCCCTGCGCTATGCGCTCGTCGAGCTGGTGAACATTTATGACGAGGGGCTCACCTTTGAGCCGATTCACCGCGTTCTTTTCGGGGCGGATGCCGCAGCGCTGACCGCGTTCCTCAAAACGGAGCTGGGTGGCGCTCTCTCCGATTGTGCCAGCGCGGCCGACTTGGGCAAAATGGTCGGCGCGTCTGCCGCCGCCTTCGGCTTTGTGTACCGCGACGCGGCAAGCGGGCAGCAGCGCTATGTCTGCCTTGAGAGCGAGGTGCGGGAGCTTGCGGTGAGCCGCCTGCAGCCCGCGCTTGACGCCTTTATTGCGGCCCAGGCAACGGGCGGCGCCGTCAGCATCGATTACATCCACGGCAGCGACGAGGTCTTCCGGCTGGGCGCCGAGCCTGGTGCGGTCGCCATACTGCTGCCGCCTGTGGCAAAGGACTCCTTCTTTGCCACCATCAGCGCGCGCGGGCCGCTCCCCCGCAAGAGCTTCAGCATGGGCGAGGCGAGCGAGAAGCGCTTTTACCTTGAGTGCCGCGCGCTGTGACGGCGCGCGGGTGCGCGGACAAAAAAAGCGGCCGGATGCAGTGCATGTATCCGGCCGCTTTTTTTGTAGGCTGTAGTTGTCAGGGAACCCGGCCAGTCCCGCTTGTGAGACCGGCCAGCTTGTTCCCGGGTTATCTTTATTTACCCTTAAAGAAGTTATCGATGCTCTTCATCAGCTCCTCGGTGGGCATGGTCTTGAGCAGGTATTTTGCCGGTTTGACGGAGAGGACTTTCATAACGGTGTCCTTGTCGTCCTTTGCCGTCAGGAAAATCACCGGGATGTTCGCCGTGGCGGGTTCGCTCTGCAGCATCTCAAAGACCTGCAGCCCGGAGATAACCGGCATCTCGTAGTCAAGGAGAATCAGATCCACGTGCTGTTTGGCCAGCAGCGAGATGGCGTTCATGCCGGAATTCGCCATGAAGACATCGTACTGCTTTGAGAGCCAGTTGTTCATCGTGCGCAGCATGACGCTGTCGTCGTCTACGACGAGAATCCTGCGCTTGTCCGGCAGGTTCTCCCCGAAGAGCGGATTCAGCTTTGCCGTGATGTCCTTCATGTTCACGGGGCGGCTGAATGTCGCCTGCACGCAGGGCTTGGGGATGACGGTGTATGCGTTTGTTATCTCCACATCCGTACCGATGAGGTACAGGTAGTTGCCTCCGTCGGAGACGAGCTTCTTCAGGTAGTTGAGCGTACCGTCAAAGCTTACGAGGTCTCCTTCGAGATACACGATGAATATGTGCGGAAGATTCGTAATCAAGTCTATATGCACGATGTCTGGCGGTGATATAATGACCTCGTAGCCTTCTGATTTAAGGCTGTTTATCATTATGTTGATGAGGAATCCCTGGGCTTCACTACTGATAAATAAAATTCTTCTGTCCATATAAAACCTCTTTCTCGTATAGTATAAACGAAGAACTTAAAAAAAACTAGTCGGTTTTACAACAAATTTGAAAGTTCCTCGTAATCGACGGCGGCGAGCGCTTTCCGTATCTTGGAGAAGCGCTCCTCCTCCCCGGCGGGCAGCTGGCATTCCTCCAGCATGGCGACGAGCTGGTCTGCGGTGGCGTAATCGAATGCCTGCACGTATGCCTTTACATCCTCCAGCGTCTTTTTGTATTCCTCCGCGCCGATAGGCTTGCGGGGGCCGTCATGCTGCTTGCAGACGGGGGCAAGGCGCTCCGTGTAGCTGCGGTACAGCTCCAGCAGGCAGGGTGTGCGCGCCTCGATGTCCTTCATGTTCCCGTCGTCGCCGCTTTTCTCCAGCTCCGCCGCCAGCGCGGAGAGCTCTGTGGCGCCGATGAGCCGGGCGCTGCTTTTGAGCGCGTGCACGAGCACGGTGTAGTTCTTGCAGTCGCCGTCCTTCGCGTAGCCTTCGATGAGTCCCGCTTTCTCCCCGATGGATTCCCGGAAGGTCTGCGCCGTCTTTATGAACAGATCCCTGCTGCCGCAGTTCCTGAGGGCTTCCTCGCCGTCTACGCCATCCAGCGCCGGCAGCTCCTCCTGAGGCTTTTCCCTCCTGCCCACAAGCTGCACCAGCTCCTTGGGCAGATATTTTATAATCATCGCCTCCAGCTTGGCGGAATCGATGGGCTTGGTGATGTAGTCCGAGAATCCTTCCGCGAGGTACATCTCGCGGGCGCCGTTCACGGCATTTGCCGTCTGCGCGATGCAGGGCTTGCCTTTGTTGCGGTTGTCCTCCATCTCGTTGAGCGCGTGCAGCGTCTCCACGCCGTCCATGCCCGGCATGCGGTGGTCTATGAAGAGGATGTCGTACTCGTTCTGCACGCTCTTGACAAGCGCCTCCTGCCCGCTTGTGGCGGTGTCTATCTGGACTTGCGTCTGCTTGAGCAGCTCCGTGAATATCATCAGGTTCAGCCGCGTGTCGTCCACGACGAGTATGTGGGCGCCCGGTGCCCGGAAGCTTTCCCGGTACACCTCGTTGTTCTCCAGCGACTTGCGGTAGGTCTCCATAAAGTCGCCGATGGGCTCCTTGTCAAGGACTTCCTGTTCCACCTCAAAGGAAAAACTTGAGCCTTTGCCGTACTCGCTCTGCACGTTGAGCGAGCTGCCCATGAGCGTGAGCAGCTCGTGCACGATGTTCATGCCCAGCCCCGTGCCCTCGATCTGCCGGTTGCGGGACTCCTCAATCCGCTCAAAGGCCTGGAAGAGCTTGGGCAGGTCTTCCTTCTTTATGCCGATGCCGGTGTCGCTGATGGTGATGCAGAGCCTGATGCTGCCTTCCGCCGCCGGCTTTGCCGTGACATGCATGGAGACCGAGCCTTCTTCCGTGTATTTTACGGAATTGGTGAGGATGTTCGTGATACACTGCTTTATGCGTATCTCGTCGCCGTACAGGATGTGTGGCATGCTGCTGTCCACATCGACCTTGAAATCGAGCCCCTTCTCCTTTGCGCGCTGGGAAATCATGTTCATCAAATCGTTGATGGTGGAGCTGAGGTCGTATTTGACGGGGATTATCTCCATCTTGCCCGACTCTATCTTGGAGAAGTCCAGGATGTCGTTTATGATGCCCAGCAGGGAGCGCCCCGCGCTCTTTATCTCGGAGGCATACATGAGCGCCTGCTTGTCCGTGCACTCCCGCAGAATCATCTCGTCAAGGCCGAGCACCGCGTTGATAGGGGTGCGGATTTCGTGGCTCATGTTCGCCAGGAAGGCGGACTTCGCCTTGCCCGCCTCCTTTGCGATCATGAGATCCTGCTCCAGCTGCTTCTCGTGCTGGATTTTGTCGATGTATTCGGTGATGGTGGACGTCATTATCCTGAGCGTCTGGTACAGCTCGGTAATCTCGTCATGGGTGTTTATCTGGAGGCTGTCTATGTTCAGCTGCGGCTCTTTTTTGCCCTCAATCGTACAGGTGGTGAAGTCCTCCACGGCGAGCGACATGATTTTGACGGGGTTCACGATGTTCAGCTGCGCGTAGAAATTGGCGATGAGCGCCACCGGAATGGCGATGTTGAGCAGGCTCAGCAGCTGTTTTATATGCATAATCCGCTCCGAGGGCAGCTGCTCGCTGAATGTCAGCGGCGCCTGGCTCTGGAGCAACGGGCCGGGTCCGCCTACCGGGACGCTGTCCGTCTGGTTGGAGAAGAGCATGAACATGAACAGGACGATGGCGAGGCAGATGGTGACCATCTCGATGAGGAGGAGGAAGAGAATCTTGCGCGCGAGGTTGCTGTGCGTCTTGAACGACAGCCCGTTCTCCGGGCGGGCGTTTTTATAGAAGATGCCGCTGTAGAAGAGAGCCTTTATGTGCTCCGGCGCATGGTTAAAAAAAACATACGCGAAGCCGGATATCAGCACCGCATTGATGAACGTCAGGTTGAAGAGGTTCCATATTACCCGCTCCGGGGGGAAAGATTCTGTCCGGATGTAGTCCATGAACACGAGCGAGGAGCCTGTCAGTACCGTCTGTATGAGAACCGCCGCTGCCGTCAGATCCAGCCGCCGGTACCAGTGCTTGCGCACGGGGTAAAATGCCGTGATTGATGCGATGAGCAGCGGCGTGAGCAGGTAGTAGGACGGGGCGTCGCCCTGCACCGCGCAGACCGCGAACATGATGAATTCTATCCCCATCGCCATGTGGCTGCCGCAGAGCGTGGACAAGAGCATGGCGGGAATCGTCGGCAGCGACCAGAGCAGCCTGTCCTCCAGGCGGATGATAAAGTGCCATTCGCCGATAAAATTGGAGAGGAATACCATGCTGCTTGCAATCAAAAGCCCTATCAGGCCGCTTTTTGTATACTTTGCGTATTGCCTTTTGAGAATGATAGAATCCATAGCTTACATAATTACAAAAAATAAAAGAACTTACAAGCAGAACTGCACGGAAATCAGTTTTGCGTTCCGCTCCCGGCGGGAGTTGTATCTGATGCCGGTCAAATCCGGCTGGTACTGCATCAGCCCGCTGTGGCGTAGAAGACAAAGCGGAGCGCCCTGCACGGAAAATGCCGCCGCCTCTGCGTGTCCGGCACATAAAAACAGCCCCCGCTGCGGTTATGCGGCGGGGGCTGGCTCAGCTTATGCTCAGCAGAAGGGGTTCTCGTCCTTGTAGAGGACTCCTGCGGGCTGGTTGTAGGCGATGTCCGCGATGTTCAGGTACTGGAAAATCGTGTAGAGCGCCTTTCCGACGTGCCCGAAGGCCACCGCGCCGTGGTGCGGGTAGTGCTTGCTGATGAGCACATGGCGGTAGAAGCGGCC
>DGUD01000207.1:8044-16375 GCA_002393865.1 Treponema sp. UBA4319
TGGCGGTAGAAGCGGCCCATCTCCGGGATGGCGAATACGCCGATGCCGCCGAATGAGCGGGTGGGTACCGGCAGGACTTCGCCATGGGCGATGTATGCCTGGAGCTTGGTGTCCGGCGTGGTCTGCAGGCGGAAGAACGTGATGTCTCCCGGCATGATGTCGCCTTCCAGCGTGCCGCGGGTAAAGTCCGGCTTTGAGTCCTTGGGCTCAAGCAGGCGGTGCTGGATGAGCTGGAACTTGACGGCGGGCTTGCTTGACGGCGCCAGGCAGCAGAACGGCGTGTTGCCGCAGTGGAATGCCATGAAGGTGTCGTTGAGCTTGTAGTCGTACTTGAATTTGCCCTTGATGCTCTGCTCGTACATATCCGCCGGGACGGAGTTGTTGATGTCCAGCAGGGTGACGGGCGCGCCGGTGACGCAGGTTCCGATGTACTCGGAGAGCGCGCCGAAGATGTCCACCTCGCAGGCGACCGGGATGCCGCGGCTTGCGAGGCGGCTGTTCACGTAGCACGGCTCAAAGCCGAATTCCTTGGGGAATGCCGGCCAGCACTTGTCCGCGAGCACCACGTACTTCTTGCAGCCCTTGTTCGCCTCAATCCAGTCAAGCAGCGTCAGCTCGAACTGCGCCATGCGCGGCAGCATGTCCGGGAACTGGTTGCCGCCCGTGCCCAGCTCTTTTGCCATGTCGTCTACGACGGACTGGATGCGCTTGTCGTCCTTGTGCTTGCGGTATTCCACGAGCAGGTCAAGCTCGGAGTTCTCCTGAATCTCCACGCCGATGTCGTAGAGCCCCTTGATGGGCGCGTTGCAGGCAAAGAAGTCCTGCGGGCGCGGGCCGAAGGTGATAATCTTGAGGTTCTTGAGGCCGATGATGGTGCGCGCGACCGGGATGAATTCCTCTATCATCTTTGCGATGTCTTCGGCAGTTCCCACCGGATATTCCGGGATGACGGCCGGAATCTTGCGCAGGTTCAGGTTGTATGAGCAGTTGAGCATGCCGCAGTACGCGTCGCCACGCCCGTTGATAAGGTCGTTCTGCGTCTCCTCCGCGGCGGCTACGAACATGCACGGCCCGTCGAATTTCTGGGCTATCTGGGTCTCAGGCGTCTCCGGTCCGAAGTTGCCGAGGAAGACCACGAGGGCGTTGCAGCCCGCGGCCTTGACCTCGTCCACAGCCTTGAGCATATCCTTTTCATTCTCCACGGTGGTCTTTGCCTCGTAGAGGCTGCCCTTTCCCGCGAAAGCCTGTATGATTGCGGCGCGGCGCTTTTCTGAAAGTGAGATGACGAAGCAGTCACGGCTGACTGCGATGATTCCCAGCTTGACGTCCGGGATGTTCTCGAATTTTTCCACGGTATTCTCCTTGCTCTCGTTTTTATGCGTCAGAGCGCTTTGGCGGGTTTTTGTACCCGCTTTTCTTATTATATATCAACTTTTCGCTTTTGCAAGTGGGCATTCGCTGAAAAAACTGTTTTTTCGGCTGCCCCTTAAAAAGCGGAAGCTTGTTTGAACGTGCGCTGCCGCCCTGTTAGGAGCGGGCGACGTCGATGTTCTTGCCGCTCAGCCCCACGAAGGCGCCCTGCTTTGCCTCGTTTGAGTCGGGGTGCGCGATGAGCCACTTGTTGCGCGCCCACAGCAGCTTGTCTTCTGCGTCTATGGCGGAGAGTGAGGGCTTTTCGGTGTTCGTGTCCTTGGGCAGCACGATGACGACCCTGAAGCCTTCCGGCGATACCTGCCCGTCCCGCACATCGTTGCAGGGCGCATAGTGGAGCGTCGTCTCGTAAATCTGCACGACTGTCCCTGCCGGTGCCCGGAATGCCTCCACGTGGGAGGTGTCCAGTTTGCCGTCCTTTACCGCCTGCAGGGGGGCAAGCAGCAGGATGATGTCGTTTGCGGGGATGTTCAGCTCGCTGCCGCGGTGGTATTCAAGGCAGTTGAGCTTTGTGTTGTTGCCGTTGCAGTAGCCGACCTGCACCGGCATGCCGCCGTATGCGTTTGTGCTGAACTGCGCGGCGACGGGCAGCGCCTCCAGATTCTTGTCGCCGGGGGTGTAGATTGTGGCGTCCGCAGGCTTGTCGGTGCTGGACTCAAGCTTTTCGAGCAGCTCCTTTACGTCATAGCCCTTCAGGACTTTACCGTATTTCTCAAAACTGTGCGAAAACACGCTCTTTACTTTGAGCATGGTCTGTTCCTCCTTATGAGACTTGTTCGGAAAGCTCTTGCTTTCCTCTCAGGCCTTGCATTTTTTTCAGGTTCTATTATGGTTGAGGCAGCCCCAGAAATCCCGGACGGGCTTTTGGAACTGCCCCGCTTTGTTTTTCTTCTATAAAATACGAGGTGCTGTGCTCCTCCGTTACCCGGAACGCCGCTCTGCCTCCGGGGAACGGCAGGGAATCTGCCTGTTCCGGGAGCGCCTGCTATATCGAGGCAAGCTGCTTGTAGGATTCCTTGAGCGCCGGGTACAGCTGGGTGTACATCCGGTAGTATTTCTCGTACTGCGCGGAATCCTCCGCGACGGGGTTCTGCGGGGGATTGGTGCGGATAACCGCCTTGCAGCCTTCCTCCACGCTCTTGTAGATGCCGGTGCCCACGCCCGCAAGGATTGCTACGCCCAGCGCCGGGCCTTCCTTGCTGGCCACGGTCTTGACGGGGCAGTTGTATACGTCCGCGAGCATCTGGCGCCAGAGCGGTGAGCTGCCGCCGCCGCCGCAGGCAAGCATGTCGTTGATTTTTACGCCCATGCCACGCAGCACCTCCACGGAATCGCGCTGGCTGTACACGACGCCTTCCATCACGGCGCGCAGCATGTGCTGGCGGGTGTGCATGGCCGAGAGCCCGAAGAATGCGCCGCGGCAGTCGGGGTCAAGGTGCGGTGTGCGCTCGCCCATCAGGTAGGGCAGGTAGAGCAGCCTGTCTGCGCCGATAGGAATGCGTTCCGCCTGCTTGTCCATCAGGTAGTAGGGGTCTTTGCCCATGCCTGCCGCAGTCACCATCTCCGGGCTGCAGAAATTGTCGCGGAACCATTTGAGCGAGAGGCCTGCCGCCTGCGTGACGCCCATCACGTGCCAGGCGCCGGGAACCGCGCAGCAGAATGTGTGCACGCGCCCCTTGGGGTCTATGCTGAGCTTTGATGTATGCGCAAAGACCACGCCGCTGGTGCCGATTGTGGTGAACGCGATGCCGTCCTCGACGGTGCCGGTGCCGACCGCAGCCGCGGCATTGTCACCGGCGCCGCCCACGACCGGGGTGCCTGCCGCCACGCCGCACAGCGCTGCCGCCTGCGCCGTCACGGTACCTGTCACTTCGGGGGACTCGTAGACTTTTGCGAGCAGCGACTTGTCTATGCCGAGCTTGGAGAGCACTTCGTCAGACCAGCAGCGGCCGGGGACATCCAGCAGCTGCATGCCGGACGCGTCGCTCACTTCCGTGGCGAATTCGCCGGTGAGCATGTAGCGCACATAGTCTTTGGGCAGCAGGATGTGGGCGCATTTTGCGTAGATGTCCGGCTCGTTGTTCTTGACCCACATGATTTTTGAGGCGGTAAAACCGGTGAGCGCGGGGTTCGCCGTAATCTCTATGAGCCGCTTTGCCCCCACCTTCGCGGTGATTTCCTCGCATTCCTTTGCCGTGCGCTGGTCGCACCAGATGATGCTCTTGCGCAGCACGTTGCCCGCTTTGTCCAGCATGACCAGTCCGTGCATCTGCCCGGAAATGCCGATGCCCTTGATGTCGCCGGGCTGGATGCCGCTCTTTGCGATGACCGCCTTCATGCTGCCCGCCGCCGCGTTCCACCAGTCGAGCGGATCCTGCTCCGCCCAGCCGTTCTGGGGCTGGTACAGCGGGTACTCGATTGTCTGGGATGCGACGGGAGTGCCGTTTTCGTCAAAAAGGACGGTCTTTGTTCCGCTCGTCCCTAAGTCTACACCGATAAGATATGCCATGTTAGTCCTCGTTTTGTGGAGTGGGCAGGGTTCCGGAAGGCTCCGGGGCTTTTGGTACTGCCACCCCCTATTGTAAGCTGTAAACGCACATTTCTGAAGCCGGGTTTTCTTCACTTCATTGTCATGTTTAGCACAATGCTGGAGGGCGCCCCGCTTGGAAACGAATCCCGTTTCTATGATAAGCCAGATTGCTCAAAAAAAAAACTGTATAAATTATAGAAAAATAGTGCAATTTTTTCGGAAGTCCTCGTTCCTTCCCTTTGAGCAGATTGCAAAGTCATGCTATTATAGAAGCATCATGAAGCTGCGCCTTGCGGTGCGCGCGTCCGGGCTGCTGAACCGCCTGCGGATACAGCAGAAGCTCTACGCGCTGTACGTCCTCGCATTCCTCTGTCCCCTCCTTGTGCTGACCGCCGTGCTCTCGGTGTGGCTGTACCATGTGCTTGAGCGCCAGCAGCGGGAGCTGTCCCGCGCCTCCGTGCTGCAGACGGGCGTGCTGCTGAGCGAGCAGCTTGCCGGAGCCGAGGAGCTGAGCGGAAGCCTTTTTGTGAACCGGAACGTGCAGGATACGCTGCGGCACAGCTTTGAGAGCACGCAGGAGGTCTACGACCGTTACCGGAGCCTTTCCTTTCTGGACGATTTTCTGCGCGCGGACAGCGGCATCTACAGCTTCCGCTACTACACGGAGAACGCGACCATGCTGGATAACGCCTATTTTATCCGCGCCTCAGGCGGGGCTGCCGCCTCCCCGTGGTACACGGCGGCAAAAGACGCGGGCGGCCGGATTCTCTGGGGCATGCGCACGGACGATATGGCGGGCAGGCGGATGCTCGCGCTGACGCGGGCCATGTACAGCACTGCCGACGGGCGCTTTCTCGGCGTGCTTGTGGTGAACCTTGATTCGGCGCGAATCCAGCGGCTGCTGGGCTCGCAGGAGCATGAGACGCTGCTGTGCGTGGACGGCGCGATAGAATTCAGCTCCCGCCCGCCGGAGCGGGAAGGGCAGCCGGGCGAGCCTGGTCTTCCCGCCACCTTTCCGCTCCCCGCCGCAGATGCTGCCGTCGGCCGCATTGTGAGCCAGGATGTGCAGTGGCGCGGAAAAGCCTCCGTCGCCAGCATGTACGGTGTGCTCGGCGGCTTTGAGGCGCCGGTGGTGCTGGTGCAGGTGATTCCCCGCAGCGCCATGATGCGCCCCACCGTGCTCGCCGTCCTGCTCTGCCTGATGCTCACCCTCTGCGGCACGGTGCTCTCCTGGTTTCTGATCCTGAAGTTCTCCCGGCTTTTTGCGGGGCGCGCCGGCTATGTGAACCGCGAGATAAAGAAGCTTGGCCGGAACGACTTTGCGCTTGCGCCGCCCCTTGACGGCAGCGACGAATTCTCCGAGATTTATGCGGAAGTACGCTCGGCGGCCGCACGGCTCAGGACGCTCATCGCAGAGGTGTACCAGCGCAAAATCGAGCGGGAGCAGCTGCTTTCCCGCCAGAACGATATCCGCTTCAAGATGCTTGCGAGCCAGATAAACCCGCACTTCCTCTTCAATACGCTGGAGACCATCCGTATGCAGGCGCTTGCGGGCGGAAGCCGGGATGTCGCCCAGTCGGTCAAATTCCTTGCCAAGATATTGCGCTACAGCCTCTCCGCCACCGACCGCCCTGTTCCGCTGATGGACGAGATTGACGCTGTGAGCACCTACCTGGACATCCAGCACCTCCGCTTTGCGGAGCGCGTGACATACGATATCGTGTTCCTCTGCGACGTGCGCCGCGTGCGCATACTGCCGCTGCTCCTGCAGCCGCTCGTGGAGAATTCCTTCAAGCACGGGCTGGAGTCACGGCAGGAGGGCGGCTTTATCTACATCCTTGTGGACAGCGCGGCGGACGGCAGCCTGCTCATCACGGTGCAGGACAACGGCTGCGGCATCGCGGCCGGACGGCTTGCCGAGCTCCGAGAGAAGCTTGCGGACGACAGCGTGGAGGAAAACTCCTCGTCCATCGGGCTGGTCAACGTGAACCAGCGCATCAGGCTCTTCTACGGCGGGCAGTACGGTATGGAGATTGAGAGCACGGAAGGAAAGGGAATGACGGTGCGGCTGCGGGTTCCCGCGGATGCCGGGGACAAGGAGGAGGCAGAAAATGGGTGAGCGGCTGCTGCCGGTGCTCGTCGTGGATGACGAGCAGATTGTGCGGAACGGCATGAAGAACATCATCAGCTGGGAGGCGGCCGGCTGCGAGGTCGTGGGCGATGCCGGCGGTGGCGAGGAGGCGCTTCGCCTGATAGAGGAGCTGCGCCCCGCGCTGGTGCTGCTGGACATCACCATGCCGGGTATGTCCGGCATAGACGTGCTCTCTGAGGTGCACCGCAACCCCCGCAGCTACCCGTCCCGCCCGGAATTCCTTATCCTCTCCGGCTACAGCGATTTCTCTTACGCGCAGAAGGCGATGAACCTCGGCGCGCGCGGCTACATCGTAAAGCCGGTGGACGAGGACATCCTTGCGGAGAAGGTGGCCGAGCTGGTGCGCGAGATAAACGGCAGGCAGCAGGACGCCCGCCTGCATGAGGATGAGGCACGCCGCAGGCTTGCCGCCAGCTGGTGCGCGGCCTTTGCCGCCGGGGACGCCGCCGCTGTTCCCCCGGAGGAATGCCGGAACGGGCCCTTCCAGCCGCTGCTCGTGTCGCCGGAGCTCTGCGCCGGGGATGCCGCCAGTGCCGCGGAGAAAGCCTTTGCGTGCACTGAGCACCTTTCCTTTGCCCTCGGCGGCGCATTTGTCGTGCTGTTCCGCGGCGAGGGCAGCGTCCTTGTGGAGCGCCATGCGGAGCGCTTCTGCCGCCAGGAGTCGCAGGGCGGCGCGGTCGCCGTGCTGGGGGAGCCCGCGCAGGACGCTGAGGGGGCAGTCGCCTCCTTTGCCGCCGCCTCCGTACTCTTTGCGAACCTCTTTTTCTGCGGGGGGCAGGCGTGGGCGGATTCCCCCTTCCTCTCCGCGAGGCGGGTGGACGATGCGCTGCGCTGCAGGCTCGCGGCCGCGGGCAGCCCCGGCGGAGCGTCTTCCGCCGATAGCCTTGCGCTTGTCCCGGAGCTGCTTTCCGCCATCGAGGTCTATGACCTCCAGCACATCGGCGCGCTGCTTGAGCGGCTTTCCTCCGGGCTTGCGCGAGGAGCGGTTCCCCCCGCCGGGCTGAAAAAGACCTGCATGGCATTCCTGCTGGAGCTGCAGCGCCTCCTGTACGAGAAGCATCCTGAAAAAAAACTTAATGTATTTTCGGCTATGGAGCTGGTGGATTTGGTCTACAGCCAGCCCTATTTTTCGGGGGTGATGGCGATTGTCCGGGATTTCACCGGCGCCCTGACGGAGGCCTTTGTCTCCGGCGCCTCCGGCTCCACGGTCATGAAGGTCGTGCAGTACGTCAAGGAGAATTTCCGCTCCGACCTGAAGCTGGAGATGCTCGGCGGCCTGTTCAACTGCAACAGCGCCTACCTCGGCAAGAAATTCAAGGAGTACACGGGCGTCTCGTTCAACACCTACCTTGACATCATCCGCATAGACGAGGCCAAGCGGCTTATGTCGGCAGGAGGCCTGAAGGTCTACGAGGTTTCGCGCCTTGTCGGCTATAGCAATACCGATTATTTTTATCTTAAGTTCAGGAAACTTACCGGCATGACCCCCGGAGAATTCAGGGCGTCGCTGCCGCAGGAAGGAGGTACCTATGCAGAGCCAGCCCCATAAAGCCTTCTGTTCCCCCCGCTGCCGCAGGCTGCTGCCGCCCATGCTGGCGCTGCCCGTGGCCTGCGCGATGCTTTTTGCCGCCTGTGCCTGCGGCGGGAACGGCAGCCGCAGCTCCGCCCCTTCCGGCGGGCCTATCACGCTGAGCTTCTATAACACGGATTTGCTCTACGACGTGCCGTTCACCGACCCGGTGGCGCAGGAGATAACGCGCAAGACCGGCGTGACGCTTGATGTGTACCACGGCAAATCTGAGGTGAACGCCGAGCCTGACATCGCCCTGCTGCTCACGTCGCGCAGCAGCTACGATCTCCTCTACGTCAAGTCCGATGTCAGCCGCCTGGTGGAGAATGGCGCCGTGGTCGCGCTGGACGACTGGATTGCTCCCGACGGCACGCACGTAAATTTAATAGAAGAATACGGGCAGAATTTCAAGCGGCTCTACGGCGACGAGCTGGTGAAGCTGCGCTACCGGGACGGGCACATCTACACCTTCGGGACATACGCGGTAAAGAGCGCCATCCCTGAGCCGTCGGGAACGCTGCAGCTGCAGTACGCCGTCCTCAAGGAGCTCGGCTGGCCACGCATCCGCACGCTCACGGATTACGCCGACGCGCTCCGCCGCTACCTTGCCATGCACCCCACCATCAACGGGCGGCCGGCGGTGGGGCT
>DGUD01000195.1:0-17967 GCA_002393865.1 Treponema sp. UBA4319
ATCTGATTCCGGCGGGAGTGGCATCAGATTCCGGGCGGCTGCGTTGCAAGGGGCGGCTGCTTTTGCTAGAATAGCGGCATGGAATGTATGTTTCGTACAAGGGAAAGTTTCCGTGTGCCGCTGTGTCTGGCTGCTATGCTGGGGAGCCTGCTGCTCTGTACCCCCCTTGTTTCGTGCGCTCGCGCTGCCGCCCCGGCGCGGACGGAGCAGGTGCTGGGCACGCTGTGCACCGTAAATGCCTATGCCGACGGTACGGACGAGCTCTATGACGAGCTTTTTGCGCGCCTGCAGGAAATCGACCGGCATTTCAATGTGAACCGGGAGGATTCCGATGTGAGCCACATAAACGCCGCTGCCGGTGACGGCACTATGGTCAGGGTTCATGCTGACGTCAGGAAGGTGCTCGCCCGTGCCATCGATTTTGCCCGGATTTCCGGCGGCGCCTTTGATCCCAGCATCGGGCCGCTTGTCCAGCTGTGGGGAATCAACACCGACATGGCGCGGGTTCCGTCTGCGGAAGAAATCAGCGGGGCGCTGCGTCTTGTCGGCTACGAGGACATTGAGCTTGGCGGGGAGAACGCTATCCGCCTGAAGCGGCCGGGCATGCGGCTGGATTTGGGCGGCATCGCGAAGGGCTATGCCGCCGATGCGCTGGCAGAAATCCTTGCTGCCCGCCGTGTCCGGCAGGCTGTGGTGAACCTTGGGGGGAATGTCTATGTATGGGGAAAAAAGAAGGACGGCAGCAGCTGGAAAGTCGGCATAAAAAATCCGCTTGAGCCGGAGGGAAGCCCGTATCTGCTTTTTGCCTCGCAGGACACTGTTTCTCTCGTGACGAGCGGGGTCTATGAGCGCTTTTTCTGGCAGGAAGGTGTCCGCTACCACCATATCCTCGATACGGCGACGGGGAGTCCGGCCAGGCGGAGCTGGCTGAGCACGAGCATCGTATCGGCAAGCTCCATGGATGCGGATGCGCTCAGCACCATCGCGTTCCTGCTGGGGCCGGAGCGCTACTTTGCCCTGCAGGGGCACGAGCCGGCCGTGTTCATCATGGACGATGGTTCCGTCATCGCCTCCGCGGAACTGGAAGGCAGCCTTTCATGGTACGGGGGCACGGGGAATGCCCCCCTTCAGTTCCGCTAGCGGAAGCCGCTGCCTTTCCCTGCGGGGGCTTTGCTTTCCCTAGATGAATTTCCGCAGTTCCACGTGATCCACCGCATCGGTCTTGACCGCCACGATGTAGCTGCCGAACATGGCGGTCAGTGCGTCGAAGGCGGCTGCAAAGGCGCAGATAAAGGGTGCGGCGTCTTTGAGCAGCAGGTAGCCCGCCTCAAAACCGCCGCCGTAGTAGGAGCACATGATTGAGATTGCGAGGAAAGCCCCTCCGGACGCATGCTCGCCCAGCACAAAGGAGAGCAGCAGCGCCGCCATGCCTATCCACAGAATCGTAGATGCTTTTATGCCGAGCATGGAATAGGAGCGCAGTATGCAGACAAAGCTGGCGGACGCGACGAGCGCCGTGCCTCCGCGGGCAAATATCGCGAAGAGGGGATATGTCACCGCATTCACCTGATGCCTGATGCCGAGGCTTTCCCTTCCGTGGCGGATGTTGAGTGGCAGCGTCAGGTTCGTGTCCCCGCTGAAGAACGCCACCAGGAAGGGGCAGATGCTCGCGTACAGCACGCGGAAAGGATGCTGGTCATGGCAGATGATGCGGAGGATGAGCGGATAGATAATCAGCGCGGTTACCAGCAGGTCTCCGGCAAACATCGCAATCAGGGGCAGATAGGTCTCCGCTTTCTTGAGGGCGATAAATTCGATGGTCCATTTGCATGCTATGGCGACCATGCCCACCGCGAGGAGCTCCGTAAAGAGGCTCGTCACTATGTAGCAGACCTTGCTCATGGACTCAAAGAAGCCCATCGCCTGCTTTGAGGCGGTCTGGTCGTCTGCGGCTCCGGCTCCGGCAAGACCCGCGAACACAAAGCATGGCAGCAGATAGGTGCCGTGCAGCAGCGCCTCAAAGCCGGAATACGGGAATATCTTGGACAGCAGCGCCTGTATGTCGAGGGAAGGAATCTCGTTTGCCTTCTCAATGCTGATGGGGATGCGGGGCAGCTTGATGATGAGGGCAGAGGCAAGCCCTATGAGCATGAGGAGCAGCGAAGAGAAAATGATGGTAGAGAACGTCCAGACTCCGGTTCTGAGCATGAGCTTTGAGTCCCGCAGCCGGAAACAGGCCGTCACGATGGAGAAGAACAGCAGGGGGATGATTGTATATCGCCCGAATCGGATGACGATATCGATGATGAAATCAAGGACTGCCTGGGATTGCCCGCTTGAAGGCGGAAGCAGTACTGCAAATGCAATGCCGAGCGCGATACCGAGTAAATATTTTAACCAAATCCTCATAGTCGCTCCATTATAGCAGCTTGTGCCCGCTTTGCAAAGAGATAGGAGCTGTGCTATACTGGAGCAATGGCAAAGACAATACTCTTAGCAGGCAAGGAGATGCCCGCCGGAAGCAAATTTGCCGACGGCCTTGTGCTGAGCGGTCGTAATGTTGCTGTGAGCGGGCCTGAGCAGGAGGGCGGCGAGGATTCCGATATTTCCCGGCAGATAAACGCTGTGTCCGGCGTGTCCGTCATCGAGTGGCACCGCACGTCCCCGGTCTCCTCCCGCTCCCTGATACTGGGCACGGAGACTTTTTTTGACAAGATGGACGAGGCCGTCCTGTATTTTGACGAGGAGTGGTATGCTTCCACCGAGGGGGCGCTGACCATGGAGGAATGCCTGCGGGGCAGCGACGAGCTTATCTTTCCCTACCAGTGCCTTACGCTGGAGATTCTGTCCCGCTTTGAGAAGAAGAACAGCACCGGAATGCCGGGGAACCTGGTCTTTCTGCTGAAGGAAAGCCCCTGCATCGCGGATACCCTCCGTAGTCCCGCGATGCGCAACGGGGTGAGCGCCATCGCCTCTCCGGTGATTGCCGCCGCGGCCGCAGCCTTTGCTGCCTTTGCGGAGAACATCGCGGTGCAGTACGGGAACCAGCCCTTTGTGAACGTGCTGCTTGTCCGCGGCGACCGCAGCACCGATATTGTCGCGAGCGATGTGGAGCTTGCCAAATGGCTTGGCGGATACCTTCAGGCACTTGAGGACAACGGCATGAAAGCTTCCGCCAAAAAATCCCTTGCATGGCTGAAGCCCGGCACGAAATTTTCATCCGGTACTTTTTTTCCCTTCGGGAAACGTTGATATGATAGATGAAATGTCATTTCTGTACGAATGCCTCTTTAAGATTTGTGTAAGCATACTGTGCGGTTCCGTTCTGGGCATCGAGCGCAAAAAACGCAACCTTTCCGTGGGCTTGCGGACGCTTGTCCTTATCTGTGTCAGCTCTGCGCTCTTGTCAATTCTTTCCTATTATATGGTAGAGATGGAGAGCCAGAAAGGCTTTTCCGGAGGGGATCCCACGCGCATCGTCGCCGGCGTCGTGAGCGGCATAGGCTTTCTCGGCGGCGGCGCCATCATGCATCAGGGGCTGAACATCAAGGGGCTTACTTCCGCGGCGATTATCTGGACTGCCTCCACGCTGGGCTTGTGTATCGGCGCGGGGATGTATGTCCAGTCGGCTGTCGTGCTGGTCGTGGCGGTGTTCCTGCTCATCGTCCTCGGTAAGGTTGAGGACAGGTTTTTCCCTGCGGGCAAGAGCAAGACGCTGCACCTTGTGTTTGAAAGCGCGGATGTGGATATCGTGAAGGTTAAGGAGACGATAGAGGCAAACGGCTTTATCGTCTGCGATCTGAACATGAGTCATGTGATAGCGAGCCGCCAGCTGATACTCCGCTACCTTGTCAAGGCGCCGAACAAGGACGATTTTTCCTCGGTGATAGCGGCGCTGCAGAAAATCGATACCCTCAGCGAATTCTCCGTGACCGACTGACACGGCGCTCAGACAGAAAGCCGCGGGAGCGGGTAAGACGCGCGATTTTTCGACGGGAACGCATTTTTTGTTTTCATGCTGCAGCCCTGCAAGCGCCAGACTGCCCTTTACTATCCGCTCTTTCTGCCGTATACTGGACGCTATGGACGCAAAGAAAGTACTGCTAAAATCTGTGATGGGTTGTGCCCTTGACTTAGGGGACGGAAGCGAGCGCGGGCTGTATGTGAACCAGGACTACATCCTCCGGAAGCTCCGCAAGATACACCGGGGAATCAGCCTGATGTATACATATTATCCTGATGACAAAACATGGCCGCAGCGGGCGAGCAAGGCTTTTCCGCAGGATACTCCCAGCGGGGCTTGGGATTATCCCTATGAGGATTATTTCCCCTACCGCGGGGGGCGCGAGGGCTTGCGTGACGGGGAACCGTTCAATTTTATGAAGGAAATCAGGCGTCACGGCATGGATGTGGTGCTTACGCTTACGATTGACCCTTCCCTTACGGAACGCGATCTTGAGCTCATCGCGCGCGATTTGCGTCCCTATGGGCGCGTGCTCCTGCGCGTGAACCATGAGTGCACGGGCACATGGTTCTGCTTTAACAAGCGCGCGAGCTATCAGCAGCTGGCCGATTTCTTTGTGCGCGTCTGCAAGGTTATGCATGCCTGCGCGCCGAACGTAAAGGTGATTCTCTGCGCCGGTATGTTCGACAAGGCAAGCGGCAAGCTTGAGATGGAGGATATTTTCCTGGAGGCGCACAAGGCCGCGGATATCTGGTCGGGCGACAAGTACCTGTCGCTGCACTGGGGCTGGCCCGTCGATGTGGCCACAAAGGAAAACGCGAATTACGCCTGCTACGATGTGGATGACGTGTACGAGCAGGCAAAGGCGACGCTGCACCGGCTGCGCGAGGTTACCGGGCAGGACAAGCCGTTTGTGCTTTCCGAGCTGAACGGAGACGGCGATGTGACCGGCGCGTGGATTCAGGCAGACATGCTGCGCCACTTTATGGAGCGCCTTGAGCAGGACGAGGAGCATTGGCTCTCAGCCTTTACGATGTACCAGTTCAGGGACGACGGACGGCTGGGACTTGAGGTGACCGACCCGAACAACAGCGACGTGGGAATCGAGCAGCCTTTGCTCTCCATGTACCGCACGCAGCTCCAGAAGCCGTTCTTCAGCCAGCGGATTGAGGCCGCCGGGGAAGAGAATCTTTCCTTCCCGCTGAAGCTGCGCTGGACTTCCTCGGAGGATGCGGAGGGCATCGAGATTCCTGTGGATGTGCGCAAGACACCTTGCTATGCGGAGCTGTATTTTGAGGGCGCGCTCCAGCCGCTGAACCTGATGATAGAATGCGGCGGCTGGTGGTTCTACAAGGCGCCGGGAGTAAAATGCATAGACCTGATGAGCTACTTCTTTGCGAATCCGCTCGCAGACGGCGAGATACGGCACGTGCCGCTCCGCTTTTTTGCGCCGCCGGCTGACGGGCTGAACCATCCTGCGGACGGCAGTGACCCGTATGCGGCTCCCGACGGCGCATGGATGGACAACTGCTTTACGGAGATTCCCGCATTGCCCCGCCTGCGTCTGGACTATGAGCCGGTGCAGTTTGTCATGTGGCACAGCGGCGCCGGAAAAGCCTGAGCGAGCCTGCGGCGGCGCCACGGCAGCTTCCGGCCTTAGAGCCCGTTTGCTCCCAGCCATGTTCTTACGCTGCTCTCGGCGCCCGCCGCGCTGGAGCCGCTGATGGCCAGGCCTTTTGCCACGCTTGCGCCGGGGCAGAGCTTTTTGATGTCGCCCTCGCTTCTTCCCATGCCGCTTCCTTCATGCGTGCAGAAAGGCAGGATTTTTTTGCCGGAAAAATCGGCGCTTTCCAGAAAGGTGAACACGGCCTGCGGCATCGTGCCCCACCAGCAGGGGTAGCCGAGGACGACGATGTCGTACGCGGCGATGTCGGGGATGTCCGTCTTGAGCTCCGGGCGCGCGTTTGCCCTTCCTTCCGCCTGTGCGACGTCGCAGCATTCCTTGTAGTTCTCCGGGTAGCTTTTTACGGTCTGAATCTCAAATATGTCCCCGCCCGTCGCCTTCTGCGCGAATTCTGCCACCACCGCAGTGTTGCCTTTTGCGATTTTGCGGATTGCGCCGCCAAAGTAGTTTTCCCCAGTGTGGGAGAAATATGCGATTAATGTCTTCATAGCGATTGCTCCTTGTGTTCCGTGCGTGTCCCTTTAATAGTACCGTATGCGGGGCGTTTTTGTACAATAGAAGTTCTGCAAGCAGATTGCGTCTGGTGCATTGTGGAGAACTGTGTTATACTGGTACCATGGAACTTGTGCAGCTACGGCAGCTTGTGTGTATCTCGCAGGAAAAAGTGCTTTCCCATGCCGCGGAAAAACTGAATATCTCCCAGAGCGCCCTCAGCCGCTCTATCCAGCGCCTTGAGGACGAGCTCGGCATGCAGCTGTTTTCGCGCACAAAAAACAGCATGAGCCTGAATGAGGCCGGACTTGTCATCGCCGAGCAGGCAAAGCTTGTCCTTGAGGATGTGCGCGCGCTGAGCGCAAAGGCCGAAGCGCTCAAAAACAAGAGCCTTCCGCTGCATATCGCGACCTGCGCCCCGGCTCCTCTGTGGAAACTTGCCGCGGAGCTGGGCACAGCCTTTCCCGCGGTCTCTATCAGTTCTGAGATGCCGGACGAGGACAGCATCGTAGGGCTTCTGCTTGCGGAAAAGGCCGACCTTGCCATCGTGCGCAAGCCGATTGCGTCCGGGGCGATTGAGAGCGTCCCCTTCATGGAGGAGCAGCTGTTTATGCAGATTCCCCTGAGCGATGAGCTCTCGCGGAAAAAATCCATCCGCTTTGCCGATCTGGCGGGAAAGGAAATCCGGGAATACACAAAAACCGGTTTCTGGCACAAAGTCCACCGTGACTGCATTCCGGGCGCCCGCTACATTGAGTACGACGACCTTATGGTGTATACAAATGTCATAAAGAGCCAGTGCCCCCTTACCTTTGTCACCGAGCTGGGGAATACCCTGCACGTGGAGCGCGATGGCTGCGTTACCGTCCCGATTACGGACGCAGAGGCGACCGCCCGGTACCGCCTTGCCTTCCTGCGGAAAAGCGAGCCGCGCCTTGGCGGCATTGTGAGCTGGGCGGTGCATGCCGCAAAGCAGTGGTAGGAATGCCGGGGGAGGCAAAGCGCGGCAGCGTCCATTTTCTTCCCCCCCCGCAAATTTCTTTTCCATAAAGTGCTTTGAATTTCCTAGGATTGTACTATACAAGATGCGAGAGTACATGGTATAATATATGCCATGTCATATAGTGTAGAGTTTCAGCTAGCAGGCCTCATTATTGTCAGTATCCTATGCATCATGTTTTTTTCCAAGCCGCGGTCAAAGACCCTGCAGAACAGGATATTCATGTATTTGATGCTGACGGCGATATTGGAGCTCGTGTTTGACATCGTGAGCGTCATAACGATTGACCACCGCGATTCGATTCCGCTCGTAAACACTCTGTTTGCCAAAGGCTACATCCTTGTGATGCAGGCATGGATTGCAATCTGCGTGCTCTACGCGCTGTCCAATTTTATGCGCGATGACATGAGCGCGCAGGGGCACCGTGCCATCAAGGCCTCCGTCTTTCTGGTGCTTGTTCCCCTTGCGGTCTGCTGGATGGTCTCTATCCTGACGCCCCTGTACTACGCAGGGCACGGCAGGGAATTGTATTCCTACGGGATACCGTCGCGCTGCACGTACCTGTATTCCGTCTATTGCGTCGTCTTTGTCATAATCGGCGCGTTCTTCAATTTCAGGTCTGTGCCGCTCAAACGCAACGTGCCGATGCTCTCGTTTGTCATCATGGAAGGCCTCGTCGCGGTTGTGCAGATGTACTTCCCGACGCTGCTGATTGTCGGCTTTGGCTCGGCAATCTGTGTCCTTATCATGTATCTGATGCTTGAGAACCCCGATGCGGACAGGGTCGCGCAGCTGACGGAGGAAAACCGCCGCGCGGAGGCGGTGCTTTTTGATGTCTTCTCGCCGGAATTTGCCCGGAATCTCCTTGCGAGCCCGTTTCCGGTATGCCAGATACGGCGCTATGAGAACGTAAGCTGCGCGTTTCTGAACCTGCTGGGCTTTTCTGGGCTTTTTTCGGTCTTTGGAGAAGAAAAACTCATCGCGATTCTGAACGACCTCGTCTCCGAAGTGGACAAGCTGACCGATGAATTCAAGGTGGAGAAAATCTCCAGTTTCGGCGATTTGTATCTGGTTGCCTCCGGGCTTCCGGGCACAGGCGGCGACAGCGAGGATTTGCTGCGCTTCCTTGTGGCCGTGCAGCAATGCCTGGCAAAATTCAACGTATACAACGGGACTGCCTTCCGCTCCCGCATCGGCGTGTCCTGCGGCTCTGCGGTGCTCGGCGTGATAGGGATTAAGAAGCGCAGCTATAACCTGTGGGGGCGCTGCGTCCACATGGCGGCGCGGATGGAGAGCTACGGCGTCGCCGACCGGATACATGTATCGGAAGAGATGTATGAAAAGCTGAAGAATATCTTTAAATTTACGCCGCTTGAGACTGTCGATATGCGCGGCTTCGGGAAAACGAACGGCTATCTGCTGGAGAGCGGGGATATGTATACCCCCCCCAGTATACCCGCTGAAGCGTTCCCCCCTTCTTGACAAGTACTGATTCTCATGATATGCCATCGTAGGGGGTGCGCGGTATGGCACGGCAAGTTTTCAATCCCTATCTTCCTTCCTGGGAATATATTCCTGACGGGGAGCCGCATGTTTTTGGCGATAGGGTGTATGTTTTTGGCTCCCACGACATATTCAATGGCTGGGTATTCTGTCTGGGGGATTACGTCTGTTATTCCGCCCCGGTAAGCGACCTGCGGGACTGGCGCTACGAGGGTGTTATCTACCGCAAGACCGACGACCCGCTCAATGCGGACGGCAGGATGGTGCTCTACGCGCCCGATGTGACGCGCGGGTCAGACGGCCGCTATTACCTCTACTACGTGCTCGACAAAGTTGATGTCGTGTCCGTGGCGGTCTGCGACAGCCCCGCGGGAACATACCAGTTCTACGGCTACGTGCACTACAAGGACGGAACCCAGCTGGGGCGGCGGAAGGGCGATATGCCGCAGTTTGACCCCGCGGTGCTGACGGAGGGCGGGCGCACCTATCTGTATACCGGCTTCTGCGGCAACGGCATGAAAGAGCGCATTGGCGCGATGGCGACGGTGCTTGGCACGGATATGCTGACCATTGAGGAGGAGCCTGCCGTCATCGTGCCGGGAGACTGCTATACGCTGCCGGAAAAAGAAGCCTGTGCCGCTGCGACAGAACAGCAGAGGACAGCCGGAGGGGACTCCCCTTATGCCCTGGGCTCTGTAGAAAACTGGGCAGGCTTTAAAGACCACGCCTTTTTTGAGGCTTCCTCTATCCGTAAAGTCGGAGACACGTATTACTTTGTGTATTCATCTCAGGTAATGCACGAGCTCTGCTATGCCACAAGTAAAAACCCCACTGACCAGTTTAAGTACGGCGGCGTGATTGTGAGCAACTGCGACCTTCATATTGATTCCTACAAGCCTGCCGATATGCCCGCCGCATACGGTGCCAACAACCACGGCGGCATAGAGCGGATAGGCGGCAGCTGGTACATCTTCTACCACCGGCAGACAAACGGCACCTGGTACAGCCGCCAGGGCTGCGCGGAAAAAATAGAAATCCTCCCCGACGGCTCCATCCCGCAGGTTGAGCTGACGTCCTGCGGGCTGAACGGCGCCCCCCTTGAAGGCGCCGGTTTCTATCCCGCCTACATTGCCTGCAACCTCTTTACGGATGTCCCGTCAAAGTACGTGGACGGCAGCCGCTTTCCCCGCATAACGCAGGACGGCAGGGACGGGGACGAGCTTGAGGGCTATGTCGCCGGTATCACGGACAAGACGACGGTGGGCTTCAAGTATTTCAGCTTTAAGGGAGTCCGCAAAGTCTCTGTCACGGTGCGCGCTTATTTTGACGGCGTGTTTGAAATCCGTACCGCGCCGGACGGGGAGCTGCTCGGAACCATCCCCGTCGGATTCTGCAATGTCTGGACGGAATTCTCTGCGGATGCCGCCATCCCTGACGGCACTGCGGCCCTGTACCTGACGTTCAAGGGCAACGGGTGCGGCCAGCTCAAGGGATTCCGGCTTGAATGATATTGCCTTTCAGGTTTTTCTGGTACTGCTTGGGGGTACAGCCCATATATTTCTTGAATACCCTTGAGAAGTACTGGATATTGTTGAAGCCGTTCGAGGAGGCGACTTCCGTGATGTTTTTGTCCGTGTAGAGCATGTCCAGGCAGGACTTCTCTATGCGGTACTTGTTCACGTATTCCGTCAGCCCCATCCCCACGTTGTCGTGGAAGAGCCTGATAAAGTAGCTCTTGCTGTAGTGGGTAATCTCCAGCAGGCTCTCCAGCGTGATGTTCTCGCGGAAATGCTCCTGCACGTATGTCAGCACGGAATCTATGGTGTTGCGGCTGTGACGCTTGTAGGAATCCAGGGGGGAGACCTTTTTGTACTGCCCCGTCCGGATAAAGTGGGCGATGAGCGAGAGCAGGCAGGCCTTTATCTGAATCTGCCGCCCCTCGGTTCCGTCCGCCTCCAGCCTGCTCGCGTAGCGGATGTCGTCGCACAGGCTCTTCGGGATTGCCGGAAAGCGGTTTATCCGTATGCCCTCAAAGAAAATCCGGCAGGGGTCGTTCTCGTTGCCGAGTATCGCATCGCTGAAGATAATCGCGTTGTAGCGGTATATCTCTCCGTCCACGACGCTCCGCGCGTAATGGATGGTGCCCGGCTCCAGAAAGACGGCATCCCCTGCCTTAAGCGGGTATTCGTGCCCTTCTATGCCGATGACTGCCCTGCCTTCGGAAATGAGGAGAAGCTCGTATTCGACATGATGGTGTGGCTCGTTCAGGTATATGGTCTGGGCAAAGATTCCGACCGGGAATTCCGTTGTCCCCCGCTGAATCGTCTCATACTGGTTGGTCATAGTCTCATTATACTACTAAAAGAGACTATTTTGTAAATTTTAAGATAGAAAAGGTGTTTCTTTCCCGTTAAGGCGGGCGTATCCTAATAAATAGCTCTTATACGTTGGTCTGAGCTGGGGGAGAATTGGAAATTATCAGGGGCAATCGATTGCCCCTGCAAAAAAAACGCACAGTAACAGGTTCCGCAAGGAACAGCTTCAGTAAGGAGGACATTACAAAATGAAGAAGACTGTAAAAGCTTTGGCTGCGGCAGCTTCGGCACTGCTTGCCTTTGGCATGATGAGCTGCGGTGGCGGCGGAAATTCCGCAAAGAAAGGAAAGGGCATGAACATTTCTGTGTTCACCATCCAGCAGCGCCAGCAGCCGCCGGCAGACAACAAGACCTATAAGTGGATTGAGGAGAAGTTCGGCGTGACCTTCTCTTGGGATATCCTTGTCGGCGACAAAGACCAGAAAATCGGCGTTCTTATCGCTTCCGGCGACCTTCCTGACCTTGTCGAGGTCGATTCCACGAAATTCCAGGATGCAGGCTGCCTGCTCCCGATTGAAGGCTATATCGAGCAGTATTGCCCGAACATCAAGAAGCACTATGCAAAGGATTGGGAGAAAATCGTGGAGCCCGACGGACACGTGTACTGTCTGCCGAACTACGGTGTGTACGATGGTCCTGATCAGGGCACATTCTATAACCAGAACGGTTTCTGGATCCAGAAGTGCGTCCTGAAGGAATTCGGCTATCCGAAAATCACGACGGTCGATCAGTTCTTTGACCTGATTGAGAAGTATGCCAAGAAGTACCCGGAAATCGACGGTGCCAAGACAATCCCGTTCTCCATCATCACGGCTGACTGGGAAGCCTTTAACCTGTGGAATCCGCCGAACTTCCTCGCCGGCTACCCGAACGACGGTAACGGCCACGTGGATAAGGTCGGTGGCCGCTATGTCTATTCCGACAACTTTACGGATGAGAACGCAAAGAAGTGGTTCAAACTTGCCAACGGCTACTATCAGCGCGGACTGATTGACCCGGCATCATTCACCGACAACCGTGACCAGTACTACGCAAAGGTTGCGCAGGGCCGCGTGCTCGGCATGTTCATCCAGGGCTGGCAGTTCCAGGGTGAGGCTGAGAATACCCTCAAGACCGCGGGCAAATACGAGCGCACCTATGCGCCGCTCCCTGTCGTCTTTGATGACAGCATCAAGCCGCACTATCGCGACCTGTCTATCCCGAACATCCGCCGCGGATACGGCTTTACCACCAAGTGTGGCGAGAAGAAGGCTATCGAAATCCTGAAGTTCATGGACGAGATGCTCAAGGAAGAGAATCAGAAAATCCTTCAGTGGGGCTTTGAGGGCGAGGACTGGCAGAAGGACTCACAGGGGCGCCCGTCACGCACCCAGGAGCAGCGCTCTCAGCAGGAGGACAACAACTGGATTCTCCACAACAAGGCAACGCTGTGGCAGGAAGAGGCTCCCAAGATGGAAGGCTCATTCTCTGACGGATATGCATGCTCAATGGGCAACATGCCGTGGGAATTCCAGGCAAATGCAAAGCCGGAGGACATCGAGCTGTGGAACGCATACGGAGTTCCCTCTTATGCGGCTCTCGTGGATCCCAACCCGCCTGCAAACGCTGGCTGGTACCCGATGTGGCAGGAAGTTCCGGAAGACGGCTCTGCCGCTCAGCTCGCGCTCAGCAAGCTTGAAGGCATCCAGCGCCGCTGCCTGCCCGATATGATTATGGGCAACCCTGCAGACTTTGATGCAAAGTGGAACAGCTATGTTGCTGAGATGAAGGCCGCAGGAATCGATACCTACGTGCAGTTCATGCAGGAAAAGCTGGACATCCGCGTCAAGAAATTCGGCGGTTTCCCGGAGAAATGATAAGGCCGTCCGGAGACATTACGGTTCCGGACGGGTCTGTTCTCCAGGCTATACATGAGGAGGGGCGCGGTTTGCGGATATGCGGCCGCGCCTTTTTTTCCCCTGGCTAAAAATAAAGGTGTTTTTTATGGCGAACAAAAAATCTGTGAATGGGCCGCAGACGGAGCTTGCGAACAAAAAGACATTCTGGCAGCAGCTTTGCAAACAGAAGCAGCTTATCATAATGTCTGTTCCGTTTGTCCTTTATATCATTCTGTTCCGCTATGTTCCTCTGTGGGGATGGAATATGGCGTTCCAGGACTACAAGCCCGCAAAGCCTTTTTCCCAGCAGACGTGGGTCGGGATTAAGTGGTTCATTTTTCTTTTTAAAGACAAGGAATTCCTCCTTTCTCTGAGGAATACTATCGGCATGAGTCTTATCAGTACGGCTCTCGGTTATATCACGGCCATACTGATTGCTATTCTTCTGAACGAAGTCCAGAATATTGCGGTGAAGCGTTTTGTGCAGACGGTCTCCTACCTGCCGCACTTTCTGTCATGGGTTATCGTCACGGGGCTTGTCGCGAACGCGCTTTCCGTGGAAGATGGTATCCTGAACAATATACTGATGTATATAGGGGTGATTAAGGAGCCGGTGCTCTGGCTTTCCGTGCCCAATTACTTCTGGCAGATTATCGGTTGGACGTATGTCTGGAAGGAAGTCGGCTGGAACACAATCGTATACCTTGGCGCGATGACGGCTATAGACCCCTGTCTGTACGAGGCCGCCGAGATAGACGGATGCGGCAGGCTGCGCAAGATAATGCACATTACGCTACCGGGAATCCGCCCCACCATCATCATCATGATGATTATGAGCGCCGGTCACATCCTTGACTCCAACTTTGAGATGCCGTTCTTCCTGAAAAACGGCATGATTGAGGAAGTCGCGACCACTATCGACCTCTATGTCCTGAAGTACGGCTTTAAGCTGTTCAACTTCTCTCTGGCCACTGCGGCGGGTATCTTCAAGAACGTGGTGAATATTCTTCTGCTTTTGTTGGCTAACTGGTTTGCAAAGAAAGCCGGTGAGGAGCGTTTGATATGATGAAAGAAGAAAAAACTTCTTATGCGGCGGCAAAACGGCGCACAGCTGTGTCCGACACGTTGTTCAACCTTGTGAATTTTATTATCCTTGGCTTTCTTGTCGTTGTGACGGTGTATCCGTTCTGGAACACGATTGCAATCTCTTTCAACGATGGCTTGGATTCCATCCGCGGAGGAATAAAGCTCTGGCCGCGTATATTTACCGTCCAGAACTACAAGGCCTTGTTCACGACGAACCAGATAGCGCATGCCTTTGTCATATCCGTCTCCAGAACGGCCTTGCAGACGGTGCTGAACGTGTTCTGCACGAGCATGCTCGCCTACGCGCTGAGCCGCAAGGAATTTGTCATCAGGAAGCCGCTGACGGCAATCCTCGTTGTCTCTATGTACATCAACGCCGGTCTGATACCGGGCTACATGCTCATCAAGCGGCTTGGTATGCTGAACAGCTATGCGGTGTATATTGTTCCCTGCCTTGTGGATATCTTCAACTTTATTCTTGTGCGCACCTACATCAACGGGCTTCCGGACAGCTTTGTGGAATCCGCCCGTATTGACGGTGCAAACGAATTCAAGATTTTCCTGCAGATTATCATGCCGCTCATCGTCCCGTCTGTGGCAATGACGGCTCTGTTTGTTGCCGTCGGCGCGTGGAACAGCTGGTTTGATACCTATCTGTATGCCTCAAGCAAGACGAACCTGCATTCGTTGCAGTACGTTCTGATGCAGTTCCTCCAGTCAAGCCAGAACCAGAGCTCTTCCGCAGCGGATGCCAACTCCATGGCAATTGCGGCCGCTTCCGGTTCAGGCAGCGCGATGGTTACGCCTATCAGCTTGCGGGCTTCTATCACGATGGTTGCGACGGTGCCGATTCTTGTGGTCTATCCGGCCGTGCAGAAATACTTTGTCGTCGGTATGACGATAGGCGGTGTCAAGGAATGATTCGTACTGTTCAGGTGGAGCAGGGGATTTTGCGGGGTGCCCCTGCGGCCGATCCACGGATTACCGCATTCAAAGGGGTGCCTTTTGCGGCTCCCCCGCTTGGAAAGCTCCGTTTTGCCCCGCCGCAGCCGCCTGCCCCGTGGAAAGGCGAGCGGGAATGCTATCTGTTCTCACCTATCCCTGTGCAGCCGTCGCCGGAGCGGAATCCTTCTCCTGACGACATTTATGCGCGGGAATGGGCGGTTGACCCTGATATACCGGTGAGCGAGGATTGCCTGTACCTGAATGTCTGGACTCCGGCAAAATCCGCCGGGGAAAAGCTGCCGGTCTATTTTTGGATTTTCGGCGGCGGATGGCAGGTGGGGCACACTGCGGAAATGGAATTTGACGGCGAGCGCATTGCCCGCCGCGGAATTGTCGTGGTAACGGTGAACTACCGCGTGAACCTCTTTGGCTTTATGAGCCACCCGGAGATTACGGCGGAATACCCGGATGCCCCGACGAATTTTGGTCTGCTTGACCAGCAGTTCGGGCTGAAATGGGTGTACCGCAATATCGCCGCGTTCGGGGGTGACCCGGAGAATATCACCATTGGCGGGCAGTCCGCCGGTGGTGGCAGTGTCCTCTTCCATGTGTCCTCTCCGGAAAGCCGCAAGTACTTTAAGCGCGCGGTGGTAGAGAGTGGCATCTTTGAGCATCCCTTTACGGAGGTGTTTCCCCGCCGCACGGTGCAGGACGCGGAGCAGCTCGGCAAGGAATTCTTTGCGTTCTGTGGCGTAAAGAATCTGGCGGAAGCGCGCGCGCTTTCTACCGATGAGCTCAGGAAGAAGTGGGGCGAATGGGGCGGCTTTGCAAAATCCGTCCAGACGTGGGCGCCGGTTTATGACGGTCTGATGGTAAAATCTGGCTTTACGGAAGGCATCCGCGACGGCTCCGTAAAACCCTGTCCGCTGCTCATTGGTTTTACGGGTGACGAATTCCTTGTCGGTTCAGAAAAAGATGGTTCCGGCGCCCGGATAAATATGGTTGAGCTGGGAATCCGCAATATGCAGCGCGCCGCCGAGGCGGCAGGTTTGCAGACGGAGAACTATTTCTATCGCTTTGACGTGCCGATTCCCGGCTGGGATAATCCCGGCACGTTCCATTCCGTTGACCTGTGGTTCTTCTTTGAGACGCTTGCAAAGTGCTGGCGTCCGTTCACCGGCATGCACTACGATGTTGCGCGGAAGATGTGCAATTATCTGTGCAACTTTATCAAAGACGGGAACCCGAACGGGGACGATTGTTCCGGGGAGAAGCTGCCTGCGTGGAAGCCGTTCTCTTCGGCGCATCCGGACTGTATGGTGTTCAGCACGGACTGCGATTTGAAGGAGTACCCGCCGTCAGCAGAGATGGCGAAATTCCTCCGCTAGTACATCTGCGCTGTTTTTTCAGATAAAGAACCCCTGCTGCATCGGCGGCAGAGGTTCTTTTTTTTTCGCGGAGCTCGAATGCGGCGGCTCTATTCTTCTGCGGGGGCAGCGGCTTCCATCTCTATCGTGCCCTGGAGATTCTTGCCCACGGTCAGTCTGGCGGTGCGGGTTTCCCAGACCTCTCCGTTTTCCCACGGGCGGCCGTATGTCAGTATGATGTCCGTTGAACCCTCTTTGAGGCACTTGAAGGTGAGCGTCTGTACGCCCCCGGCGCCAATCCTGCCTTTTGCGGCTTTGTCCTGCGTGTAGGTGTCCGATGCAAGGACGGCTATAGAGCTGTCCGCGATTGCCGCCGTCCAGCTGGAACCTGTCGTGGGGTTTGACTTAAGCTGAACGGAGACGGTGTCCCCGTCTTTTTGTGTCGATGCGCATCCGCTCAGAATAGCCATTGCGGCAAAAGCTGCCAGTACGATATGCTTCATATATTCCTCCGGAAATAGTGGGGACTTTCAAAAGTCAGACGAGTTTTGAAAGTCCTTCTGTGTTCAGCGTAAATCCGCACCGTCGTCGATATGGTATATCGCATCCCGCTCCACACTGAGCACGCCCGTGACGTTCTTGAAATACGCGATGGCGTCGTCGATGTTCTTGTTCCCGGGAATCTGGATTGCCATGCCGGAGATGATGCTGTAATCATAGATAATCTGTGCGCCGTAGCTTTGTATCGCGGCCCGCAGCGGTTCTTTTCCCACGGACTCATCGACCATGATGATTAGGCCGTTGCTGCTGTATTCGGCATCCTCTACGAGTGCCGCCCGCTCGTTCTGGAATACGGGGGCAGCGCTGCGGTTGCTTTTGCAGGAAATACATGCCATGGCAAGGCCTGTAACCGCGCAGATGTATAGTAATTGCTTCATGTGGATACCTCCTGAACGCTCGCTGGGCGCAAGAATCTGCTTTCACCTGTAAAAACAGGGGAAAGGCGTTTCTGTTACAGCTGGTACCTTATTTCTTTCCGTTCAGGAGCCGGGCCTGACGGTTGCAGTTTTCTATGCGGGCCTGCAGCTCTGCTTCGCTCACATCTGTTCCGTCGTCGCTGCGGAGCGCCGCTTTTGCCGCGATGATGCGCTGCGCCGATTCCTGCAGCCGTTCCTTGCTTATGCGGGAGACGAGCGCGTCGCTGATTGCCGCAGCCTCGCTGCTGTAGGCGGACAGGCATATCATGTCGGCTCCTGCCTGCACTGCGCCGACCGCTCCATCCGTGATGCCGAAATGCCTGCGGATGGCATTCATCTCCAGGTCGTCGGTTACGATGATACCTTTGAAGCCCAGCTCCTTGCGGAGAATATCCGTCAGGAAGGTACGGGACATTGTTGCCGGTTTGTCCGCGTCGATGAGGGGGAACATGATGTGCGCCGTCATAATCATCGGAATACCCTCTGCCGCAAGCTGCCGGAACGGCTTCAGCTCAAAACTTCTGAGCTCTGGGAGCGTCTTCCGTACGAGCGGCAGCGCAAAATGGGAATCCATGTCCGTGTCGCCGTGACCGGGAAAGTGCTTTGCCGTACAGATGATTCCGCCGTCGCGGAGCCCTTTTGCCATTTGCGAGACATAGGGCATGACTTGCTGCGGGGTCGTTCCGTACGCGCGCCC
>DGUD01000195.1:18012-18464 GCA_002393865.1 Treponema sp. UBA4319
TCCGTACGCGCGCCTGCCGATGACGGGGTTGTCCGGGTTGGAATGTATGTCGGCGACGGGGGCAAAGTCAACGTTGATGCCGCAGAGCGATAGTTGTTCCGCCGTGAGCAACCCGGCTTTATAGGCATCCGCCGCCTTGTGGGTCTCGGCAAAATCAGCTGCGGAAAGCAGCGGCGTCAGTTCCGGCGGAATGCGGGAAATTTTGCCGCCTTCCTGATCGGTGCAGATGAATGCGCTGTGGCCGGTCCGTTCCCGTACGGTCTGCTGGATGTCCGCGCAGAGGCGGCGGGTCTGCGCCACGCTCTGTATGTTGTACGAAAAGAGTATGACGTTCCCGACCGCATAATCTGTCAGGAACTGCCTGAATTCCGGCGTGAGCTCGGTGCCGCTGAATCCGCAGATAATCATCTGCCCCGCCAGTTCCCGCGCGGACATGCTGCTGCCCGCTGCGG
>DGUD01000195.1:18541-20228 GCA_002393865.1 Treponema sp. UBA4319
TTCCTGATGAGGCGCATGAGAAAAATGCGGGCAGCAGAAGGCAAAGGGCAGCCGCCTGCAGGAATGTGCGCTGCTTCATGCGCCTAGCTTGAGACTGCTGTGCCACGGTTTTTCTTTGTGCTCCGGATGGTGCTCGCAAAGAATTTCACCGCGTCGATGCGCTCAAATTCCGTATGGAATGCCTTGAGGAAGGATCGGTTGTTGATGAGATGCACAAAGTCGTCAAAAAGAAAACTCGTGTCGAGCGGGCCGGAGCAGGCTTCCGGGTGGAACTGCACGCTGAATGCCGGGATGGACGTATATGTTATTCCCTCGCAGGTGCCATCGTTCGTGTTGACAAAGCTCAGCTGCGCCCCGTCGGGAATGGTTTCGTTCCTGACGGCATAGCCGTGGTTCTGGGAAGTGATGTAGACCCTGCCAGAGGCGAGGTTTTTGACCGGCTGGTTTGCGCCCCGGTGCCCGTACTTGAGCTTTTCTGTCTGCGCGCCCATGGCGAGCGCCAGCAGCTGGTGGCCGAGACAGATGCCGAATATCGGGATTCCGCTCTGGATGAGCGTTTTGAGCTCGGCGATAACCTGCACGTTGTCCTGCGGGTCGCCGGGGCCGTTCGACAGCATGAGTCCGTCAGGATGCAGGGAAAGAATCTGCGCGGCGCTTGCCGTGCCGGGCATGGTGATGACCGTGAGCCCCCGTTTGAGCAGCTCGCGGCGGATGTTCGCCTTTGCGCCGAAGTCCCAGAGAACGACTGTCTTACCCTTGCCGTCGCGCATTGCCGCCGCCTGGTCGTTCTGTTTTGTCCCGTCTGATTGAACCGGAACAAAGCGGTAGGCGGCGCACTCCTTGAATACGGTGTCCGCGCTTTCTTCAACGGCGGATGCGCTGCCGGTGACGCTTTCTACGGCGTGCTCTATGCGGAATGCCCGTATGCGCTCCAGAAGCTGCTCTTTCTTGGCGGGCTCAGCAAGGGCGGCGCATGCCTCCTGTGCCTCCGCGCCGCTGCCGGAAATCAGCATTGCGTTCATCACGCCGGCTTCCCGCAGCACCTTGGTAAGCGCCCGCGTGTCTATGCCGCAGAGCCCGACGACATGCTGCTGCTTCAGGAATGCGTCAAGCGTTCCCTCGCAGCGGAAGTTCGACGGCGAGTCGCAGCTTTCCTTTACAATGTAGCCGCGCACGTGGCAGCGCCCGCTTTCAAAATCTTTGGGAATAATGCCGTAATTGCCGATGAGCGGGAATGTCTGCGTGACAATCTGCCCGTAATAGCTGGGATCTGTCAGCGTCTCTATGTAGCCGTTCATGCCGGTCGTAAAGACGGCTTCCCCGATGATGCAGCCGGTGGCGCCAAGGCTCCTGCCTTCAAAGACCTTTCCGTTGGCAAGGAGCAGATATGCTTTAGTAGAATCGTTCATACTAAAGCCACAATATAGCAGATTTTGCAAAACTGTACAATGAGGGGGCAGGCTGCCCGCAGGGATTCAGCATGAAAACAAAAATGCGCTCCCAGTGGAAAACACCCGGACTGCCGGTTGCACGCTTCGCTTTGCAAATGGCAGCCCGGGCGTTTTTCCGCTTCCGCGCATTTTTTATGTTGAATCCTTGGCTTTGGTAGCATAAAAAAGAAAATCATTTTAAAACAGTTTACATAATTTTCCAATACCGCGTCCGTATTCAGATAAAATACATCTCA
>DGUD01000096.1 GCA_002393865.1 Treponema sp. UBA4319
GTATTCAGATAAAACACATCTCATGCTGAAGCCCTGCTCCTGTGGGGCATAGACTGGAAAAAGATGCGGCGCCGTGTTATAATAAGGCTGGAGGCAGGAGGGGTTCTTCAGGTCTCTCTTTATGGAAGCCGCTGAAAACTTTGTTTTTGGGGGCTGTCCTTTAGCAGACGAGCCCGGAAAAGCATGTTCCGGACAGCTCTATTCATTTCATTTTAAGGAATGAGCCTTGCGGGGGCGCCTGCCGCCGCAAGCTTGCTCGGGAGATTTGTTCCATGCGCTTTGTGAGTACGCGTGACAGCAACAATATTGTGGATTTCAAGCAGGCTCTTCTGGACTGTATGCCTGCTGACGGTGGTCTGTATGTTCCCTGTGAATGCGAGGACTTGCGGAAGTGGATTCTCTACGCGGACGAGCGGACTTCCTTTGCGAACCTTGCGGGCACGCTGACTTCCGCCCTGATAAACCGGGAATTCAGCCCTATCATCTGCGAGGCGATTGCGACGAGGGCTTTTCCCTTTGAGCCGGTGGTACGGCAGCTGGACGACAATCTGTTCATCCTTGAGCTCTATCACGGGCCGACGGGCACATTCAAGGATTTTGGCGTCGCATACCTGACAGCCGCGCTGGAGACGGTGCTGCAGATGAACGGCGAGAAGGCCATCCTGCTCGATGCGACGAGCGGCGAGCTCGGTGCGTGCATGGCGCATGCGCTGCGGGGCAAACGCCTGGTAAAATCTGTCCTCCTGTGCCCCAAAGGCAAGCTGCGCGGCATGGAGGAGAGCGACTTTGTGTGGAACGGCGGCAATATCTATCCCATCGAGGTGGACGGAACCGAGGCGGACTGCCACAATCTTATCCGCAGGGTCTTCGCGGACAGGGAGCTGGTGCACAAATACCATCTGTCCGTGGCGAACACCGCGAACATCGGCCGGCTTCTGCCGCAGGCCTTCTTCTATACCTATGCCTTTACGCGCATCAAGAAGATTGCCGACGGGGACATCTATTATGCGGTCGCCGTCGGGAACTACGGGAATATCGTGTCGGGGCTGTACAGCTGGCGGCTGGCGCTGCCCGTGAACGGCTTTATCGTGCCGGAGACCGCCGACCTGCGCGTTGATGCGGGCGGGAACATCGAGGTCGTCGATAGCGTTGTGCCGCTAGACAAGCGTCCTGCCGCCGACCCTGCCGACCCGTCGAACCTTGAGCGCATGGAGAACATCTTCAATGCGAATTCCCTGCTGCTGCGGAGTTTTGTGTACCCGGCTGCGGTGTCAGGGGAGCAGGAGTCCCGCGCGTGCCGGGACTTGTTCCAGAAGTACCGGCTGTATGCGGACAGCCAGACAAGCTCTGCCTACGCTGCGGCTCAGCTCCGCCGCGACGTAACGGAGGACGAGGACGGCTCTGTCGTTATCGTCGCCCGCAACGCGCCGGCGCTTGACGAGCAGTTCGTAAAGCACAATCTTGGGGAGGCTCCCGACATGGACGGCTCTATCGCCGCTGCGTTCAGGCCGGTAAGCACCGGCAAGCCCGCCATCGCCGCAGGTGACTTTGAGTACCTCGTATCCGTGCTGAATTCCCTGAATCTGCTGCGGGTATTCTGAGCCGGCTGCCGGGCACGCGGCCGAAAAAGCGATGCGGCCGCGCAAAAAAAGCGCCGGTTCCCGGCGCTTTTTTTTACTTCCTTTGATAAGAGCTGTCCGGAAATCCAAGGGATTCCGGACAGCTCCGTTACTGCGGAAGAGCGGATTATTCAGCCTTGCTCCCCGTTCCGGCGGTCTTCTTTGTCTTGCGGCTCGGTTTTTCCGGCTTGAAGACCTCCGCGAATTGCTCGCACTTGTATTCGGCCTTCTCTTTTGCGCCGCTGAGCGCACGGTAAAGCTTGTAGATGTTCTCGCGCATGATGCGCGGGCTGTACATTGCGAGCGAGGCAAGCCCGTACCACAGCGTCGTGTCCATCTTCTCCTTGTTGAACCAGCGGATGCCGTTATATTCGTTGGCGCCGGTGAGCAGGAATGAATGCTCGCTGTATGTCAGCAGCTTTGCCACCTCGTAGGTCGATTTGATGTAGCCTGAGACGCCGAGGTTCATGTTGCGTACCTGCATCATGATGAAGAGGCTGTTGAAGGTTTCCTTCATGCCGTCCGTCTTTATTCCGGTGTCCGCGATGTATTCGCAGAGCTTGCGGCTGTAGCCCCAGTTGAGGCAGTTCTGCATTCCGGCGGAAGAGACCATGGCGAAGGCACAGAGCACCTCTGCCGAACCCTTGTTCTCCACGAGTCCCTGATAGATGTCGTTGTCGAACGCCGTCTTTGACGTTGACTTTGCAAGGCGGGCGCGCACGGAGCTTGCGTCGGCGATGGCTTTTTCCGCCCCCTGTGCCGCGGCTGCCGCCGTCGCAAGGAATTCTATCTGCTTGCAGAACGCGGCGTAGCGCTGTGACGGGCTTGCGCTCACCGTCTTCTGCGCGTTGCGCAGCTCCTTCTGGTTCGGCTTGTGCTTCTTTGCGCTGCCTGTGCCGCTCAGGGGTGCCGCCGCCGCAAACTTCTCCTCCTGCTCGTAGTAGGCGAGCGCGGCCTCCTTTACGGAAGCGAGCAGCTTGCTGAGGTTCGGCAGCTCCGTGTGGCTGGCCGCAAGGACAGGAATGGGCGTAAAGAGCGTGTGGATGGCCTCAAAGAATTCCTTGGTGGCAAATTTCTCCAGCGCCGCGTACAGGTCTTTGTAGCGGTATTCCTGCCATGCGATGTCAAGGTCGGGGACTCCTTTGCCGTTGAGCAGCTCGTGGAGCTTGGCGTATTTGCCTTCCTCGGTGTCGGCGACCTGATGCACGTCAAGGTAGACCTGGTACTCAAAGCCGTTGAGCGACACGAACATGCCCTGGCTGATGATGTCGTCGCTGCGGCGCACATACCAGAGCCCGCTGCGGTGCTCGCGGAAAATGCAGAAGTGGTCGCTCCCCGGCGTCAGCAGCAGGCCTTCCGCAAGGCTGCGGGAAACCATCGTCTTGTCGTTCTCGCCGCTGCCGGTTTTGACGGCGTACTCGCAGGACTGCTTTATCCAGCCGGATGCGCGCTCGTACTTGTTGTTGTAGAAGACGATAGTCCGTTCCTGCCCGACGCCGTTCGAGTAGGCAAAGATGTTCTCGTTCACCGTACCGTTGTTCCAGACGTCGTAGAAGAGGAAGTTGTCTATCTGCGCAAAAAGGTAGCGCTTGTGCATGAGCGGGAAGATGTCGTGCCAGTGGCGGTCTACGAGCCCGCCGTCAGGAACCTCGTCCCGGTAGGCGCGCACATACTCCATGCCGTATTTTTCCTCAAAGCCTTCTATCTGCCCGTGCCCGAACATCGGCAGCCCCGGCATGGTAATCATGAGCGTGCAGACACCGAAGTATTTGTCGCCTTTGCCGAACTGGGCGACGGCGGTCTCCTCGTCCGGGTTGTTCATGA
>DGUD01000177.1 GCA_002393865.1 Treponema sp. UBA4319
GAGCGCAAGCGTTTACAGCAGCCTCTAAAAACTTCGGTTTTTAGAGCCTGGCTTATTTGTTCACGGCATCAAGCTTTGACTGAATCTCTGCCTTCTCTGACTCGTATGCTTCCTGCGGGGTCATCCAGCCGTGGGCAATCATGTTCACCATATACTCGCCTGAGTAGTCAGGGATGATGGTGTCAAGACGCTCCGGTGCGTTTGCGACCATAAGCGCGCAGGTCTCGTCGAGGGCGCGGTCATCGCGGAAGCCCTGCAGGTAAGAGACGGTCTTCCATGAGTCGGGATCGTCGTAACCGGGCACATCGTCGGTGTAGAAGTCAACAATCTTCATGATTTTGTTTGCGGTCGCGTCGTCGTAGATGTTCGGGAGCGCCCACATGGTTGAATCACCGATGGTGAAGTACTTGCCGTCGCTCTTCGGTCCGAGCGGGAAGCAGACCCATCCCCAGTCATCCTTCATCTGTGAGAGCGTACCGTTCGGCTGGCAGATGTATTCCTGCATAACGCAGAAAGCAACCTCGCCGTTCACGAACGCGGTCTGCCAGTAGTCCCACTGGGCAT
Organism: Treponema sp. UBA4319; assembly: GCA_002393865.1. GTDB lineage: Bacteria > Spirochaetota > Spirochaetia > Treponematales > Treponemataceae > Treponema_D. Next base: position 565 of record DGUD01000177.1, read on the forward strand.
CGCCCTGGGGCAGCTGGTAGTTCTGGAACATCTTGTACATCCAGTTCCACGCTTCCATAGAATTCTCGTCGCCGATGGCATCCACGAACTTGCCGTTCTGCATCTTGACCTTTGCGCCGCCGTTTGAGTAGGCTGCCGCGATGCCGAAGCAGGTGTAGAATGAAGCCATAGCGTACTGGTCAATCACGCCGTCATTGTTTGTGTCCCTGGTGATTTTGCGGCACATCTCCTCAAAGGTGTCCCATGTCCACTTGCCCTGCTTCTGCAGGTCGTAGGGATAGTCGGGGTCATAGCCGTTCTCCTCAAGGATTCTCTTGTTGAAGATGACGCCTTCGCGCGGCTCGGTCTTGCCAGTGTTGAAGGTATAGAATGAGTTCCCTGAGCGCAGGCGATCCATGATGCCCTTGTTCCACTTTGCCTTGTTCCAGTTCACGTTCTTGATCTTTCCAAGGTCGTACCAGAAGTCGTTCTGCAGGCCGGAGATGGCTGAGCGTCCGTCGATGATGAACACAACATTGTCCTTTGTGCCGGACATGATGAGGTTTGCCACTTCTTTCGGGTGGTCACCCCATCCTGCAAGGTCTTTCTGCACAATCTTGAAATTGTAGGTGTCCATCAGCCACTTGCGGAATGCGCGCTGATCTTCCTCACTCTTTGAGTTTGCCGGTGCGTCGGGATTCGTCCACCAGTCATAGACGGTCACTTCCATGCCGCCGAAGTCATACACCTTGCCGGTCTCCGGGTCGATTTCTGCCTGCACGCCCTGATAGCTCGGTACGTTCTGTGCGGCCTGTGCGCCTTTGTCCTTGTTGCAGGAAGCGAACATGAAGACCGTTGCAGCGGCGAGCGCTGCGATTGCGATTCTTTTCATAGAAATACTCCTCTTTGTCTGCGCTTTGCATTGCGCGAGTTACTTATGCCGGGGAACACGGTGAGCCAGTATGTCCCATTGTGCTCCTTACTGGATAGTATATCATTGTTTAGGTAAATATGCAAATTTTTTTTTGCTAAAAACAAAAAATAAAGGCTAAAATTAAACTTCCCGCCAGAGCAGGGCTGCACCGCCTTCGTCTGCGGCGGGCAGCCGGCCTTTGCTATTTTTACTTTTTCTGTGATTGTTTTCAGGATGTGCTGAAAACGCCCCCGTCCGCGGAGTTTTTGTTCCCGGATGGGGGCGATGCGGCATCAGCCCTTCACGCCTGTGCTCGCGAGGCTCTCCACAAAGAGCCGCTGGCAGAACAGGTACAGGATAATCAGCGGCAGCACGATGAGCAGCACCGCCGACGAGTTGATGGCTCCTGCGAATGCGGGCGGAACGGAGACGTTGCCGCCGCCCTGCGCGCGGCTCATGTATACGGAAAGCTTGTCGGTAAGGCTTCCTACGGAGCGTGCCAGCAGCTGGATTTTGCCCAGGAAGAGGTTCGCGTAGAAGCTGTCCGTCCACTGCCACACAAATGAGAAGAGGAAGCAGGAGGTGATGATGGGCTTTGCGCCCGGAATCATAATCCTGAAGAACGTAGCGAACGGACCGCAGCCGTCCACGTAGCATGCTTCCTCCAGCTCAAAGGGGAAGCTTAGGAAGTACTGTCGTATCATAAAGATGTACAGACCGTTCTTGAGCCCCATGCAGGTAAAGCACATCATGAGGTAGGGGAGCATGCTGCCCTTCAGGTTGAAGGTGAAGCCCAGCAGCTTGAAGTAGCGGAAGTGCAGGTACAGCGACGTTGAGATTGTCTGCGGCGGGATGACAATCAGCAGTATGACGCAGAGGAACCAGAAGCGCTTGAGCGGGAACTGGAAGCGTGAGAAGCCGTAGCCCACGAATGTGCACATCGTCACTTCGATGACAGAAACCAGCAGCGATACCCAGATGGTGTTCAGCAGCGAGGTCTTGTAGTCAAGGATATATGAGGCAATCTTCCAGTTGCTCACGGAAAAATGCTTGGGGATTACGACTATGGTCGTGTCGTAGAGATCCTTCTCCGCCATAAAGCTCAGCGAAATCTTGTTCAGGATGGGCTGCAGAATCATAAAGCACATGCCGAAGAGCAGTATCGCCCGGAACAGGGAGACCGCATATTTCTGGATTGTCAGGCTGAGCAGCCTTCCTCCCGATGCCTCGTTCCGTTCCCAGAACGAAAGGCTGTTGTAATCAGTCGTATTAGTCATAGTTATACACCACCTTTGAGATTATCAGAGAGCTGATGCCGATGAGAATCATACAGACAACAAAGTAAATCCACGCCATTGCGGAGCTGAATCCGAAATTCAGCTGGATAGAAAGCTGGTCCTCTATTTTCTTCATTATCTGGCTGTCCGTGCGCATGAAGAAATCCACGACGGTATATACCCAGCAGACCAGCATCAGGGGGCTCACCATGGGAACGGTGATTTTCCACAGGCTTTCCCATGCGGTGCAGCCTTCCATGTCCGCTGCCTCGTACACGCTCGGAGAGATGTTCTGCAGGCCGGAAAGGAAAATGATTATCTGGATGCCGGAGGCCATGGCGACATCGTAGATGGAGTCAATCACCTCGAACAGTATCTTGAACATCTTGTCGCCGGGGCCGGCCATGCCGCCCGTGTTGGAAAGCAGGATGTTCTCGATGACCGTTGTAATGGAATTCGCGTTGCCGGATTCCTCTATGGTCTCCTTGAGCTGCGCCATCATGGTGTTGTTGTATTCTAGTCCCACCAGCACGCCGGAAGAGAGGATGACCGTCAGGAAGAATATAGAGCGCACGAGGGCGCGTCCCTTGAACTTCTGGTTCAGGATGAGCGCCACGAAAAAGCTGAACACGATGGTGGCCAGCGAGTGATAAATCATCTGGGTGATGTTTTCCACGAGCATGCGGTTGAACTCAGGGTCAATCAGGAATGCCCGCTTATAATTCTCCCATCCGCTCCGGACGGCCTGAAATCCGTTCGGTCCGACTGAGATAGTGGAGAAACTCATCATCAGAGACTGATACAGCGGCTTGAGCATGAAGAACACAAAGCCTATGATGAAGGGGAGAATGAAAACATATCCGTACAAAGCCCTTCTCTTTGTAAGACCGACTTTTCTCTTGCGCATATTAGTCCTCCACCTTCACAACTGCGTAGTCACGGGCGGGAATATAGATTCCCGTATCCGAATGATAATCTGTATAGCCAAAGTTTACTATGACGGCATAGCCATTGTCGAAGCTTGTCGAGGTGACATCTTTTGTCTCATACTTGAAGTCCGTGATGAGTGCTCCGGCGACCTTGCCAATCTTTGTGTTGTAATCCCTGTAAACCGCAATGAATTCGTCCTTCCATGCATCGAAATTCGCGGAGTAGTACTCCGTGAAATTCGTCTCCTGGATGGCGGTTTCGGGGGCGTTCATGAACGTAAAGTACAAGCCTGCCCCTGACTGTGCCGACTCCAGAAGCTCCTGCCGCTGCTCCGGCGCGAGGTTTATCGCTTTGCCCGCAAAATTCTTGTAGCCGTGGAGCGCAATCTGGAAGAAGGGAACCGTGTAGTCCGCGAGGGAATAGGCGTTTCCCGTCAGGTCAAGGTTGGTGATGAAATCCGCTGGCGGAAGCGCGTATGCGTTCCCGAAGTTTATCATGACGCCGAGCCCATCCTTTTTTGCGAGCTCCATCTCCTTTACCTGCATCTTCATCGCGTCCTCGCGGTTCACGGAATGCTTTTCGTTGTAATCCGCGGAAACTATGCTGCCGAAGTCGCGGTAGGATACGCCTATGCCGTAGTTCTTTGCGGCGGCCCTCAGCTTTCCGGACGCTGCCTCGGCTACAACTGGGCGGACAAGGAAATAAGAGTCTGCCTCGTCATTCTTGCCGTACCATATCGCCGAGTATTCGTTGAGCTCGCAGAGTTTCTGGCTTACAAAACGAGCCGGAGAGCTGTAGCGGAAGAAACCGTCCGTCCAGCCAGAATGGTAGGCGAACTGCATGGTTCCGTCCAGGTAGAGCGTGGAACCTGAAGCCTCGGCAGCCTTTGCCAGCGAGGCAAAGTCCGATGCTCCGCCGAGTTTTCCCATGAATTTCACCTTGTTCAGCAGCTTCTGGCGGATTCCTCCGTTGATAAAGCCGGAAAGCTTGTAGTGCACATCCTTGATGCCTTCCGCGTCGATGCTGGCCATAATGTCCTGCGCCTGCTTGTAGGTCGTGAGCGTGTAAGGGAGGTTCTTTGGGATACCCATAACCTGCTGCACCCTGTCTATCGCGCCCACTATCTCCACTGCGACAGGAACTTTGCCGCCAGCAACTTTCTGCTGGCCTTTGAAGAGGTGCTCCCGGTATGCCTTTGCCATATCGACGGGATTGGTGCTGTCCACAAAGGTGTAGACTTGCCGGAGCGTCTGTCCTTCCGGCAGGCCTTTCTCGAACATATACTGGGCGTTTACGGTGCGCGCGCTTATATCATAGCGCTCGTTGTGCAGCATCTTGTAGTCAGCGTACGCATAATTGTAGCTGCCCAGTTTTCCTGCTATCTCGGCTTTTATGCCTGCGTACGCGGAGCCGTCCTCTATGATGGAGATAAAGGATGATTCGCCTGATGCGATGCCGAAGACCGGGTAGGCGACCTTTGTCTCCGTGACCACGGACTTCCTGTCCTGTGCGTAATCCCAGCCGTAGACATCCGCGTAGTAGTTGTTCAGCTTTGTCTTGCCGTTGTTGAAGTTGATGATGCTTCCGCCGCCCTCAGGAATAAAGATGAATCCTTCGTCTGTCGCGTTGCCCGCGCCAAAGTAGGGGAGAAGGGCAATCTTGGTGATGGGGAACTTGAGCCTGTAGGAAATCTCGTCGAAGGGGACTTCCACCACAAGGTTCTTGCCCTCAAGCCGGTAGATGACGGTCGCGTTGAACGCCGGCACTTCCTTCTCGTTGGATTCCATATACTGTTCCTTGCTCGCGAGGTAGTCCTCATAGGTAAAGCCCGCCTCTTTGAACAGCGCCTCCACTTTCTCCTTCATGAAGTTCTGGATATTCTCAAAGACGAGGTACAGATCCTCATCCTCCAGACGGGGATATTTCCTGAGCAGCTCATTGATGCCGTCCCCCGGAGTCGCCGTCGCAAGGCTGTAGCGATGGTACGCGCGGTTTACCGTGTTTACCTCGCTCTTGGACATATTCGCAGTCCACTTCTCAAAGTCCTCCTGGTACATCATCAGCGGGAACAGGTACTCCCTGTTCATCTGGCCGATGGTGTAGTGCACGGCGATGGAGTCCCCCTGCTTCTCGATGCTGTAGAATTTGCGGTTCACGCTGTTGGTATAGAGATCAAAGACCTCTGCGTTCCCGTTTTCCGTGGAATACTCAAGGAGCAGGCTTGAGCGCATGTTGTTCTTTTCTTTTGCCAGCGCGATGGGGTCGCTGTCAAGGTCTTTGGGGCTTGAGTACCAGGTTTTGCCCGTCGCTTTCTGCAGCAGCGTGAACTGGGTGCTGACCGGGTCAAGCTCAAAGCGCAGGTCGGAGGATTCCAGTACCAGCGGTTTCCCCGACATTTTCTCGTCATATTCGTAGAAATCGAATTCCGGCTGGCGGTATGAGCCAACGTTGACGAGCCTGATGACGATATACGTGATGAATAGTGCCGCCGCAAGAAAAATTCCGAGCCAGATATAGAAGCCCACGGTTGGCCGGGGAATTCCAGCAAACAGAGATTGTTTTGCGGAGCCTGTTGTGTTTGTCGTGTTCATGTCCTTTTCCATTTTCTGATCCCCGTCAATTTAACCTGAAGAACACTTCCCGTCCGAGGGAAATGAAGTATCCTATTCCCTGCGATATAAGGCTGAAGAACAGGAGCATGATGAAGAGGAATACCAGCATCCCGAACACCGTGAATACCGTGAACAGGAGCGTCTTCCCGAAGCTGTAGGCGTGGATCATCATCATTGCCATGATAAAGAGAATCCCGCACCAGATGAGGGATATGTTGTTGAACACCCAGTAGAACGTCCCCTCTTCTTTGGTCACAAAGTTGCTGAGGATGATGATGGGAATCTGGATGAGCGGATACGGGGTCAGCGCGTACGCGGAGCCCATGTATACGTCGCCGAGGTGACCTTTGCCGTCAAAGAGCGTCGTGACGCCCCAGTTGCAGAGAACAAAGACCACGAGCGGCAGCAGGATTGTCGCTATTTCCATAAAGATATTGACCTGCTCCCAGTTCACGTCTATGAACAGGAAACTGGTGAACTGCAATTTCCAGACATGCGTGAGCAGCGTGAGAATCACGATAAAATTGGCGGCGGCATAGGAGCCTCGCTTTGCGTGAATCAAATCCCAGAAGCCGTCCGCCGGGTGCCATATAACATAGAGCGAGTAGCGGAGCGTCTGGAGAAAGTGGGTATACGTCTCTTTCTGCGTTAGTTTTGCAAGTTTCTTGGTCATGTAGTTCATAAAGACTCCAGCTCCCTCTTAAAAGATTTGATTCCCCTTACGATGAAAGGAATAAAGACTATCGCGCAGAGCACGGCAAGCACCCAGCCAAGGTTCTTCTCGATCCATTCCTTGCGGTAGTACATGAACGCCTTTGAGTAGTATCGCTTGAAGCGCTTTACCCTAAAGTAGTCCATCGCCTCTTTGTACTGGTTCTGGCGCAGGCGGGCTTTTCCCAGACCTGCGTAGGCAAGGTCGTAGTTGCCGTTCAGCCGCATCACCTTATCCCACTCCGCGGCGGACAAATCGTATTCGCCTTCCGCATAGAGCTCCGTCGCGTTATAGATGTAGTCCCCGAACTGCGTCGGAGAGAACAGCGTGATGGTGCAGCTGGCCTGATCGAGGACAAAGAGATCCCTGCCGCAGTGCTCTATGGAAACCGGCATGCGGAAGAAACCGTCTATGTTGCCCGGATTTCCGAATGCGAACAGCAGCTCGCCCTGATTGTCATAGGCAAAGAGCCTGCCGCGGCTTTCGTCGAGCGCGATATATACCTCGTTGTCCAGCACGGTGATGTCGTTGAAATGGGACGGATTCTCCTGCCCTGCGGCAGTGCCCCACTGCAAGTCGCCCACCGGCGGATCCCAGTTCTTGATAAGGATGTCCCCGCCGAGCGCGTTCAGCCGCCGGATGGGTTTTGCCTGGTCGTTCAGCAGCTCCTGCGGCTTGAAGGTCTTGAGGACGGCATAGATGAAGCCGTCTTTGTCAAGGTAGGCATTTGAGTATTCCGTGGGGACAAAGGATTCCATCTGCTCGCGCTGTGCCCTCGTGGATAATTTCTTCCACAGGTAGTCGGTCCAGTCGTAGGTAACGTCGCTTGCACCGTAGAAGCCGGTGAAGGTGCCGTTGTCCTCGTACTTGATGAAGCCCTTGTTCACGTTTTTTGCAAGGACATACGCCCTTCCTTTTGAGTCTGCGACCACTTTTTCCGGAAGGAATGTCTTTCCTTCCTCGTAGGTGGGGTCGTTCGGCTCCGTAAAGGAAAGCATGTAGTTCAGATTCGCGTCGATGCGTACGACGCGCCCGTTGTTCGTGTCCGCGACAAAGAAGGAGCCGTCTTCGCCCACATAGACGTCTGAAGGAGACGCAAAGGTGCTGACGATTCCCGCCGGGGCAGTGAACTGATCGATGGAGCGGACAAAGGAGAGGCTCTTGTCCTGCCCGTAGCTGAATTCGAGAATCCTGTTGTTGCCTGAGTCCACCAGATAGAGCGTGTTCCCCCGGCAGAACAGGGAGCTGGGGTTCACGAATTCTGTTCCTATGCCCAAATCCTTTGCGTAGAACACGTCGGCGACCCTGTAGACATCCGGCGAATGCTCTATGTTCTGCCAGACATCGTAAATGTAGGTGTCGCCTTTCGCGAAGAGCTGCGTTCCGAGAGCCGTGAGCGCGGCGATTGTTATAATCAGTTTCCGTCGTATCATTTCACTAGTCCTTTAAGCCCGATGTTGCCATCGTTTCCAGAATCTGGCTCTGGGAGCAGATAAAGAAGATAATCGGCACGGACATGGACACCACGACGACAGCCTGTGCCTGTCCGGTGCGCGCGATGCCGCCTGCCATAATCTGATCCATCGCATAACGGAGCATTTTTTTGCTCTCGGTGTATATGTAGGTGGTCTGCGGGTTGTTCCACAGCGCCGTGATGGAGAAAATCGAGATGGTGAGCCATGCGGGTTTTACGTTCGGCATAACGAGCTTCCAAAAAATAAGGAATTCGTGGGCGCCGTCGATTTTTGCCGCCTCTATGAGCGACATGGGAAAACCGTCCATGAACTGCTTCATCAGGAAGAGTCCCAGCGAGCCGCCGATTGCCGGCAGTATGAGCGACCAGTAGGTATCGACCATGTGCAGGCGGCACATAATCAGGTAGTTCGGGATGCCCGTTACGTAGCCGCTGAACATGAGCGCTACGACCGCAAGCTTGAAGAACGCCTTTCCGCCGGGAAAGTCATACTTTGCGAGGACGTATGCCGCCATCGAGGCGATGATGACATGGCCTATCGTTCCCACCGCCGTCACGAACAGCGTGTTGAAGATATAGCGGGAGAACGGAACCCATGACTGGGTAAGCGTAATGAACAGGTCTGAGTAGTTCCTGAACGTGGGGTTGCGCGGCCAGAAAGTCGGCGGCTGCTTGAGCAGCTCTCCGAGAGGCTTGAGCGAGCTTGATATCGCGAACACTATCGGGAACACCATCACTATGGAGCAGAGCGAAAGGAATATGTAGATTCCGATGTCTCCGCCGATGGAGCGGATTGGTCCCCTCCGGTACTTTGAATGGCGCACGGTCGTTTTTGTCTGGTATTTTGACTGTCTCATTTCTGCGTCCTCCTGCTCAGTGTCCGACCCTGTTCAGCATTGCCTGGATTATCTTATTGCAGATAATCATCGCAAGGAACAGCGTGGTTGCGATTGCGGACGCGTAGCCCATCTCAAAGCGGGTAAAGCCGTAGTCAAAGAGGTGCGTCACGACGGTACGGGCGCAGTACTCCGTTGAGGGGTAGCCTGCGAGCGCCATCGGGATGTCGCAGACATTGAAGGCGTTTGTAATCGACATGACCGCTCCAAAGAGCAGCATCGGCTTCATGTTCGGCAGCGTGATGAACCACAGCTCCTGCCAGCGGTTCTGGATACCGTCGATGTAGCCGGCCTCGTACTGGGATTTGTCGAGTCCCTTCAGACCTGCGACGAAGGCGAGGAAGCCCGTTCCCAGCGACATCCACAGACAGACCGGGATGATGACCTTCATGGCATAGCGCGGGTCTGACAGGAAGAGTATCGGCTGGTCGAGGAATCCGACCTTGATGAGCCATGAGTTTGCCCAGCCGTAGCGGTCATCGCTGAAGAGATTCTTGAATACGAGGTAGGCCTGTGCCGAGATTGACGGCGTGTAGAAGAAAAGGACGATGATTGTCCGTATCCAGCGGGGCAGCTCGTTGATGAGCCACGCAAAGATGAATGCGAGGATGTAGCCCACCGGTCCCACGATAAGGGCGGTGAGGAACGTGTTCTTTACCGCAATCTGGAAAACCTCGTCCTGCAGGAAGAGATTTATGTAGTTTCTGAAGCCGATGAATTCCGGTTTCTCCAGAATATTGAAATTCGTAAAGCTGTAATATATAGAATTTATAATCGGCAGCACGTTGAACGTGATGAACAGCACCGCATACGGCAGCAGGAAAAGGTAGCAGAATTTATGCACCTTTGCGCTCCTTACCGTGTCGGAAAGCTCTAGCCGTTTTTTCCTGAAATATTTTGTCCACATGTTGTTCATAGTTTGGCTCCTAGTCTGTCGGGAGATTGAATTCCTGGCGTTTCCTGGTTATCTCCTCGTTGACCTTCCGTGTATAGTCTATCAAGGTCTCGCGGGGATCCTCCTTCTCGTTGAAAACGCGTCTGATTCCGTTCACCACGTAGCGCGGAGTGTAATAGCTGCCCGGAATCTCTGGAAGCCCGATTGCTTCGTCCAGCGATTTGCTGAGGATGGTAATCTGGCGGGTGTTCCATGAGAGCTGCTTGAGCGCCTCCACGTTCGCCGTCGCATAGCGGCCGGAGGAACCGAGGATTGCCTCCTGCTCGCGCCCGAAGCGGACCTGCGTGTCTGTAGAGACCCACCACTTCATGAATTCCCATGCGTCGTGCATGCGGGACTCGTTCTTGCGTACCGCGTCCATGGTCTTTGCGTCGAATTTTGATTCTCCGCCCGCAGCCTGAACGTCGTCCATATCCAGCCCCTTGCGTATCATCATCGTACAGACGGTACCGGCGATGTTCGAGCGGTCTATGCTGCCGTCCTCCCGCATGGTGCCGGGAAGGTAGGTAAAGTCCCACAGACCCCTGATTTCCGGCGCGGAGACTGAAAGCGTATTGTAGGCCGTGTAGTTCTGGATGCCGAGCGGCATCTCGCCCGTGCGGAAGCGGCTGACGAAATCGAATATGGTCGGCAGACCGTAGCTGTTGTAGAAGCTCGTGTACAGCTTGAATGAGCTGATGCCTTCCTCGCTGTCTATGACGGACTTGGTGCCCGCGGGGTTGTACACGGTGCCGCCCCGCTGGTAAATCATGGAATAGAAATTCGTTATGTCGGATTCTGCCGTTGCCAGCGTGGGGTAGGGAATGCCAACTGACAGGTTGTTGCCTTGCAATGTCGGCAGAATCTCGACGAGGTCGTCCCATGTCTGGGGAACAGAGACGCCCAGCTGCTCAAGGATATCCTTGCGGTAGAAGAGCAGGTTGAACGTCTCCTGCTCCGGCAGCGCGTATACTCCGCCGTCGTATTTATAGCCTTCGTACGCGCTCGGATGGAAATTCTTGAGCACCTCGTCGCAGTCCGCAAAGCGCTTCAGGTTGACGACCGCGTTGCGGAGCGCGTAGTCCACCGGCGCCCGCGAATAGGCTGAGATGACGATATCCGGCCCGTTGCCCGCGACGACGGCGTTGAGCAGCGAGTTGATATTGATGAGCTTTACGTTCACGTTTATGCCGGAAGCGGGGCTGAAGCTGTCGTCCACCATGTTCTTGAGAATCTGGCTCTGGTCGCGGCCCGTCACAATCCACACCTCAATCAGGTGCTCGGCGTCCTTGTCATATACGTTGCCGAGGCTCGCGGAGTCCACGAAGAACGACGAGCTGAATGCGGCGATTTCGTGGGCCGCGTTCCTGAAGAAGCCCGCTTTGACCGGATTTACCGGGTCGTTCGCGCTCTGAAGGAGAATGTAGTCCACGTCCAGCTTGGATTCGGATATGGAGAGGAGCGAGGTTCCCAAAGAGGTGATGTTCTCTTTGAAATTCGCAAAAGCCTTGGTAATCCTGTCCGGGTGCTTGTAGAACTGCTCCAGCTGGATGGCAAGGGTTTCGGCGGGGGCAATCTTGTCTGATTTTTCCCCGGTGATAGCGATGAATTTGTCAACGTAATAATACAGCCGGCGGCTTTCCTGCAGCATTGCCTCCACCTGCTCCGGATAGACCTTGTCGATGGAGTAGTCGCGGAACTGGTCGGGATTCACGCCCGTCAGCACAAGGATGGTGCGGTAGATGACGTTCAGGCGGAAGATGCTGTCCTGCAGGGAGCTGACGATGGAGCCGAGCTCGCCGAGCGTAACCTCCAGGCGGATTGCATGCGTGCCTTTGGTCAGAAAGAAGGAGTAGGGCTGCCCTTCCTTGTCCGCGAGCGTCACGAGCTTCCAGTCGGAGCTGTATGCGAAGCCTACTGATTTAAGTTCTTCTACAGGAATCTCGCCGTCGATGTAGACGGAGCGGTATGCCACGTAGCCGCGCTGGTAGAGCTGGCGGGCTTTTATGGAAAGCGTGTACCAGCCGTCCTCAGGTACCTCCATGTTCCATTCAATCCATTGCCCGGGGGTGCGCCAGGAGTCCCCGCCGGAATAGTTGAGCACTGTCCGCGAGACGCTGTTCGGCTCGGTACTTGCGGAAGAGCGGTCATAGCGGGCAAAAAGAGACGGATCGGAGCGGATGACAGAGTCCTCACCCTGCACTTTGACGGCGACGCCGCTGCCGCTGTAGTCTTCCCGCCGCTGTTTCTGCCGGGCGGCATACTGTTCGTATGTATCGTATTTTGCGACCGGAACGAGGCGGAGGCTGCTTATCGCCATCGGCTCGTTCGTCGATTCCAGCGTGATGGTATTCGTTCCTTTGTGGAAATAGAACTTGTACGGATCCACCTCGTAGCCCATGTTGCTCTTGAAGCGGACGGTCTGATAGCTGAAATCCTCCACCTGTGTCGGCCTGATGCTGTTGCCGCGGTTATCCTCGCGGACCGGGCCGCCGTCTTTCCAGAGGCGGAAGAAGGACATGTCGGAGCCACCGAAGGGAACTTCCCCGTTGATGTACAGGATGCGCTCCATGTTCACGTTCCGGGACGGAACGGCGATGTATTCCATTTCTATATTGTAGAAACCCGGCTGATCCACTTCGACTTGCCATGTGGCGGATGATTCGTCCGCAGTGATGACGACTGCCTTGCCGTGATAGCTGCTCTCCGCAGAGACGCCATGGCTCTGCTCCTGGTCGTAATCCTGCACGGCGATGCCGACAGTTACCGCCGGCGATGCAGCCCCCTCATGCTCCTGAAGGTATTCTGCATAGGTCTTTGAAGAGGATGCAGCCCCCACAGTGCTGGACAAGTCATAGCCTTCGTATTTTTCCTTGAAAGTCTTTTCCGGTACGAGCCGGGATACGGCAAAGAGGAGCACGAGCACCCCTATGACAATCAGGATATTGCGGAAGGTTCTGTTTATTTTTATTCCTACCATAATAAAACCATTTTATCACATTTCCCGGAATATGCAATAAAAAATTTACTTAAAACCGGACTTTTTTACTTATATTTTTTACTTGAGTTTTTTGAGCCCGCTACGGACGGCGGAAGTGGCCGGGCCTTTGCAGGCAAGGGGGAACGGGGTGGCTTTCAAAAGGAGGAGGCGCTTTGTCGCTGGCCCGGCTCCTCATGCCTGCCGGATGCAGATGCTGCTCCCGGCGTTCGTCTTGCTGACCGCTATGTGGCTGGGAATCGCGCTTGCGAGCGACTCCACGTGCGATATGATGCCGACCATGCGCTGCTCCCGTACCTCGTTCAGTATGGAGATGGCGCCGTCCAGCGTCTCGCCGTCCAGCGATCCGAAGCCCTCGTCGATGAAGAGGGAGTCGAGCCTGATGCCACCGCTTTTCTGCTGCACGACGTCGGTGAGGGCAAGCGCGAGGCTGAGGGATGCCATGAAGGTCTCGCCCCCGCTCAGGCTTGCGGTGCTCCGTTCCCGGCCGGTGTAGCTGTCGCTGACGGTGATGTCAAGCCCCTTGTAGCCTTTGCCGCCTTCCTTCTCCGTGCGGAGTATGAAGCTGTAGCGGCCCGCGGATACCTTGCGGAAACGGAGGTTCGCGGCGTTGACGACTTCTTCCAGATAGGTGCCGAGCACCCAGGAATCGAGCTGTATTTTCTTGGGGTTGCTGCCGTTGATGTCGGCGGACAGCGCGATGAGCGGGCCGTATTCCTTTTCCTTTGCGGCGAGCTTCCCGCTGTCCTCGCTGAGGCGCTGCAGCCGTTCCTGCAGCGTCGCCTGCTCTCCGGCAAGCTGTTCCCTGCGCGCGACAAGGAGTTCGTTCTGCTGCTGCATCGCCGTGAGCTCCTGCCCGGTTTTCTCCTGTTCCGCGGCAAGCTCCTCCTGTTCCGCGGCATCCGCCCGGTGCACGTTGAGCTGCGCCTCCACGGTGCGCATCGCCTCCTGCCAGCTTTCGCATGCCGCCGAGAGCCGCGCCGTCTCCTCGGCGGGGATGATGGCGTTGCGCGCCTCCTCCTCGCTGCCGAAGCTGGAGCCGGCGATTGCCCGTGCGCAGCGTTCCTCTGCTGCGGCACGTTCGTTTTGCAGCGCGCCGAGCTGGGCGGACAGCGATTTCTCCTCGCCCTGAAGGCTGCTGCACTGCCGCCCGGATTCCTCCACTGCTTTTGCGAATCGCTCTATGCTGTTCCGGAGCGCCGCTTTCTGCTGCGCGAGCTCCTGCCTGCGCCTGTGCAGTGCCTCTGTGCCGGAGGAGTCCGCCGTGCCGCCGCATTCCGCTACGGCTTTCGCAAGTGCCGCGGTCGCCTCGCTGACCGCCGTCTGCTGCCCGGCAATGCGGTTCGGGGTCGGGGTAGGCTCCGTGCGGAGGGGCAGCTCCGCTGCCGCGGGGAGTGTCAGCTGTGCCCGCGCGGCGGCGTCCAGCAGCTGCCCTGTCATGAGGGCGATGAGCCTGCCGGCCTCCTGCAGCTGGGATTCGCGCCGCGAGAGCTGTTCGCTCTGCTGCCGGAGCGCGCTGGCTGCGGCCTCGTCAGCCGCTATGCGCTCGTCAAAGTCGATACCGGTGTGCAGGAATGCGGCCGGGGAGGGGTGCGTGGTGGAGCCGCAGACGGGGCAGGGGCTGCCTTCCGCGAGCAGCGACGCCAGCGATGCCGCCGCATTGCTGTCTTTTTCGTGCTGCTGCTGCGCGCGGAGCTCCTGGATTTCATCATCAAGCTTGAGGAGCAGCCCTTTGCCGCGCTCCTTTTCTGCCGTACAGTCTGCCAGTTCTTGCGCCGCTTTGATGCCTGCGGGTGCTGTCTTGATGTAGAGCGCTTCGATGCGCTCTGCCGCCTTCTTGCGCTCAAGCTGCGCCCGCTCTTTTGCCGCTGCCTGCGCGAGCTGCGCCTCCACGTCGTGCAGGGCGATGCCGCATTCCTCAAGCTGGCGCTGCTGCTCGCCCTGCTGTGCTTCCTGCCCGGCAAGCCGGAGTCGCTGTGCCTGCGCGGAGGAGAGCTGCTCCCTCGCAGCTGCCAGGCGGCTCTGTGCCTGCGCCAGCCGCTGCCCTGCCGCCTCTTTGCCGCGTATGGCCTCGCCGAGCAGGGCTGCTTCCTGCGCGCGCCGGATCCGCGCCTGCAAGGTGGCGATGTCTGCCCGCTGTGCCTCCAGCGAGGCCTTCCTCTCCTGCAGTGCGGCTGCCGCCCGCGCGTCCTCCAGCCGGGAGGCAAGCTCGTTCTTTTTGCCGCTCAGCTCCCTGATGCGCTCTGAGCATGCCGCGCAGGCGCCCTGGAGCTCGCCGAGCTCCCCGCTGATTTCCTGCAGCCGCTGCGCCGCGGCATCCCTGTCAAAGGCCTCAAGGTCTGCCGCGAGCATGCCGCGCAGTGTGTCCAGCTCCCGCTGCGCTGCGTCGGCGTCGCTCCTTGCCTGCTGGCAGACGGAGGAGTAGAATTCGACGGGGAAGAGCTTTGCGAGCGTGTTTTTTCTGTTCCGGGGATCTTCATGCAGGAATTCCGCGAATTCCCCCTGCGGAAGGAGCACTATCTGCGAGAATTCGTCCTTGCTCAGCCCGATGAGCTCCTGGATTTTCTCGTTCAGCTCGGACAGCTTGCCTTCCCGCGGCTCCCACGGCTCTGTCCCCCCGTTCCGGCCGTAGAGCTCCAGCGTCTGGGGCTTCCGGGCTTTTTTGCCGGTCTTTGTGGTGTAGCTGCGCTCCACGGTGCGGATTATCCGGTACTGCCGTGCGTTCAGCAGGAAGATGAATTCCACGGAGCCCTCCGCGTCTTCCGCGGCGTAGTCGCTGTGGAGGCGGACGTCCTTTCTGCTGCGGTAGCCCGCCGTCTCGCCGTAGAGCGCGTAGGTCATCGCGTCGAAGATGGTCGTCTTGCCGCTGCCTGTCCTGCCGGTGACGAGGAACATGTCCTGCAGCGCAGCGAAGTCGATTTCTTCCTGCACGAAGGGACCGATGTTGCTGAGCCTGAGGAAAAGAGGTTTCATCGCGTGCCTCCCTGCGCCCGCGCGGCGTATTCCCTGAACAGGTCGGTCTCGGCCTCCGGTGGCTGCCCGCCGCCGTTTTCGCCGCTGCCGTAGATGTCCTTGTAGAAGGCGAGGAATATGTCTTCCGCGGAATGGCCGTTCTGCGCGGCAAGCAGCTCCCGGCGCTCGCTGAGCGTTGTGCTGCTTCCGTCCGCGCCTGTGCTCTGGTCGTAGGCAAAGGAGAGTATGCGGGGAAAGCGCTTCCTGAGCTGGCCGAGCGGGTTCTCTATGATGCCCCTGTCCGTGCAGACTGCCTGCACGTAATCGTCCTCGTAGCGGCTGAATGCGCTGCCGGCAAGCAGCTCCCCGAAGGGCGCCCTGAGCACGGAGCAGCGGTGGAGCGGGCGCACGGGGATTTTCTCCACGGAAGGGGGCTCCGCTGCCCGCACCGTCACGGAAAGCATATATTTGTCCTCGGAGCTTTCCGCGAAGGAATAGCACAGGGGGGAGCCCGAATACCACGCGTTTGCGCCCGCCTGCTGGCAGCTGTGCAGGTGGCCGAGGGCGGTGTATGCAAAGCCCGCGAAGGAGTCCGTTGCCACCTGTTCCGCGGTACCGACGGGAATCCGCTCGGACTCGCTTCTTCTGCTGCCCGCCGCAAAGAGGTGGGCGCAGAGCACTGCGGCTTGTCCGCCGCCGCCCGCGCCGAACTGCTCCGCGTGGGCTCTGAGGATTGCCTGCGCCGCCGCGTCAAGCAGCTCCTGCTGCCCCCGGAGCGCTGCGCCAAAGACATTGCCGTCCGTGCCGCTGCTGATGCAGCCGGCTGTCAGGAACGGCAGCTGGTACACCGCGGCGTCCGCCACGACGACAGCCTCCGTCATGCTGCGGCAGTCCGTGCAGATGTGGATGCGCTCCGCGGAGAGAATGTCCTGCGCGAAGGAGAGCCGCTCGGCGCTGTCGTGGTTGCCCGCGAGCATAAAGATATGCATGGCGGGGAATTCGGCATGTGCCGCGGAGAGAAAGCCGCTCAGGAGCGACACTGCCTCCGGCGGCGGTACGGCGCGGTCGTATATGTCGCCGGGTATGATAAGCGCGTCGTAGGGGCTGCCCGCCGCGTCCGCCTGCCGCAGCGCTTCCGTCAGCTGTGCGAGGAAATGAGCCTGGTCGTCGATGAGCGGCTGCTCGAAGAATGTCTTTCCGAGGTGCCAGTCGCCGGTCTGGAGGAATCTCATAAGAAGAGTATAGCACGGATGCGGCGGACTTTCAAACGGCTGTGCCCCCCGAAGCCTCGGAAATCAGTTCTGTGTTCCGCTCCCGGCGGGACTGGTATCTGATTCCGGTCAAATCCGGATGAGCACCCTGCGGTGGTGCGGAATAGGTATCCGGCCTGTTCGGAAACCTCATGGTTTCCTCCTGGGTCTTGCATTTTTTCAGGCTGACGACTTGCAAAAATGCTGTTTTATGCTTGCTGATTCGGAACAGCTCCATTGAACTCTCTGCCGCTCGTACCACGCCGTACCTGCAACGCAGTTTCAAGCCATGCTGGTTTTCAGCCCAAGGCTTCAGCATGAAAACA
>DGUD01000141.1 GCA_002393865.1 Treponema sp. UBA4319
TGAGATGTATTTTATCTGAATACGGACGCGGTATTGGAAAATTATGTAAACTGTTTTAAAATGATTTTCTTTTTTATGCTACCAAAGCCAAGGATTCAACATAAAAAATGCGCGGAAGCGGAAAAACGCCCGGGCTGCCATTTGCAAAGCGAAGCGTGCAACCGGCAGTCCGGGTGTTTTCCACTGGGAGCGCATTTTTGTTTTCATGCTGAATCCCTGCCTGCCCCCGCTTTCCTGCTGGCATAAAACGCCGCAACGCGCTAGAATGACGGCATGACAGCAGAGCTTTCCATAATCGTTCCGCCGGAAAAAGAGAAGGACGACGGCTTTCTCCGGCAGGAAATCATCCGCGCGCTCGGCAAAAACGGCGTACAGACCGGCGGCCACGACATGCATCCCGTGCTCCTCAAAAAATCCGTGGACGCGCGGCGCGGCAAAATAAAAATTTTCTTAAAATACAAAATCTACATAGACGAAGTTCCGCCCCAAGGCGACTCTGCGCCAGTCCCCGTCTGGCGGCATGCGGACAGCGGCAAGACCGTCGTCATCATCGGCTCCGGGCCGGCAGGACTTTTTGGCGCGCTCCGCCTGCTGGAGCACGGCATCCGCCCGCTAATCATAGAGCGCGGGGAAGACTGCCCGGCCCGCAAGCGGGACATCGCGGCAATCAGCACCAGAGGCATCGTCGGCACCGACTCAAACTACTGCTTCGGAGCCGGGGGCGCCGGGACATTCTCCGACGGCAAGCTCTACACGCGCAGCACCAAGCGCGGCGACAACAGCGGCATTCTCAGGATTTTCGTGCATTTCGGCGCGGATCCGCGCATCCTCACGGACGCACACCCCCATATCGGCACCGACCGGCTGCCGGGCATCATCACGCGCATCAAGGAGCACATCCTCTCGCTCGGCGGGGAGATAGTATTCAACACGCGCTGCACGGATTTTATCGTGGAAAAAGCGGCGGACGGCATGCCGGAACTGCGCGGGGTACGCGCGGAGGACACAAAAAGCGGCGCCCTCAGGGAATTCCTAGGGGATGCGGTGCTGCTGGCCACCGGGCATTCCGCCACGGACATCTACGCGCTGCTCGCGCGGACGGCGCCGCAGGCGCTTGAGGCAAAGACTTTCGCGGCCGGCGTACGGGTGGAGCACCCCCGCGAGCTCATAGACAGCATCCAGTACCACGGCAGGCGCGCCCAGGCCGGGCTCGGTGCGGCGGAATACCGGCTGAGCTCCCAGCAGGACGGGCGGGGCGTATACAGCTTCTGCATGTGCCCCGGAGGATTTGTGGTGCCCAGCGCGACAGCCCCCGGTCAAATCGTAGTGAACGGCATGTCCGCGGCAGGAAGGAACAGCAGGTGGAGCAACGCGGCGATTGTCGTGGAGACCCGCCCGGAAGACATTCCCGCGGAATTCCGGCGGCGGGCACAGGAAGAAGGCTGCCCTGCGCTCGCAGGGCTTTTGTGGCGCACGGAGCTTGAGCAGCTGGCATACCGGCACGGCTCCGGCCAGCAGGCACCGGCACAGCGGCTCGTCGATTTCCTTGCGCGGCGGCAGAGCGGCTCGCTGCCCCCCGCAAGCTACACACCGGGCGTCTGCGCGAGCCGACTTGACGAATGGCTCCCGGAGCAGCTTTCCGCCCGCCTTGCGGCAGGCTTCCGCAGCTTCGGCAAAAGCATGGGCGGCTTTATCTGCGCCGACGCGCTCCTCATCGCCGCCGAAACCCGCACCAGCACCCCCGTCCGCGTACTGCGCGACAAGCAGCGCTGGGAATGCACCGCCGTCAGGCGGCTCTACCCCGCCGGGGAGGGAGCCGGCTACGCGGGCGGCATCGTCTCGTCCGCAATGGACGGCCAGAACGCATGCTCGGCAATAGCCAGCCGCCTTGCCGCAGACAGCGCTACTTGAGCAGGCTGCTCAGCAGGCCGCCCACAACAGACGCGGTAGAAGAAGCGGAGGGCTTGCCGGAGGAAGAAGAAGATGCCGCGGCGGATGACGAAGTGCCGCCGAGCAGGCTGCCCAGCAGGCTCGTCACGTTCGTATTGCCCACAAGGCCTCCCAGCAGGCTCGTGAGCTGCGAGCCGGACTGCCCGCTAGAAGCCTGCCCCAGCAGGCTCATGAACAGCGGAGCCGCCGCCGCAAGGATAGAGGCCGTCGTCTTGCTGTCAACGCCCGAAGCCTTCGAGATAGACTTCGTTGTGGCGCTGCTGCTGCTTCCCAGCAGGTGGGAGATAATCTTGGCGCCGTCGCTCACATCGACATTCTTCAGGAAAGAAGCGATATTGGATGTGTCGTCCTTTGCGTGCTCGGCAAGCGCCTGCTCGAAACCTTTGCCGGAAGCGCCGGAAGTCTGCTTTGACGCGGCCTGCAGCAGCACCGGCACAGCCTGCGCAAGAACATTTTTTACGTCGGAAGCGCTTGCATCCGCAGCCTTGCCGATACCGTTCACGCTCGAAGAACTCAGAAGCGGGGTAAGAATAGAAGAGATGTCCATGGTATATTCCTCGTGATGCAGGGTATCCGCGGAACAAAAATCCCGCGCAGCCCAGAAGATATCCGGAAAAAAATCGTTCCCGGACAGCTCCATTATAACAGCCCGGCCGCAAAATCTCAACAAGCGGTGCGGCCGTGAGCGCATTTTTGTTTTTTATGCCAAAGCCTTGCCTTATGGCGGCTTTTCTTCTATACTAGTATGCAGGATAGAGCAGATGAGGCACAGCATCACAAAAGTTGACATCGCACGGGAAGCAGGCGTCCCGCCTGCCACCATAACAAACATATTCTCCGGCTCCGCTTCGGTAAGCGAGGACGAGCGGACTCGCGTGGAGCAGGTACTGCAGAATATGCCGTATATTCCGGATGTCCCTGACAGGGGAATCATCGGCATACTTGCGGCAGACATCAGGAACCCCTACTACTCTCAGCTTTTTGTCAGCTGCGAGCGCGCGGCCATCAACAACGGCTACAACCTCATGCTCTGCAATTCCTTCAGCGACAAGAGAAAGGAATTATCGCAGCTGGACGACCTTGCCCGCCAGCATGTCAAAGCCATAGTCCTCCTGGGCGGCAACTCCGACATCAAAAACACAGACCCCGAGCTCTCGGAAAAAGTACGCCAGATATCGGCCACCATCCCCGTCCTCACCACCGGAAAAATAGACGGCGCCTACTGCCCGCGCATAAACATCGACAGCAGGAAGGTCATGGAGCTTACCATGGAATTCATCGCCGCGCACAAAGATTTCAGGAAAGTCGCGTTCATCGGGGGCAGCAAGCGGCCTGCCCATACGGCGGCGCTCAGAAGCTGCTTCAAGGACATGATGATTCAGAGCGGGCTGGACTACGACCCGGACATGGACATGGCGAACGAGCGCTACGACGATGGCGGCGGCTACGAGAGCATGGAAAAGCTCCTCTCCCTCTGCAAAATCCCCCACGTAGTCATCGCGGTGAACGACCTGACGGCGGTCGGCGTCATGCGCTCGGCCAGCGAGCACGGGCTGCGTATCCCTGAGGACATAAGCATCATCAGCTTTGACGACACCAGCATCGCAAACATGGTGAATCCCCGGCTCACCTCCATCAGCTACAACTACGGAATATACGGCGCAATCATCATGGATGTCGCGGACGCCATGATACAGAAAAAGCCGGTGCGCGAGCAGACGCTCATCGCGCCAAGGCTCGTGCTGCGCAAATCCTGCAAAGAACTGTAAGCATTGATAGTATACAAGCAGAATATAGCTAACAACTGGGAACATTTCTATGAAGAATATAACTCTCTTGAAGAATAAAGCTTTTAAAACATCTCTTCTCTTATTTGTCTTTTTGTTATCTCTTGTTGTACTCTACAAATTCCATGCACCGAAAAAAGAGATTCATGTAACTTGCGGACAGATTATCAATGACTTCTCCGCTGATGCAGATGGGGCATTGCAAAAGTATTCTCATGCCGAAATATATGTGACCGGGATCCCTGTATATATTTGGTATCCGAAATGCCTTCATCTATTTTCGACATTCAGTAGTGGGTTGTACATGGAAGATAAGTATGAAGAGTATAATTTTAAAAAAGAAAATGACGCTATCTCATGTTCGTTTTCTACAGCCATTGATAAATCAATAATCGGGAAAAAGGTGGAGATAAAGGGGTTTTTGGATGTTCGTAGTTCTGTTATGCTCAGAGATAACGGCGGGTATGCGGATGAGGTGGTAGTTTTTTTGAGCAATTGTAAAATCATACGTGTGCAGGAATGATTTCCCCTGCACCCCACGGAAATCAATTTTCATGCATTATTGTGACAGGTAGCTGAGCGCCACGGGCAGCGCTGCTGCGCGTACGGCGGCTGGTATTGTGTTCTCCCCGCAGGAACTTTCCTGCATATAACATTGAATACAGTATCAGCCCGTTTCCCCGGATTGCCAAGGGTTCCTTTAGCTTTTTTTCAGGATTTATGCGCCTTCTGCTTGACAGTCGGCGCAGG
>DGUD01000131.1:0-3750 GCA_002393865.1 Treponema sp. UBA4319
CACGGGTGCGTGAATTGAAACACGAAAACCATTTATAGGGTTGCACACGATTTTAGTCGCACCCTCACGGGTGCGTGAATTGAAACGATGAATATCGTTTCCGCGGTAACGTCGTGTCTGGTCGCACCCTCACGGGTGCGTGAATTGAAACTGCGGTCTCGCTCCTTATCGTCCTGTACATACGGGTCGCACCCTCACGGGTGCGTGAATTGAAACACCAAGGTTGCCCGCCAGCGTGCGGAGACCGGCGCACGTCGCACCCTCACGGGTGCGTGAATTGAAACTGGGACTTCTGGCGGCAGCAGAAAAAGCTCTCCGTCGCACCCTCACGGGTGCGTGAATTGAAACTGCGTATGTAACACTTGGTCTCAGCTGGAGACAGAGAAGCCACAAGAAGGTGCTTATGAAAACCCTTGAGAATCTTGCCGCCGAAATCGTCTTTAGCAAGGTGATGCTTATGACCAATGCCTCGGCGAGACCGTCTGCTAGGTGTCCGAAAGGAAAATGTAGAATCGGCTGACAAATTTCCGCTTTTCCTGCGGATGGGGGACTGTAAAGGGCTGGAAAGGAGATGCGGGCTTCCGTACAAGGGGGCAAGTCGGCACAGGCAGAAGAAATCGTGCGCTGCCTGCCGCAGACGGAGATATTCGTTGGGGCTTTCTGCGGCTGGGGCCGTAGCGCACTGCGCGGCAAAGGGCGGGGGCATGCGGGATGCATGTGCTGCGTGGGACGGCCGCATGGAGCCCCGCCGCCAATTCAGGCGGTACCGCTCAGCTCTCGTGCTTTTGCGGTGACGGCGTCCGCGAGCTCTTGGGCGTTGCTCCGGTGCCGGGCAATGGTGCGCACAAAGACGCTGCCGGCAACGATTGCCTCTACGGACGGCGCGAGCTGCTGTGCCTGTTCGCCTGTGCTTATGCCGAAGCCTCCGTACACTTTGCTGCCCCCGGTTCCCACTGCATGCAGGAATGCAAGGGTCTGTTCATCGACGACAGTCTCGCTTCCTGTGATTCCTGCGCGCAGCGCGGCGTAAATGAAAGGGAATCCTGCCTGCGCGAGTTTTTCCAGCCGCTCTGGTGCCATGCTCGGCGCGGCGACGGGGATGTTCTCCATGCCGTTTACACGGCACGCCGAAGTGAGCCCTTCGTCATGGTCAAACGGAAGGTCGGGGATTATCATGCCGGAGACGCCTGCCGCCGCGGCGCGGGCACAGAATGCCTCCACTCCGGGCGTGTATACGAGCGAGCCATAGCTCATAAGGTAGATGGGAACGGAGGAAAATTCCTCGTGCAGTTTTTTGATGAAAGCGAGTCCGTCAGCCGTACGGTAGCCGCGTGAAAGCACTTCCGTGCATGCGGTCTGGATTGCGGGACCGTCAGCGCTCGGGTCGCTGAACGGCAGCTGAATCTCAAGTATGTCCGCTCCCCCCGCCACAAGTGCCCGCGCCGCACAAAGCGCAAGCTCGTCGGTGGGATACCCCGCCACAAGATGGCTCATCAGTTTTATCTTTGACATAGCATTACTCCTTTTTTTCACTCATGACGGCGGCATCGTGAATATCCTTTGCCGCCTCAAGCCGCTCAATCTCCGCGTGAAGGAACTGCAACCATGATTTCGGGCGGAATACCGGGCTCGTGATGAACACGTCCTTGTCTCCCCGTCCGCTCATGTTGATGATGATGGCTTTGTCTGGGGATATCTCCTTTGCAATCTTTATGGCGGCGGCTCCCGCATGGGCGCTTTCCAGCGCAAAGAGAATTCCTTCGTTGCGCGCAAAGAAGCGGACGGCCTCAAGCGCCTCTGTGTCCCGGATTGCGGTGAATTCCACCCTTCCGCTGCTTCCCAGCGCGGCAAGCTGCGGGCCGATGCCCATGTAGTCCAGCCCGGCGGAGATGGAGCGTGTGGGAAGGGATTGTCCGTCCTCGTCAATCAGGAAGCGGCTCTTGTATCCCTGCACGATGCCCTCGCGGCTGGCGTTGCCGGTCATGCGGCTGGCATTCTGCCCCACGCCGTCGCCAATGCCGCCTGCCTCTGCTCCGATGAGCCGGGGCTCCTTCTGGTCGATGAACGGGCTGAAGAATCCGATGGAGTTTGAGCCGCCGCCGACACAGGCGACCATGGCGCCAATCTGGATGTTCCGTTCCTTGCACTGGCGCTTCACTTCTTTTCCGATGACGCTCTGGAATTCTCGGACGATATCGGGGAACGGCGCGGGGCCGAGCGCGCTGCCGAGCACATAATGGGTGTCGTCGGGATGCGCCGCCCAGTCGCGCATCGCCTCGTTTACGGCGTCTTTGAGTGTGCGGCTCCCTGAGCGGACGGGGAATACCTTTGCGCCGTACAGCTCCATGGCGGCCACATTAGGCTGCTGGCGGCGGACATCGACTTCGCCCATGTAGACCGTGCAGTCGAGCCCCAGCTTGGCGCAAGCCGCGGCCGTGGCAAGCCCGTGCTGACCGGCGCCGGTCTCCGCGATAATGCGTTTCTTGCCCATGCGCTTTGCCAGCAGGCACTGCCCGATGGCGTTGTTTATTTTGTGCGCGCCGGTGTTCGCGAGTCCCTCAAGCTTTATGTAGATTTGCGCGCCACCCAGCAGGCGTGTGGCCGTCGGCGCAAAGTACAGCGGAGTCTCCCTGCCGATGTAGTCCCGCCGGATAAGCTCTAGCTCCGCCAGGAATTCTTTGTCCGCCATGTATTTTCTGAATGCCGTCTCCAGCTCGTCAAGCGGCCGTCGGAGTACCTCCGCAACGTACTTCCCGCCGTATTCGTCAAAAAAACCGTCAACAGATGCAGCCATGCAGTCCTCCAAAAATATGTTACTATTTACAGTAACTTAATATAAAATATACCGGATTCCTGCGATTCTGTCAACAGAGTCTGTTTTAAAAGCAAAAAAAACGGCCGCAGGTTTGCCATTCCTGCGGCCAGTTTCAAGGAGTTTCATGTGTGCCGTTTTCATATATACAAACCGCCGCCCCGTCGAAAAGTTACAGCGACTATAAAAAAAATTTGCGGATTTGCATGAATCTTTTACATGCGCTGCGGCGCGGCTTCTTTGAGGGTACAGCGGAATTTCTCCACCATGCCGCAGGGGCGGTATGTCTGCTTTGCCTGCCGGAGCCCGGCATTCCCCAGATCCTGCTCGCGGTTGATGAGCGTGACGTGCTCAGGCAGCGCGCGGGCGGTAAAATAATTTATCGCCTGGTAGACGCCGTGTACGCCGTCCACACCTTTCTCAAAGTGGCAGTCGAACATCGTTCCTCCGCAGAGCTCTTCCCCCAGGCTGAATGCGACGGGGCTGCCGTCCGCATAGAGGACAAAGCCGTACAGCCCCAGCTCCTCGCGGTAGCGGAGCGCCAGACTGCACTGCTTTGCATCGCCGCCGTCGCCGCCCTGCTCCTGCGAGCGCGCCGTCCACATGTCCAGCACGTGGCGGGCATCCGCGTCGGTGCTGGCGTCCAAGGCTTTCAGGGCGGCGGTGTAGGAGCCGCAGAATTGGTTCACCAGATTCTTCTTCTTGTGGAACGCCTTGCCTTTCAGCTCTGCCAGATCGCCGCGCTGGTACAGGTAGTCGCAGTTGTCGCGGTCAAGCTCGCAGCGGAACGGCAGCCCCGGTACTGCGGCGGCGGGAATATCGCGCAGGGTGCCGCAGCCGGCGAGCGCGGGATGCCGCAGCAGCTCCTGCAGCTGCCCTGCGGCAGGGAAATCCCCTGCTATGCGCAGGAAACGCCCGCTGTCCTGCTGCCCGCTGTC
>DGUD01000131.1:3810-3978 GCA_002393865.1 Treponema sp. UBA4319
CCCGCTGTCCTGCTGCCCGCTGTCCGCAGCTGTCCCGGAAGCTCTGACCAGATAGCAGCGCTCGCCTGCGCGGCTGATTTCCAGCGGGCTCACGCAGCCTGCCAGAAAAAGCGAGGCAAAACTGTTCTCGCAGATACCGTCGTCAAGCGAGCGGAAAAAAGGCTCAAG
>DGUD01000210.1 GCA_002393865.1 Treponema sp. UBA4319
GCAGTTTCTGCTATGTGGACGACCTGGTACGCGGCTTCCTCTGCCTCATGGACAGCGATGACTCCGTTACGGGGCCGGTAAACATGGGGAATCCGGGGGAATTTACGATGCTGGAGCTGGCGGAGAAGGTTATCTCCCTGACCGGCAGCAAATCCCGTCTGGTATATAAGCCGCTGCCCGGCGATGACCCCAAGCAGCGCCGCCCGGATATCACGCTTGCCGGGCAGCTTTTTTCGTGGAAGCCGGAAATCATGTTGGATGAAGGCTTGCAGAGGACAATTGAATATTTTAAGACCGTTTTATGAGTATCGCAAAGTCACAGGGCTGGGACAAGGTTATCAGCGCCAGGCATAAGCTGTTTGATTTGCGGCTGTCCGAGGTTCTGGAATACCGGGATCTGATGCTGCTGTTCATCAAGCGCGACCTTGTCGTCCAGTACAAGCAGACGGTGCTCGGCCCGCTGTGGTTCATCCTGCAGCCGCTCTTTTCGACTGTCATGTACACCTTTGTCTTCGGCAGACTGGCGAATCTCGGCACTGACGGCGTTCCCTACCTCCTCTTTTATTACGGCGGGACGATGCTGTGGACGTATTTCTCGACGACGCTGACCGGTGTCGCCAATACATTCCTCGAGAATGCCGCCGTGTTCAGCAAGGTCTACTTTCCCCGTCTTACGGTTCCCGTCTCCAAGACGGTGGGGCTTGTCGTCAAACTGCTCATTCAGTTTGTCATTTTAATGATATTTTATACATATTATCTGGTGAAGGGTGCCGGGCTGCATCCGTCGCTGTGGGTATGCGCCTTCCCGCTGCTCATCGTCTGGATTGGTGTCCTCGGATGCAGCTTCGGTATGATAATTTCTTCCCTGACGACGAAATATCGCGATTTGAACCAGCTGTTGTCCTTCGGTATGTCACTGCTCATGTACGCGACACCGGTTGTGTACCCGCTCTCCCAGGCTCCGCAGAAATTCCGCTGGCTTTTTTTTGTGAACCCGATGAGCGCGCCGGTGGAGCTGTTCAGGGTCTGGTTCTACGGGGCAGGGGCAGTTCCTGCGGAGATGGTGCTGCTGAGCGTCGCCATCACTGCGCTGGCGCTCTTTGCGGGACTCGTGCTTTTTACGCGAAACGAACGGACGTTTGTGGATGTTATATAAGTATGAAGAAGATTTCAACTGTTGTTCCCGTCTATAATGAAAGCGAGAACGTGCCGCTGATATATCAGGCGCTCAAGGACGTCGCGGCGACGCTTCCTGCCTACGCCTGGGAGTTCGTCTTTATCAATGACGGCAGCAGCGATGATTCGTGGGAGGAGCTTAGGCGGATAGCGGCTTCGGATTCCCGCGTCGTGGCGCTTGACTTTAGCCGGAATTTCGGCAAGGAGCTTGCGCTGACCGCCGGAGTGCGCCACTGCACCGGCGATGCCGCCATCTTCCTTGACGCGGACTTGCAGCATCCGCCTGCCCTGATACCGGAATTCATCCGGAAGTGGGAGCAGGGTGCGGAAGTCGTCGCGAGCCTGCGGAAGTCCACGGAAAGGAAATCCCTGCTGAAGAACATCGGCTCCCGGCTCTTCTACCACCTGATGAATTCCTGTGCGCCTGCCCAGCTTACGCCGAATGCGACGGATTTTAAGCTCGTTGACCGCAAGGTTATCACCGAGCTGCTCCGCTTTACCGAGCACAAGCGTATGTTCCGGGGGCTCATCGAATGGCTGGGCTTCCGCACGGAATACGTCGAGTTTGTCGCCCCGGAGCGCATCCACGGCAAGGCGACATATTCTTTCGGCAAGCTGGTGAGCCTCGCGGTGAACAGCATGGCGAGCTTCTCTCTTTTTCCCCTCAAGCTCGTGGGCTACCTTGGCGTCTTTGTCACCTTTGTGAGCGCAGCGCTGCTGGCCTTTATGATTTTTCAGAATTTTATCCTGCATACCGAATTGTTCAGCTCCATCGCCTTCGTCATCGTCGCTAATACGCTGGTGCTCGGCGTCGTGCTCATCGCCCTCGGCCTTATGGCGCTCTATATCGGGCAGATTCACGACGAGGTGATAAACCGTCCGCTTTTTGTCATCCGGGAGAAAGTGGGCGGCGGGGGGCACTCTGGCGCTGCATCCGGTGAAGGTGGTGAGGCAACGTGATTTTCCATAAGATAAAAAGCGCCTTCTCGGTGTTCGGGCAGTTCTGGGGAATCCTCTCAGGAAAATTCCGCCTGCAGTTCGTGCTCATCTCGCTTGCCATCGTGGCGGGCGCCCTGCTTGAGACCTTCGCGGTCTCGGTGCTGCTGCCCTTTATTCAGGCGCTGCTGACGCCGGAAGAGCTGATGCGCAGCTCCTACATGCGGCCGCTCGTCGCGTTTTTCCGCATAAAGACGACGGGCTCCTTTGTCCTCTTTGTCTCCCTGGGGGTTGTCGCCCTGTACGTCGTCAAGAATCTGTACCAGGTGCTCAGCAATTACTGGCAGGGAAAATTCCGCACGAACCTGCAGGGCTATGTCTCAAGCACAATCCTGAAATCCTACCTGCACCGGCCCTATTCCTTTTTTATCGCGAACAACTCGTCGGCGCTCCTGAGGAACGTAATCGGTGACGCGAACGGAATCATGACATGCGTCATCAGCATGTTCTCCGTCATCACGACGGTGTTCATCGTCTTTTTCATGTTCATATTCCTCTTCGTCACCAATTTCACCCTCGCGCTCGGCCTGCTGCTCTCCGCGCTCCTTGTGCTGCTGGTGCCCGTCTTTGTGCTGGGGCCGCCGCTGCGCGATGCGGGCGACAATCTCCGCTCGATGGATTCCGTGTGCTACAAGTACTGCTCGCAGGCCTTCCAGGGAATAAAGGAGATAATCGTCAGCCACAAGGAGTCGTTCTTTGCGGACGAATACAGAAAGGCCTATAAAAAGAAGAATGTCTACGACGTGAAGGTCTGCGTGCTGGGGCGCCTTTCCGCCAACATAATAGAGACCGTCTGCATCTCCGCGCTGATTCTGATAGTCGCCATCAGCGTCGTCTCCGGCAAAGCGCTTTCCGAGGCCATGGTGGCGGAGCTTGGCGCCTTTGCGATGGCCGCTTTCAAGCTGCTGATTGCCTTTTCCGGGCTTTCAACCAGCTTCAATGATTTTATCGTCCAGTATGCGGCGCTCTCATCGGCCTACGAGAATCTGGCGGGCATGGAGCTGCTGCCAGATGAGGCTCCTGCAGAGCCGCTCAGTTTTGACGCTTTCCTCGAATTCAAGGGGATTTCCTTTGCCTACGAGACGAACAAGGCGCATGAGGTTCTGCACGACGTGAATGTCCGTATACAGAAGGGGGATGTCATCGGAATAAAAGGCGCGTCCGGCGCAGGAAAGACGACGTTCGTGGATATACTGCTGGGACTGCTGCAGCCGTCCAGCGGCTCTATTCTGATTGACGGAACTGCCCTGACAAAGCAGAACCTGCAGTCCTGGCTGAAAAAGCTTTCCTACGTGCCGCAGGCTGCCTATCTGCTTGACGAGTCCATCCGCCTGAACGTCGCATTCGGGGTGCCGGAAGACAAGATTGACGATGCGCAGATTCAGACCGTCCTGAAGGAATCTATGCTCTCCGACTATGTGGACAGCCTGCCGGCGCGGGAGAATACCGTTGTCGGCGAGCGGGGCGTCCAGATGTCCGGCGGGCAGCGGCAGCGGCTCTCCATCGCGCGGGCGCTCTACACGAATCCGGAGGTCATCATATTCGACGAGGCGACGTCCGCGCTGGACGAGTCCACCGAAAAGGAAATCATGGAGTCCATCGACCGGCTTATCGGCCACAAGACCCTGATTATTATTGCGCACCGGCTCTCCACGCTCAAAAAGTGCAACAAAATTTTTGAGGTGAAGGACGGGACGGTGAGCGTCTCAGAACAGACGTAAGGCAGGCTCCGGGGATTCGTCCGAGTCCCTGAGCTGCCTGAGACACGACAGCCGATGCTTCAGAATCCTATGCTTCCCGCAGTCTCCATCATTTGCCCGGTCTACAACAAGGAGCGCTTCCTTACGGAATGTATTTCTTCGTTCCTTGCCCAGACCTTGCGGAATATCCAGATTATCCTGATTGACGATGGCTCCACGGATGGAAGCAGCGCAATCTGCGCAGAATTTGCGCGGAAAGACAGCCGCATCGACTATACCAAAATACAGAATTCCGGGGTATCAAAAGCGAGGAACACGGGGATTCCCCTTGCCACCGGGGAATATGTGATTTTTCCTGACGCGGATGACAGCATAGACGCGCGGATGCTGGAGACGATGTACGCGGCCGCCAAGGAGAGCGATGCCGATATGGTGATATGCGGAATCAAGGGCTATCCGTTCCCCTCGAGGCAAGCGCCTTGCGCCTACAGCCTGCGGCAGCTGAAGACGCTGCATCCCGTGCAGTTCAATTCTTCCAGCAACAAGCTGTTCCGGCGCTCGTTCCTGCAGGTGCACGATGAGCTGCGCTTTTTTGAGGCGTCCCGCTATTTTGAAGATGTTAATTTTGTCTTAAAATTTTTATCGTTTTCGACGCAGGTCTGCGTGGTACCGGAATGCATGTACAATTATTGCAGGAACGAGGATTCCGCCACGAGCGCCACCACGTTCCAGCTGGAGAGCGCATATAGGAAGACGCTGGGCATCATCAGGACTTTTGCCGACGTGCAGTCCTTTTTTGCCGCGCACGGCGCCTCTGCCGAGCTGCTGCGCTTTTTCCGCTTTGAGCTTGACCGCTGCGCCGTGAACCCCATACTCTTCGAGAACATCCAGAACTGCTACCTCTTCGGGACGGACGTGCCGCTGCGGTCGGTACGGCAGTATTGTGCCAGAATCAGGGACGCGCTGGGCGTGTTCCGCCACGTGAGCGTACGGGCATCGCTCGTCGCGTTTTTACGTTTTCAGATTATTTTCTTGTTCAAAAGAAACAAGCTGTTCATGCGCCGGATGCGCCGCCATTACGGGCTTCCTGCCGGGGACTGATGCCATGCCGCTTGTCTCTGTCGCAATGACCACATATAACGGCGAGCGCTATCTGCGCGAGCAGCTGGACTCAATCTTCCGCCAGACCGTGCAGGATTTCGAGCTTGTCATCCGTGACGACTGCTCTTCTGACGGAACGTGGCAGATTGTGCAGGACTACGCGGGACGCTTTCCGTGCATACGGGCCGTCAGGAATGAGCGGAACGTCGGCTTCAGGCAGAATTTTGCGGACGCGCTTTCCTTGTGCACGGGTGATTTTGTCGCGTTTGCCGATCAGGACGATGTGTGGACGGAGCGGCACCTTGAGCTGCTGCTCGGCTCTATCGGCGACAAAGACCTTGCCTGCGCGGACGCGGAGCTGGTGGACGAGACGCTGCACCCCCTGCAGCTGCGGATGCATGAGGTCTGCCATCTTTCCCGCCCCTTTGCGGACGAGCGGAGCCTGCGCTATTTCCTCTTCTGCGGGCACAACTTTGTGCAGGGGGCAGCGATGCTGGTGCGCCGCTCCTTTCTGCTGCAGCATATCCCGATACCGGAGCTCGCGGAATTCCATGATTACTGGTTCGCGCTGCATGCCGCGCTGGGGAATGGAATCGCCTATTCCTTTGAGCCGGTGCTGCTCTACCGGCAGCATGGCGGCAACGTGACGGAGATGAACACGACTTCCCTGCTCAGGCGGACGGTGACGGCAATCCGGCTGCGCGGCGAGCACCGGGAGCACAAGCGCCGCCAGATTGCCTTGCTGGAGCTGCTGCTGGCGGAGCACCAAGGGCAGGTCGGAGAAGCTGCCCTACAGGACTGCCTCGGCTTTTTCCGTGCGTGGGAAGCAAAGCGTTCCCCTTCCTATGTGTATTTTTTCTTAAAAAATTATAAGCTGACGCACGCAAGCGAGTCTTTTGCCGGTATCGTGCCGGAATTCGTGTATCTGCTTTTTTTTTGAGACTGGCTCCTGAAAGGATTTGAGAAATTATGACAGGCGATTCAATCCGTGTCAGCGTCATTGTTCCCGTATACAACACGGTCCCGGCCTATCTGTCCCAGTGCATAGAGGGGGTGCTGCGGCAAAGCGTTCCGCCATCCGAGCTGCTTCTGATAGACGACTGCAGCACGAATGAGGAGACGCTTGCCCTGCTTGCCAGCTACGCGCAGCAAGAGGATGGGGCTGTCCGCATCCGGCTGCTCCGCAACGAGAAAAACGGCGGCATATCCGCATCAAGGAACCGGGGAATACGAGAGGCTTGCGGGAACTGGATAATTTTCCTTGACCACGATGACTACTGGCAGCCTGCGTATCTGGAGGAGCTGACGGCGTGCGCGGCCGCGCATGCGGACGCGGATCTGGTCGTGAGCGGTTACACGATGGTGGCTGCGGACGGCAGCCCCTTATATACCTATCCGGCGGTAGATGAGCGCGAGGATTCCCCGTATTTTCCCTTCGGCTCCTCGGCTCCATGGAACCGGCTGATACTGCGGCAAAAGCTTCTGGACAATGCCATCTGCTTTCCGTCAGGCTGCCTTGCTGAGGATCTGGTCTTCAACATGCGCTGCAGCCTCAGCTTTTCCGGCATATACGCGCTCAGGGCGTCCGGATACTGTAACCGGGCAAACGACGCCTCTACCTCCCGTGGCAGCGCCTTTGCACGGATGCCCTATGCCAAAATGCCCTTTGCCGACCTTGAGGACATCTGCGCGCAGGCGGCTTCTGGCGCTGCGGATACGGAGGCCTTGTCCGGAGCCGTGCTGAATATACTGGTGCTCTTGTCCTGCGTGTTCTGCCGCAAAAGCCCACGCCAGGACAAAAGGCGTGCCGCCGCTGCCGCCAGCGCAATCGGAAGGCGCTATATCCGCCATCCGCTTAGAATTATATTAAAATATCTTGAAAATGTGCGGAGCGGCAAGGCGCTGTGCATACTGGATACCTTGTTCGCCTGTGCGCTGCATCTCCGGCTCTCGTATCCGTACTGCCTGTGCATGTCGGCTCTGATATCTGTCTTAAAAAAGTGAGCGGAAGCCCGGAAACTCCCTTTGCTGGGCTTTCCGGGCTTGCTGCGTGTGCTTATACCTGCCCCTGAAAACCCCTGTTTTTAGAGGCTCCCTCAAGGAACTCCGATGTATTCAATTTCGATAGTGACACCGACCTTCAACTCCATGCGGACGCTGGACGATTACATGCAGGCAATCCTGAGCCAGAGCTACCCGCATGACAAGCTGGAGATTATTTTTGCGGACGGGGGGTCGACGGACGGGACGCTGGAAAAAATCGCCTCGTACGCGAGCTCCTGCGGCATCCCGGTCTCCGTCTGTCCGAATCCGCTCCGTACGGGGGAAGCAGGGAAGGCCGTCGGCGTAAAAAAGGCGCGCAACGACATCATCTGCCTGCTTGACAGCGACAACATCATGCCTGACGAGGGCTGGCTGCTCCGCATGATGCGCCCCTTCGACGAGGAGGCCGTCATCGCGAGCGAGCCGATAGAATATACGTGGCGGCGTGAGGATTCTGTGATAAACAGGTACTGCGCGCTCATCGGCATGAATGACCCGCTGTGCATGTTTACCGGCAACTATGACCGGCGCTGCCTTGTTACCGGCAGGTGGACGGAGGTCAGGCGGGAGGAGCGCGACTGCGGGGACTACCTTTCCGTAAAATTCGACCCCAAGATGATTCCCACCATCGGTGCGAACGGCTTCTGCATCCGCACCGCCGCGCTTATGTCGCATTTTTCCGGGGATTACCTCTTTGACATCGACGTGCTCTGGGAAATCATGCAGCAGAGCCCGGATGTCCGCATCGCGAAGGTCAAGACCGGCATCGTCCACCTTTTCTGCCCCGACGTGCGGACATTCTGCCGCAAGCAGAACCGCCGTATCACGGATTTTTTGTTTTTCAGCGAGGCAAAGGGGCGCACCTACCCGTGGAGCAAGATAAGCAAGGGCAGGATAATCCTTTTTGCCTTGTGCTGCGTGACGATTATTCCGCTTGCGGTACAGGCCTTTGCTGGCTGGTGCCGCAAGCATGATGGTGCCGCATGGGCATTCCACGTGCCGGCCTGCTGGATTACGCTCTGGGTGTACGGTCTGGGGACAATCCGCGGTCTCTTTGTGCGCAAGCAGGCCGACCGGACTGGCTGGAAGCAGTAGGAAGAGGACACCCGTTTTTTTGATTCGAGCGGAAGGGATGCATCCTCGCCCCTTGGTGCAGGATACGCTGCTTTTCCGCCATCGTTAAGGATAGCGCTGTTTTCCGCATCTGGCGGCAGGCCGCGCGCAAAAGGAGCACTGTATGACCATAGAGATAGGGATGCCGGTGTACCGCCCCTCCGGCCGGCTGGAGGCGGTGCTGACGGCGCTGGCTCTGCAGACCTACAAAAATTTCTACATAAGCATCTACAATGACACCAAGCCAGAGGAGACCGAGGAGCTACGCAAGGACGCCGAGATTGTGCAGCGGATGCGGGAGACTTACGGCCTGAACATAACGCTCGTGCAGAATCCGCACAATCTGGGCTACATGAAGAACATGCACCAGATATTCGACAAAGCGACCGGCGATATCCTGTTCCTGCTGGCTGACGATGATATTGTAAGCCGGGATTGCATCCAGCTCATGAAGGAATCCTTTGACGACCCCGAGGTAGGCTGCGTCTCCCGCCCGTATTACTGGTTCCTGGATGATTTCAGGAAAGCCGTCCGCTTTGAGGGCTCCTGCGCCGGGGACTCCAAGCCCCGGAAAGTCGATTTCATGCGTTCACCGATTGAGGATGTCGGCAAATGCATGTCCGCTACCGGCCAGCTCTCCGGCCTTGCCTTCCGCCGCTCGTTCCTTGCGGGCATGCCCTTCGTGGAGGACATGTTTACGGTTCATATCTATCCTTTTTTATATATTTTTAAGGATCATCCCTGCGCCTATATGCCTTATCCGACAATCGCGGTTGCCGGCAGTACCAGCCAGTGCCAGAACGATATCTATACGCCCAGCCCGCTGGAGCAGTGGGTCAGCCTGTACCGGAACATGGATTCATCCCCCGCGTATCAGGCAAGGCAGAAGGAAGTCGTCGATCGCTTTGTCACGAACGACTTCGTCGGGCTTGCGCAGATAAAGAACTACGGGACATGCAAAGAGCTTATGCGCGAAATCTGCAATTTCGTGCGCTTCCGGAAAAAGAACCTCCTTTCGCCCCGCTTCTATTTCTTTGCGCTCGGCAGTGTGCTCTGCCCCCGCCCGCTGCTGAAAAAGCTCGTCGCCTTCTACAAGAACAAGGTGCTTGCCCGCACATTGCGGGATGCGGACATCCACTATGAGCATTTTCCCTTTGATGAGGTCGCGCCGTACTGGATTTTCCCGCAGCAGAACGAGCGCTCGCACTGAGGAGCGCTGTCTGCAAGCTGCTTCAGAATTAAGCTCCTTATTAAAACAGGCTCCGGAGTGTATATGACCGATACCATGAACATAGCCTATGCCAGCGCCGACAATTATGCCCCTGTCCTCGGCACCTCCATCTATTCGCTCTGCAAGAATAATGCTGACGCGGATATACATATATATGTGCTTGACTACGAGATTTCTGAGGAGAACAAGGAGCGGCTGCGAAGGACGGTGCAGGCGTACGGCAAGCAGATAGACTTTGTGTCCCTGACGGAAAAGCTCGTCTTTCTCTCCGGCCGGGTCGGCGCCTACGGGAATGAGGGGCTGAAGGGATTCGTCACCTATGCGTACTGTTTCCTTGCCGATTTGCTGCCCGATATCCGGCGCATCCTCTATCTTGATTGCGACACGCTCGTCAACGCGAGCCTTGCGCCCCTGTACAACACCGTGCTGGAGGGCGAGCATTTTGTTGGGGAAGCACCGGATGCGCTGCGCCGCGAGTACAAGAAGGTCATCGCACTGCCCGACGAGGCAATCTACTACAATTCCGGCTGCGTCCTGATGGATTTGGAGCGCTGGCGGCAGCACGGTGCCTCGGAGATACTCCTGAAAGCGATAGAATCCGGCTGGAACTATCCGCTCGCGGATCAGGATCTCATGGTGACATGCCTGTACCGCTACATACAGACGCTGTCTCCCATGTACAATTATCTCTCCCAGTATTTTCTGTATTCCGGCCGGGAAGCGGCTTTTGTGCTTGGCATAGACTATTTTTCCGCGCATGCGGATGACTTTGCCGCGGGATACAAGGCCGCGCTGCTCTACCATTTCTGTGGCAATACCTTTATACGCCCGTGGTTCAGGAATAGCCGCCATCCCCTCAAATCCCTCTACGACAGCTATTACTACGGAAGCGAATGGCGGGATGTGCCCCAGGCGGAATTCAAGGAGAAGCCCGAATACAGGATTCAGTATCTGCTGTTCCGCTTTGCACCCAGACCGATATTCCTGCTGCTGTCCCGTCTGATGCAGCGGCTCTTTATATTTTTGCAATACAATAAATAAGATAATCTCTAAAAATTGCAGTTGCGGAGATTGCATAAAAATGCGCTGTACCCGCGGATTCATGCGGCGGCGCGTCACAGGGAGAACACTGACGTGGCAGAAAAACTTGGCATAGTCCTCTATACGGATGAACGGTATGCCGTTCCTACATTCATCACTGCGCTGTCCGCGGTAAAGAACAACGTGGCGCTTGAGCTGCATTTCTATGTGTTCTGCGTAGATTCCCGGAACTGGAAGTCGCAGTCGTCAGCCCTGCTGGAATCATTGGGCAGCTACGGCAATGTGGGCGGCGTGCATATCATCGATTCCGCGCAGATAGACCAGCGCTGCGCGGGGGTAGGGCTCGACAGCGGCTACAAAGGAAGCTACGGAGCCTTCGCCAAGCTCTTCATGTGCGATTTTATCCAGGCCGATTACAATATTGTCTGGCTGGACAGCGACGTGCTGGTGGCAGGCGGGCTGGAGGAGCTCTGCGGCTACCGTTTTACGGAAGAAAAATGCTTTGCGGCCTGCATCGACATGAACAACAGCCGCGGGTGGCGACAGAAGCTCAAGACCGATGCCCCCATTGTCGTCGCGAGCATTTTTGTGGCTAACCCCGTCGCCTGGCAGGCGGGCAGGAATTCCGCCAGAATCGAACAGTGGTTCGCCCGATTTACGAGGGAAGAGATTTCCATGCTGATGCCCTCTATCGTCGTTGACCAGGGGGTGCTGACCTGCGTCTTTGGCAGCCAGTGGTATATCCTGCCGGCAAAGTATCAGGTGCTCCCCGGCTACCCGCTCGTCGGCTACAACAATTTCCGCCTGCTGTTCAGCCTGCGCAAAGACGATTTCTATACAAAAAAAGACATGGAGGATGCCGTCAGGCAGCCGGTAATCATCCACTTCATGCATTTTATCGTCACAAAGCCGTGGCTGCACGATGCCCGCAACAGCTTTGAGCCGCTCTGGCTTTCCTACTACCACTCTGTGCCGGAGGCAGCGGGGCTTTTTGAGCTACGGGAGCATCCTCCGCTGGAAGGCTTTGAAAAGCTCAAGCGTCTGCTCTTCGCCGTCTCCCCGTTCCTTTTCTGCCTGCTGGGCAGGTTTGATATCTCGCACAACGTCAAATGCTGCATAAAAAATTTCAAGACCATAAAAAACTGGTAAGGGCATGTTTTTAGGCGCAAGGTGCAAAATACGCAAGAAGAGAACCGGCTCCGGAAGTCTCTAAAAAATTCGCTCTTTAGCGGAAACTTTGATGCTATAATCTTGTAAGCCGCGCTGTTATAGCGGCTTACAGCCCGGTTGAATCCCGAAAAGCTCGCAAAAGGGGAGCCTTTCGGGATTTCTTTTATGGAGGCATAATGAGAAAATTTTTTTTGCTTTTTTTAGTGGGCACGCTTGCCTTATACGGCTCTGCTACGACAAATGTAAAGACTCAAAAGACGATGTATGTCAAAGAGCATTTAAAACTGAGGACAGAGGAATCAATCTCCAGCTCAACTATCACTGTTATGCGGATTGGGTCAGAAGTCAGAATTCTTGCGCTTGGAAAAGAAGAAGTCATCGATAAAATCCGTAGTAATTGGGTACGCATAGAAGTTCTGGAGGGAAAAACTAAAGATGGCAAAACTATACCGAAGGGAACAGAGGGGTGGTGCTTCGGCGGATATCTAGCCGGATATGTCGGGAAGTACGATTATGTAGACCTAAGCGATAGTGCATATACGGTCAAGAAAATTGCATTCAAGACACAATTAGATGAACTGGCGTGGGGCAAATTGGCAGGTTTTTATTTTGGAGGAGGACCAAGAAAAACTATTTCCGATCCGGAAGCCGTAGATACGCCATGGGGGATGGATTATACATTTTCAGGATTAGGCTGTCATTCCATCGCTTACAAAAACGGTATGTGGATTCATGGAGGCGATGGCGAATCTGAGGAATTTGCATTGGAATCTATATCCGATGACGGAAATAGCTTTACGATGCGGAATAAGTATCATTCCCAGACATGGAGACTTGATGGTGAGTATTTGCGTATGGGAGCAATTTCATTCTATAAAATAACAGGTCCTGATTGTTACAAGCGATTCCTCAGGCAATTTATTCAAAACTATAACGAATCTGTCCGGCAGTATGCGCTTTCCTGTCCTAAAATAAAAGAGATAGCCGGGAATACAGCCTTAGAGATTTTAAAGGCGCTTTCTGCAGGAGATATAGCATCGTATGCTCACTATGCCCGGAAAGATGCAAATGTAAAATTGCGCATCGGCGGTTATCGGACTAGCACTGATTTTTCTTACAATGATTTATTAAATGAAACCGAAAGTATAAGGACAGCGTTTGAATTCATGAAAACAGATTTGGCTTCTCATGCGAATGAAATTGACGCCGTCGAGCCGCATGTAAATGAATTCATCAGAAGCACAGTCGACGATATGAAGAGAAATTATCCGGAGGCCGATGTGCTTGTGGAATATATATTCAATAAGTATGAATGCATAGAACTCTTTTTTAAAACCGAGGCAGATTCCCTCATGCTTATCGGATTAAAAGAATATGCGGAATTCAGACCGTAAAAAGCATAGCCCGCAGCGCAAGCTCGATTCCTGTTCAGGCCGGGAACGCTTTGCCTGCATTGTGGCACGGACATTCTGCTGGACAGCATGTCAGGCGGACAAGGTCTGGAGCTCTTGGTAAGAAGAACGGGAGGTGGAATTATATGCCGTATGCAGCATTAAACGACTTGAATCTGTATTATGAAGAATTTGGCCGGGGCGAAAGCGTATTGTTTTTGCATAGCCATTTTAGCAGAGGCCTGCTTGCTTTTTCCGGGCAAATTATTCCGTTTTCCGGCCACTATCGCTGTCTCTATCCTGATTTCCGCGGGCATGGACGAACGTTATGCGATAATCTTGCATGGAACAGCCGGATGATTGCGGACGACATGGCTCTGTTTTTGGACAGGCTGGGAATCGACCAGACCCATATCATCGGCTACAGCTGTGGTGCCTATGTAGGCTGCTACATGGCGGCAAAGTATGCGCATAAAGTAAAACGTCTGGTCACAATCGGAGGTGCTGCGTATCCCAGACCGGAAGGGGCGGCGGACTTCCTTCCGGAGAATCTCCTGAAGCAGGGCAATTTAGATTTCATTGAGGACATAAAAAAACGGCATTATGAGGCGCACAAGGGAGATTGGCAGACGTATTTGCGGAATACGGTGGCCGATTGGCAGCAACATCCCGATCTGACGGATGCTGAGTGGCAGAGTATTACCTGCCCGGCGCTTTTCATCAATGGGGAGCACGATCCCTTTGGTACATGCGAGGAATTGCAGAAAAAGGTTCCTTCCGCAAAAATCTACAAGGTGCGAGGCGGTGGACACCGGCCACATTTTGTAGGGGAACAGATAGAGGATATCAATGCCATGATTCTGGATTTTTTGTCAGAGACATGACTTTGTGGCAAAAGCGGATTGAGCACGCAGCTTGATAGACCGCTGGCCTGCTTTTTGGAAACAGGAAAAACAATATGAGATTTAATGCGTTGATACCAGAATTAAGCGTAAGTGATATACACAAATCAAAAGATTTTTATGCGTCCCTTGGTTTTGAAATAAAGTATGAAAGACCTGAAGATAAATTTGTTTTTTTACAGCTTGAGGATAATCAAATAATGATTGAGCAGATTAATGGCCATTGGTCTGTTGGCGAGATGCATTATCCTTTTGGCAATGGAATCAATCTGAGCATGCGTGTGCCGGATGTAAAAAGAAAGTATGATGAATTAAAATCTAAAGGCATAAAAATGTTCAGGGAGCTGGAAGTTCACGTATATAGATGCGATGATGTTGAATACTCCGACAGTGAATTTTTGCTCCAGGATCCGGACGGATATTTATTGCGCTTCAACAATTAGCGTATAAAAACGCTTGTGCTGAGACTGCAGCTCAACGCAGGATTCGGCTCAAGCCATCCTCTGGTATAGATGAGGATAAAGTATGGATATAAATACAATAACCGCATGTGGTGAATGCTGCACGGAATGTAAAAAGAGATTGAGTAGTGCATGTCCGGGCTGTATTGAGGCTGATGGATATGTGCCAGCTTGGGCTGAGTCCGGAAGATGTAAAGTACATGCCTGTTGCAGGGAGCATAATGCTCGGTTCTGTGGATTGTGCGGCGAGTTTCCCTGTGATAGAATGGAAAAGCTTATTCATTGGAATCCTGATATCAAATCCCGGATGGTTCAATTAAAGAAAACATATGGTACCTAGAAGAAGACAAGGTGTTTGCGGAATTTGAATAAGGCATGACAAGGTCTTGCCCGGCAAAAGCTTTGCACACTGGCTGCTTGCTTGACGATCGCCTCGTTTTGTTCTATACTGTATCAGTTGGTATCCGGGTGTGCGTGTGCGCAGGGCAAAGCGTTGCGGCTTGTCTTCCGGAACCATATCAGACAGTTCGGGCTTATAGCATGCTTCTTGCTGCATAATCTTTTGGGATTCCCCGCAGGCTGCTGCAGCTTGGGGATTCCTTCTCTGTCCGCCTCAAGAACCTCTGGGAAGAGCCATGTGCTTCCTTCGTGCGGGGGCCTTTGCTCTTCCCCAAAGAAACGCTGGGATGCCGGCTGTTTTCCGGGGGCGGATTTATTTGTATCATGGCATATTTTTTTTCTATAATCATTCCTGTCCGTGCTATCAACGACTATATTTTTGAGGCTATGCCACATCTGCTTTCCCTTGACTACGCAGACTATGAGGTTCTGATATTTCCTGACGAGCTCCCCGAAGAATCGGTATTGAAACAACTTGAAAATGAAAAAGTAAGAGTCATCGCAAGCGGAAAGACGGGACCTGCCCAGAAGCGGGATATGGCGATGCAGCATGCAAAGGGCGATATCTTTGCCTTCATCGACGATGATGCCTATCCGCGCGGCGACTGGCTTACGAATGCGGCGCGCTGGTTTGCGGACGAGAGTATCGGCGCCGTCGGGGGACCGGGGGTAACGCCGCCGGGAACGGGTATCCGCGAGCGTGCCGGGGGCTTTGTCTACGCGTCACCGCTATGCAGCGGCTCATACGTGCGTCGCTATGTTCCCAAAAAGCAGACCGAGGACGACGATTTGCCGTCTGTCAACCTGATAGTCCGGCGCTCGGTGTTTGAGTCGGTGCAGGGCTTTGATTCCGCGTTCTATCCGGGGGAGGACACCAAGTTGTGCCTGGACATCACGCGCAAGGCCGGCAAGCGGATTATCTATGACCCTGATGTGCTGGTCTACCATCACCGGCGCCCCTTGTTTTACAAGCATTTAAGACAGATTTCAAATTATGCCCGGCATCGCGGCTATTTCATGAAAAAGCTGCCGGAGACCTCGCTCCGCCCGGCATATCTGCTGCCGCTGCTCTTTGTCCTCGGTATCGTGCTGGGGGCGCCGCTCGCTTTCTTCTTTGCGCCGCTCCGCTGGGGTTATTTTTCCGTGCTTGCCCTGTATGCTGTGCTGGATGTATGCACCGTATTCCACATTACGGCGCCGCTTTCCAGTTTTCTTGCGTTCTGGGGGCTTTTTGCCACGCATGTGACCTACGGCATTTTTACCGTGGTAGGGCTGTGCCAGAAGACCTTGCTGCGCTAGCGCCTTCCTGAAAAGCCATAAAAAACGCTGCTTAATGCATCGGGTGTTAATCAGCACTTCCTTGAGTATTCCGGAGTCAGACATGAAAGTTGCGATATCGTATCCCCCGCTTGAAAGCGACAAAGGTGTTCCCCTTCTGGGGCAGAACCGCCAGTTCCAATGGTTCAACAGCCCCACGTATATCTATCCCATGGTTCCTGCCTATGCGGCTTCCCTGCTCAAGTCCAAGGGCTATGACGTCGTGTGGAACGATGCGATTGCGGAGGAGTGGACATTTGACCAGTACCTCGCGTTCTATAAGGATCAGGCCTTTGACGTCGTGATGCTGGAGACCAAGACTCCCGTCCTGAAGATGCACTGGGCGATTGTAAGGCAGCTGAAGGAGCTGGTGCCTGCGACGAAAATTGTGCTTGTCGGCGACCATGTGACCTCGTTCCCGGTGGAGACGATGGAGAATTGTCCGGCGGATTATGTCCTGACCGGCGGGAACTACGATTTTCTGCTTGCGAGCCTCTGCGATGCGCTGCGGGATGGTGGCGGGGTACTTGATGAGTCCCGCCTGGAGCCGGGCATTTACTACCGCAAGGACGGCAAGGTGTGCAGCACGGGGGCTTTCCTCCTGAACCATGACCTGAACACGCTTCCGTTCATAGACCGGGATCTGACGCAGTGGAGGCTCTACAGCGAGAAGAACGGAAACTACAAGCGGCTGCCCGGCACGTATACCTATGCGGCGCGCGACTGCTGGTACCACAAGTGCACGTTCTGCAGCTGGACGACCATCTATCCGGAATATAAAGTGCGCTCCCCGGAAAAGCTCCTCGATGAGATTGGCATGCTCATCGATACATACCACGTAAAGGAAATCATGGATGATTCGGGGGCGTTCCCCGTGGGCAAATGGCTCCATGATTTCTGCAACGGCATGATAGAGCGCGGCTACAACAAGAAAGTCATCATGGACTGCAACATGCGTTTCTGCGCGCTGAGCTTTGACGAGTACAAGCTGATGCGGAAGGCCGGCTTCCGTTTTGTGCTTTTTGGTCTTGAGAGCGCCAATCAGGAGACGCTTGACCGCCTGCATAAAGGCGAAAAAATCGAGGAGATGATAGAGAGCTGCAAGCTGGCAAAGAAGGCCGGGCTTTCTCCCCATGTGACCATCATGTTCGGCTACCCGTGGGAAGGCGAGGACGAGATTGCCCATACAGTCAAGGTTGGGCGTATGCTGCTGCAGAAAGGCTACGCAAAGACCCTTCAGTCTACGATTGTGATTCCGTACCCCTGCACGCCCTTGTACAAGGAATGCAAGGAGAACGGCTGGCTGCAGACGGAGAACTACGAGGACTATGATATGCGCCGCCCCGTCATGAAGACACCGGTCGGCGACGAGCGCCTGAGAAAAGCCGTCCAGGAAGTGTACAAGGTCGCATTCAGCCCGGAGTTCATCCTCCGGCGCCTGCTGGATATCCGCAGCATCGACGACATTGTGTTTTTGTTCCGGGCGGCAGGAAAAGTGTTCGGGCATCTGCTGGATTTCAAGAAATGAGCGTGAATTTCTCCCTGCTTCCCAAAGAAAAAAAACTTGCGCTGCTTCAGTACGCGGTGGCATGCTGCATACTGGCATATACGGTGCTGCCGTTCTTGGTGCTGTGCCGCTATGTCCAGCCGCAGCGCTTTGAATTCTGGTGGCCCTTGGACAG
Source organism: Treponema sp. UBA4319 (assembly GCA_002393865.1). Taxonomy (GTDB): domain Bacteria; phylum Spirochaetota; class Spirochaetia; order Treponematales; family Treponemataceae; genus Treponema_D. The sequence continues at coordinate 17,724 of DGUD01000210.1, forward strand.
GACGAGCCTGATATATTCCCTCAAGTCCGCTATTCCCGGTACACGGTATGTGAGTATCTGGGAGAATATCCTGTGGATTATCGCGGGTGATTTTACCGCCGCCCATCTGCCGCAGATTGTGCTGATAGACAAGCTCTTCGCATGCTGCATCGTGCTGCTCTTCTGTGCGTCGTTGGCGGCGCTGTTCCGTAGTCTCAATACTTGTGTGCTGCATCTGGAGGCGCCCCGTTTTCTCCTGTTCCTGTCGCTGGTCTTTTTCTTTGTGCTGAATGCGATACGCAGGCTTGATTATTTTTTCTACGATATGGTTACCACGACGGGCTATACGCTGGGGCTGAGCCTCAGCATGCTCTATGCGGCCTCCATGATTTCCTACTATCATAAAGGGAATCCCGTGCAACTGGTCTGGCAGTTCCTGCTTGCCTATGTGATTTGTGGCACTATCGAATACAATATCTGCCTGCCGTGCTTTATCGCTTTTCTGTTTGCCGTCCTCACGGTATGCAAAAAGAAACGGCTGCCTCTGGCCGCGCTCGTACAGATTCTCCTGTGCCTGATTATGTTTTTCCTGCACATAAAGGCTCCGGGGAACGCCGACGGGGCAAAATTCGCCGCCTACGCGCGGACGGATGCCGTCCATCAGGCGGAGTCCTTTGCCGCCGTATCCGCGCCGGCAGCCCCTGCGGCTGACAGCCCGGCGCCTGCCGGGAACGCCGGGGCTGCGGAGGCTGAGCCTGCAAGCATTTACAGCCTTACGTATTTTGCCGCATGGTGCAGGAGTTTCCGGGTGTTCTATTCGTTTAGCTGGAGCTATGTATTCCGCGTGCAGTCGCTGCTGCTGCTGGCGCTCATCTATTGCTTTGCCGCACAGGGGTTGCGGCGGATTCGCGTCGCATGGCTGCTGTGCATCGGCGCGGGCGCCGAGCTCATCGGTTTTGCCATGTTCTTTGCCTCGTACGTGGTCGGTATGCTGGGAACGTGGGATTCCCACCTCGTGCAGACGCCGCATGTGTGGCTCTGCATGAACCATGCGCTGCTGCTGCTGACACTCCTGCGCTTCTTTGCCGGGCACTACAATCTGACGCTCGTCCCTGCTGCCGCTGAGACCCGGCTGCTGCATGTGGAGCGCCTTGTCAGAAGCCCGTTCATGTTTCTGTTCTGCATACTGCTTTTTTCCTGCACGCGGGAATTCCCGCTCCACCATGCCTATGCGGACATCCTGAAGGGGCGCGCCCGCCACTACGACCAGAAAATAGAGCGGATTTATCAGGACATCCTGAGCAGCGGCGCTGACGGGGCGATTGTAGAGGGCTTTGCTTCGTCCGAGAATCCGAATGCCTTGATTTTTGGCAATGAGAACGCATGGAACAGCACTGCGGCTGCCGTCGAGCCATCCGTGCAGGCTTTTTTTGCTAAGCCGGTGACAATCGTGCGCCCCGGTCAGAAATGAGCGTCTGACGCGGTGATGGTGTTTTAGATAGACTTAAAAATGTTTTTTTTGAAGCTTGTTCGTTTTGCAGGGGCAGGGAAGGCTGCCCGCGGCTTCTGGAGCTTCTTGCAGGTGAGTCATGGGTACGGTTGCGATAAAAGTTGAGCATCTCTCAAAATACTACGATTTGGGTGTCATCGGTTCCGGTACGCTGCGAAAGGATTTGCAGTCATGGTTCTGGAAGCGGCATGGAAAAGAAGACCCGAACAGCGTTATCGGCACAGAGCTGCCCGGCGCTGACGGGTTCTGGGCGCTGAAGGATATCGATTTTGAAATCCAGCAGGGGGATCGCGTCGGCATTGTCGGCAAGAACGGCGCCGGAAAATCCACGCTTCTGAAGATGATAAGCCAGATTTCTGCCCCCACCAGAGGAAATATCTACATCAAAGGGCGGGTAGCCAGCCTGCTGGAGGTCGGCACTGGTTTTAACCAGGAGCTGACGGGGCGCGAGAATATCTATATGAACGGCGCAATCCTCGGCATGAAAAAGCGGGAGATTGACCGCAAGATGGATGAAATCATCGATTTCAGCGGAATAGAAAAGCATATCGATACCCCCGTCAAGCGCTATTCGAGCGGCATGTATGTTCGCCTTGCCTTTGCGGTGGCCGCCCACCTTGACAGCGACATCCTCATCACGGATGAGGTACTTGCTGTGGGCGATGCGGAATTCCAGCGCAAGGCGCTCGGAAAAATGACAGAGCTGAGCGCGGGTGAAGGCCGGACAGTCCTCTTTGTGAGCCACAACATGTCTGCCGTGGAAATGCTGTGCAACAAGGGCTTCCTCATGGATCACGGCGTGCTTGCCGCGCGGGGCGAAATTCATGAGATTACGGAAAAGTACCTTGAGTCCTACCGCGCATCCTACCGGCAGGATATAGCCGTCGTAAAGGACGAGGCGGTGCGCCGGGGAAACGGCGCGGTGGATTTTACCGACATCTCTTTCTCTAAGGATTCCTATTCCGCCGCTGAGGATATCGTTATTGATTTCTCCTTAAAAACAAGCAAATCTTTTCAGGGACTGTATTTTTCTCTGGATATAAAGAATTCCCGGAGGGAATTCATCACGGCAATCAAGCACTGCCTTGAGCCCGGCATTGTGCCGGAAGGCTTCTCCAAGAAATTCCGCGTCACGATTTCCGGCGGGACGCTGCTGCCGGGCACATACCCGCTGTATTTCTGGCTGGGGGACGAGATGTCCCTCTCCGGTCCCGCGATGAACTACTGCGTCCTTGACGAGTATACCCCCGATCTGGTCATTCTCCCAGAGGATGGAAGCCGGACTCCCGACGGACTCTTCTGTCTGCAGGGCCGGGTGGAGGAGGTCTAGCATGCTCTGGACGATTTCTGGAAAAATCGTGTTCATTCCGGTGGAGATAAAAAACCGGGAATGGACGGCAAAAGTCCTGCTGGCAAATTACTTCCTTTCCAAGGGCTACAGCGTCTTCCTCGGTATGCTCTGGAATATGGACGCGTACACAAAGGGGGCGCGGCACAGCTGCTATGTCGCAAAGAGCCTGTACCGGTCGAGCGAAAAGCTTTTCAGGGAATTGCGCGGCCATGACAATTACGTCATTGCATGGGACGAGGAAGGACTGATTTACGACACCGACGAGCATTATGTACCGCAGCAGCTCTACAAGGAGACGCTGCTGCAGTGCGACACCATCGTGGCTTGGGGCGACCGGCATAAAAAGACGATAGACTCGTTCATCGGCAACGCGGTGCCCGTGCTCAGCCTGGGCAATCCCCGGATAGACCTCCTGAACCGCTCGATGGCGGAAAAAATCTATGCCGAGGAATCCGCGTATATACAAGAGAAATATGGCAGCGGCTATATTCTGGTGAATTCCAATTTTGTTCTCGTTTTAAGGGAAGATTACGATTATCTTGAGGCAATCAGCTCCATGAACGGCGAGACAGCGGAGTCTACTGCCGCGGCAAACGAATACATACGTTTCCAGCAGGCATTGTACCCCCGCTTCCTTGCGGCCATACAGCGTCTTTCCAAGGAATTCCCGGACAAGAAGATAATCCTCCGGCCGCATCCCCAGGAACGCGTGGAGGAATGGCAGCGCCGCATTGCCGGCTGCACGAACGTCTTCATCGAGAAAGCGTTTTCCGTAAGCCCATGGCTGTTGCATGCCGCCTGCGTCGTGCACTCCGGCTGCACGACGGGAATGGAGGCGGTCATCATGGGCAAAAACGCGATTTCCTACCAGCCGCCGCTGCCCATGGGCTATATGGATACGGTGCCCGATTCCGTCAGCCAGATTGCACGGGATGAAGAGAGCCTGCTCTCGCTTGTCCGCCGCTGCCTTGCCGGGGAAGATGTCGCGGGAGCGGATGCGCAGAAAAAGCAGCTGATAGCATATTATGTTTCCGCCGACGGAAATAAAAGCTGCTGCGAGCGGATTGCCGCGGCTGTTGACAGCCATCTGTCTTCCGGCAGCTGCACCTTTCCCTATTCTTTTTCCGCCCATCTCCGCGACTCGCTGCGGCGCAGCTCCCAGCAGGATTTCAATGTGGAATTCGCGCACGTGACGATGGATGAATGCCGGCGGGATCTGGAGCGGATAAAAAAGGCGCTCGGCTTCTCCTATTCATGCCGATTTGTCAGGCTTGAGGACAACGAATTCCTTCTGCTGAATAAAGACACAAAACTGAGCAGGCAGGTAGAGAAGCTGGAAAAGCTGCGCCGCGCCCTGAGGAAGAAGAAACATGTTCAACCTTGACGATTTTATAGCCCGCTCTGTCACCAGACGAGCGGAAAGCCTGTTTCTGAGTGATATCCGCTTGCATGAGACGGAGCTGTCCGCCGCCATCCGGGATAAGTCTCTGCTCGTCATCGGCGGGGCAGGGAGCATCGGCAGCTCGTTTATAAAGGCCTGTCTTCCGTACCGGCCGAAGAGCCTCGTTGTCGTGGATGTGAGCGAAAATGCCCTTGCCGAGCTGACGCGTGATTTGCGCAGCACGGCAGGCTTGTATGTCCCTGAGGATTATGTCCCGTACCCGCTCAATTATGCGGATGCCGCATTCAGAAAAATGTTCCGCAGCAGGGGCGGCTTTGACATCGTGGCCAATTTCTCCGCGCACAAGCATGTCCGCAGCGAGAAGGATATTTATTCCGTCGAAGCGCTGCTCCAGAACAACCTGCTCAACGCAAAGCTTCTGCTTGACTTGCTGGCGTCCTGCCCGCCGCAGAAATTCTTCTGCGTCTCCACCGATAAGGCCGCGAATCCGGTCAATATTATGGGCGCGAGCAAACGTATCATGGAGGATCTGATTTTTTCCTATTCGGAGCAATTTCCGGTCACGACGGCCCGTTTTGCGAATGTCGCGTTTTCCAACGGCTCGCTCCCGGCAGGCTTCCTTGAGCGTATCAGGAAACTGCAGCCTATCAGCGCGCCGAGCGATGTCAGGCGCTATTTTGTCTCGCCGCAGGAAAGCGGTCAGATTTGTATGCTTGCCTGCATGCTGGGGAAAAATCGCGAGGTCTTCTTCCCCAAGCTCGCTGAAGAGAGCATGATGACGTTCTCCGGTATTGCGACAGAGCTGCTCAAAGCGCATGGCTATACCGTGCTTCCTTGTGCGAGCGATGCGGAGGCCGTCGAGAAGGCTGCGCAGCTGCGCGCAGGCTCCCGCGCGTATCCCGTCCACTATTCCGGCAGCGATACGACCGGCGAAAAAGCCTTTGAGGAATTCTTTACGGAATCTGAAAAAGTTGATATGCAGCGCTTTGCTTCCCTTGGCGTTATCTGCGGTATAGCCCAGCCGGACGACTCTCGGCTTTCCGCGCTGCTCTGCGGCCTGCAGCAGGCATTTTCGCGCCCGGAGACGACAAAGGCCGATATCGTGCGCCTGCTGAGCGATTATCTGCCGAATTTTGTGCATGAGGAAAAGCATAAGTCTCTCGACGCAAAGATGTGACGGCGCTGCAGCAGCTTGATAGCGGTGCTGGCAGCAGCATAGTTGTCTCCGGGCAGTTTTTGGAGGGCGAGACTCTGAAAGCTTCGCTTTTTCGATTTTTTTACAGCAATTTTAAGGTTTGATAGCATGACATACGCGGATGAAATTCAGTTCATAAAAGACTTGTACCGGCATGACAGCCCGGTGCCCCTCCATGCCCCCTTTTTCCCGGGGAACGAGAAAAAATATCTGGACGACTGCATCGATTCGACCTTTGTCTCAAGCGTGGGCCGCTATGTCGATCGCTTTGAGGCGGATATGGCGGAGTATACCGGGGCTGCCGGCGCCGTCGTCTGCGTGAACGGCACTATGGCGGTGTTCCTGGCGCTCAAACTCTGCGGCGTCCAGCCCGGTGACGAGGTGATAAGCCAGCCGCTGACCTTTATCGCCACGGCAAACGCAATCGAGTACTGCGGCGCCCAGCCGGTATTCTGCGACGTTGACGAAGAGACGATGGGCTTGTCGCCGGATGCCGTGCGCCGCTGGCTGGAGGAGCATGCGCAGGTCAAAGACGGCGCCTGCACCGACAAAGCGACATCCCGCCGCATTGCCGCCGTGCTGCCCATGCACACCTTCGGGCATCCGGTGCAGCTGGACGGATTCGTGCAGCTCTGCCAGGAGTGGGCGCTGCCGCTCGTGGAGGACGCCGCGGAGAGCATCGGCAGCCAGTACCGGGGAAAGCACACCGGAACCTTCGGCAAGGTCGGCTGCATGAGCTTTAACGGGAACAAAACCATCACCTGCGGCGGCGGCGGCATGCTGCTGTTCCAGGACAAGGAGCTCGCCGCGACCGCAAAGCACCTGACGACGCAGGCAAAGATTCCCCACCGCTGGGAATTCCGCCACGATGCCGTCGGCTACAACCTCAGGATGCCGAACATCAATGCCGCGCTCGGCTGCGCCCAGCTGGAATCCATCGGCCGCATCCTGAAGAACAAGCGGGAGACCGCCCTTGCCTACAAGGACTATTTTGCAGGCAGACGCGGCATAACATGGTTCGATGAGCCTGAAGGCTGCGTGTCCAATTTCTGGCTCAACGCCATCCTGCTGGATGGCAGAAAGGAGCGGGACGCGTTCCTGCAGGAGACGAATGATGCCGGGGTGCAGACACGCCCTGTCTGGGAGCTGCTCAATACGCTGGAGATGTTCCGCGGCTGCCAGCACGACAATCTGAAGAACGCTGAGATGTTTGCCAGCCGGGTCGTCAATATTCCCAGCGGGTATCGCCGGTAAAACTATGCTGAACGGAGACCGCAACCTCATCCATAAAGACCGGAGCATCCTTGATGCGCTCCGGCAGATAGACAGCCTGCCAAACAGAGGAAACCGCACGCTTTTTGTCACTGACGGGCAGCAGAAGCTCATCGGCTCTCTGTCCGACGGTGACTGCCGCCGTTTCCTGCTGTCTACAAAGAACCTCGATGCGCCCGTGGAGCTGGCGATGCACAGGGACTTTGTCTATCTGCGGCAGCATGATACAAATATCGATGTCATAAAGAGAATCAAGGCGCTCGACATCCGCTATGTCCCTGAGCTGAATCCAGACGGAACGTTCCGCCAGCTGATTGATTTCTCGGACGGAAGGTCATACCTTCCCGTGGATGCGGTTCTGATGGCAGGAGGAAAGGGTGAGCGGCTGCGCCCCCTGACCTTGGATACGCCCAAGCCGCTCCTGAAGGTTGACGGCAAGCCCATCATCGAGTACAACGTGGAGAATCTGCTCCATTACGGAATCTCCGACATCACCATCACGGTGAATTATCTTGCCGGGCAGATTGAGTCGTATTTTGCGGAAAAAAGCCGCAGCTGCTCCGCCCGTTTCTCCTGCATCCGGGAGCCGCAGTTCCTCGGTACTATGGGAGCCGTGCGGTTCGTGCCGGAATGGCGGCACGATACGGTTCTGCTGATGAATTCAGACCTCTTTACCAATATCAATCTGGAGGCCTTTTATTTCAGCTTTGTGGAGTCCGGTGCCGACATGTGCGTCGCCGGGGTTCCCTACAACGTGAATATTCCTTACGGAATCTTTACCTTCGGCGAGGACGGCCGGGTTACGGGCATGCAGGAGAAGCCCAGCTTCTATTATTATGCGAATGCGGGAATCTATCTGTTCCGGCGCCCGCTTATCGATATGATTCCAAAGGGAACGGTCTTCCATTCCACGGATATGATACGGCTTTTGATTCAGCATAATTTAAAGGTGACGCAGTTCCCGATAGCCGGATACTGGATAGATATCGGGAAACCGGAGGATTTCAAGAAAGTGCAGGAATTTGCCCGTAATATCAACCGGAGGGAAACGAGATGAACATAGCGGTTATCGGTCTTGGCTCCATGGGTAAGCGCCGTGTCCGCCTGATTTCTCTGGAGCAGAAAGGCACGGTATTCGGTGTGGAGAGCGATGCCGCGCGGCGCCGGCAGTGCGAGGAGGAATGCGCCATCACGTGCTACGGGAGCATGGATGCCCTCCGCGCGGAGCACCCGGTCGATTGCGCCTTTGTGTGCACGTCGCCTCTGTCCCACCATGCAATCATAAAAGACTGCCTGCAGCACGGGGAGCATGTGTTCACGGAGATAAACCTCGTCAAGGACGGCTATGGGGAGCTGATGGAGCTTTCCGGGCGTACCGGGGCAAAGCTGTTCCTTTCCTCCACGCCGCTGTACAGCCGGGAAGTCTCGTGGCTGCGGAATACGCTCCGCACTGAGCGGAACCTGAGTTATCTCTATCACATCGGGCAATATCTGCCGGACTGGCATCCGTGGGAGAGCTACAAGCATTTTTTTGTGGCTGATGCCCGGACAAACGCCTGCCGCGAGATTTTTGCCATAGAGCTTCCGTGGCTCGCCAAGGTTTACGGGAAAATCACGGACATCTCCTTCCGGCGGAAAAAAGCGAGCGCTCTGGACGTGCCCTACGATGATGTCTGTTTTGCCACCGTCATGCATGAGAACGGTAACAGCGGCATGTTCTGTGTGGATGTGGTCTCCCGCAAGGCTGTCCATACGTTCGAGACCTTCAACGAGAATCTCCACGTGTTCTGGAACGGTACGCCGGAAAGTTTTTCCGCTTACAATACGCAAAAAAAATGCCTGGAGCGCATCCCGCTTGCGGCTGCCGGGAGCGTGGGGCATGATGCCCGTTACGCGGATTTTATCATAGAGGACGATTACCTGCAGGAAGTACGGGCATTTTTTGATTACATCGAGCGCGATGTGCCGCCGCTGCACACGATTCAGGATGATGCCGGCATTATCGGCTGGATTGATACGATGGAAGGACTGGCACCCGCATGATGAGGATTTGTTTTGTGGGACTTGGCTCCATAGGCAGGCGCCATGTGCGGAACCTTGCCGCTATCCTTGAGGAGCGGGGCATTCCCTTCCGGATGGATGCGCTGCGGCACGGGCAGTCCGAGCTTCCTCCCGATGTCGCCGCCCGGCTCTCTGCGGTCTACACGGATACAGCCCGGCTGCCAGCAGACTACGACATCGTGTTCGTGACGAATCCGACCATACAGCATTATGATACGATACGGGCGCTTGTTGCCCATACGCGGCACATGTTCATCGAAAAGCCCCTCTTCCACACGAGCGCTTACGAGCTTTCCGCCTTGGGGCTGCGGCCAGGCTGTGTCTATTATGTCGCCTGTCCTCTCCGCTACAGCAGGGTCTATACCGCCATGAAGGATATCGCGTCCTCCGCTCATGTGTTTTCCGTCCAGAGCCTGTGCTCCACGTATCTGCCGGACTGGCGCAAGGGGGTCGATTACCGGACGGTATACAGCGCCCGCCGGGAGCTTGGCGGCGGCGTCGGGCTGGACCTGATTCACGAGTGGGACTACCTTGTGGATTTGTTCGGCTTTCCTCAGGAAAACCTTGTGCTGCAGGGCAAATTCTCTGATCTGGAGCTCACGAGCGATGATATGTACGCGAGCATCGCCCGCTATGCCGACAAGGTGGTGGAAGTCCATCTGGACTACTTTGGCCGCATCGACCAGCGGACGCTGACATTCTACACAGCGGACGATGTCATCACCGGCGATTTTATCGCGAATACCGTCACGTTCAGAAAATCCGGAAGGACAGTCTGTCTGCCTGAGGACGGCAATGATGCCCACTATCATGAGCTTGAGCATTTCCTCGATATCTGCGACGGGAACCAAGAGAACGTGAACGACGTGGAAAAAGCATACAGGGTTCTTTCCGTTCTGGAAGGTCACGTAAGGGGGTAGCAGATGGATATACTGTTTACGATATGCGGGCGGGCGGGCTCAAAAGGAGTCAAAAACAAGAATCTGAAGACCTTTATAGATGTGCCGCTTGTCTATCTTTCTTTGAGTGCTATACAATTGTATCTGAAAGAGCATACGGAAGTCGCCGCCGATATCGTCCTGAACACCGACAGCAGCGAGCTTGTTTCCCTTGTGCAGGCGCAGAAAGCGCTGCCCTGTTCCGTCATCATGCGGGATTCGAACCTTGCCGGGGACAGCGTTCCCAAGGTGGCCGTCATCAGGAACAGCCTCGTCACGATGGAGGACAAGAAGGGCAAACGCTACGATGTCGTCGTCGATCTGGACAACACATCCCCGCTGCGTACTGCCGCCGATGTCGCGCATGCAATCCAAGAGCAGCTCCAGCACCCCGGCCAATACGATGTGGTATTCTCGGTGACATCCTGCCGCAGGAATCCCTACTTCAATATGGTCGAGGAGCATGACGGCTACTTCTGCACAAGCAAGGACGCTGTCTTTACCGCACGCCAGCAGGCTCCTGCCGTGTATGACATGAACGCCTCTATCTATGCGTACAGCCCGCGTGCCCTGAAGGAAAAAGACGCGGATACATATTTCAAGACGCGATGCGGCATAATCATGATGAAAGACACCGCGGTGCTAGACATAGACAGCGAGGAGGATTTTGAGCTTATGCAGGTGGTCGCCGCGTATTTCTACAAAAACTACCCCGCGTATGCGGAAGTATATCAGAACGCAAAACAGCTTCTTTCTTGAGCCATGCAGATTGCCATCCATGGAAAGCAGCTTTCCGCCGGACAGTTCTTCCGCAAGACCGTCTGTTATATTCCTCGCCATGCCGCTGCGGCCGTCCGCAAGCAGCTGCAGTATGCCGCAAAACAGCGGGAGCAGCGGGCGCTTCTTGCCCTGATGCGGAGCGAAGGGAAGGGGACTGCCCGTACAGAAAAGCTTATGCGGCGCCGCCTTGCCGCTCTGCTGCGGGAAGCCGCCGCGCAGGTGCCCTATTACCGCCAGTTTCCCTTCCTTGCGGCGGCAGACACGGACAATTGCATCGAGCTGCTCAAAAAGCTTCCCGTTACGGACAAGGCTTTTGTCCGGGAGCACGAGGATTCGTTGCGGAATGCCGTACTCTATCACGATGCGTACCCGACATGGGGGCACACCGGGGCTACCACCGGCAAGCCGCTGAGTTTCCCGACGAGCTATGTCGCGGAGGACACGCACCAGCGCGCGCTTTATCAGTATATGACCGGCATGGACTTTACCGACATCGTGAGGCATCCGTTCGGCATCGTGACCTTCTGCGGTACGCGCCCCCTGCTCAACGGCAGCGAAGACGAGGCGATCAAAGCCCACATCTACTGGAAGTCTGAGCCTGCGGATGCCTTTTACGGTACTTTGGATTTCTGCTCGTTCTATGAGAGCGATGACTGTCTGCCGTATTATGTGCGGAAGCTGAATGAGATACAGCCGCTCGTCATCCGCGGCTATTCCAATGCAATCCTGAGCCTTGCGCGCTTTGCCGCGGCTTCCGGTACGCTGGCTTTCAGGCCAAAAGCCGTCTACGTGACGAGCGAATATTGCCCGCTCTCCGCGATGCAGGAGATTTCCCGCGGTCTTGATTGCCCGGTATTCGGCCAGTATGGCCAGGTGGAAGGCAGCTTTTTCGGCTGGACGGCGCCCAATTCCGACGTGTACTATCTTTCTCCCTTCTACGGCTATGCGGAGGTTCTGGATGATCAGGGAAATCCCGTGGAAGAAGGCGAGACCGGGCACCTTGTTGTTACCGGTTTCGGGAACCGCGTGCAGCCGTGGATTCGCTATGATTCCGGCGATATGGTGCAGTACGGGGGAAGAGAGGGCGGTGTCCTCTGCTTGTCCGGGCTGAAGGGGCGCGGAAAAGATTTCATCTACGATGCCGATATGCAGAGAATCCCGCTGGTCGGCTTTATGGATATCCACTATCTGAAATGCCACCCCCACATCCGACAGTATCAGATTCAGCAGGATGAGCCGGGTGCCGTCCTGTTCCGGCTGGTAAAGACTTCCTCTTGGACGCAGGAGGACGAGGATGAGATTCACTCGGCCTTTGCCAGAAAGCATCTCCGGGTCTCGTTTGCGTATGTCGACAGCATTCCTCTTACGGCCGGAGGAAAGGTGCTGCTTACCGTGCAGCATATCAAAGCCGCGCAGGCTGATGATGCCGCCTGCTGCGACTAATTCCCGCTCTCTGCAAGGAGTTCTGCCACATGCCCTGTGCGCCAATAGTCCTGTTCGTCTATAATCGTCCCGACCACACAGCCCGGACGCTGGAGGCACTTGCCGGCAACGAGCTGGCGCCTTCATCCGAGCTCTTTGTCTTTGCTGACGGGCCAAGGCCGGGCGCCAGCCCAGAGCAGCTGCAGCGTATCGCGGAGACCCGTGCCGTCGTCCGCCGTCCCTATGCCTTCAAATCGCTGTCCGTCCAGGAAGCCCCCCAGAATAAGGGGCTTGCCGCCTCCATTATTTCCGGCGTGACGGAAATCGTACAGCGCTACGGTAGCGTCATCGTGCTGGAGGACGATATTGTCACCGGCCGCTATTTCCTGACGTACATGAACGAGGCGCTTGAGCGTTACGAGCAGCAGAAAAGCATCTGGCACATAACGGGCTGGTGCGACCCGTTCATGACAAAAGGCGATGATTACGCATGGCTGTACCCCGTGATGGACTGCTGGGGCTGGGCCACATGGGCTGACCGCTGGTCGTATTTCAAAAAGGATATCCCTGAGCTCAAGCAGCGGTTCACGCCGCCGCTGATAAAAAAATTCAATATCAACGGGACTGAGCCGGTCATGTGGGAGCAAGTGCTTGAGAACGAGAACGGAACAAAGAACACATGGGCGATATTCTGGTACGCAGCCCTGTTCCTGCAGGGCGGACTTTGCCTTGCGCCGTCAAAATCCCTTGTCCGCAACATCGGCTTTGACAATTCCGGCGAGCATTGCGGCGAGAATGCCGCGCAGGAGATAACAGCATCGCTGGACAGCCGGATAGTGCGATTCCCGGAGAAGCTACAGGTAAGCCGTTTTGAATTCCGCCAGCTGCAACGCTTTATGCGGAAAAAAAACAAGCTGACCTTCCGGCGTCTGCTGCTGCGCAAGACCAAGGATGTGCTGCGCCCGGCCTACCATCTGCTCAAGCGCCTGCTGAAGCTGTAGTGGAACAACGATGAGCCAAGCTTTTCTTTCGATTATAACAGTCAACAGAAACAACAAGGAAGGTCTGCGCAAGACGCTTGAGAGCGTGCTTTGCCAGCAAGGTTTGGCGGCGGATTCACTAGAGTATATTGTCATTGACGGGGACAGCTCGGACGGAAGCCTCGCTTTGCTGCAGGACTATGCGGAGCGCAGCACGTTTCCCCAGCACATTTCCTGGTGGTGCAGCGAGGCAGATTCCGGTATCTATAATGCCATGAACAAGGGGCTTGCCCATGCCACAGGAAAATATGTGCTCTTTCTGAACAGCGGCGATTACCTTGCGTCCCCCACAATCCTGCGGCAGGTCTGGGGCGAGGAAATTGCTGTGGATATCGCGTACTTTGATGTCATCCTGTATTATCCGGATAGGACAAAGCTTCTTATCTTTCCGGATGAGATTACGCCCCAGTTCTACGTTGCCGGAAGAAGCCTGAATCATCAGTGCTGCCTGATACGGACGTCCCTGCAAAAAAAATATCCCTATGACGAGAGCTTCAGGATGGTCAGCGACTCTGATTTCTTCATAAAGACCATTATCCGTGACGGGTGCAGCTACCGCCATTACCGTTTTCCGCTCTCATACTATGAGGCTGCCGAGGGCTTCAGCAGCAATCCTGTGACACGGCGGCTGCGGGATGAGGAGTGGCAGGTGCTGCTGCGCCGTTACTTTTCCGACGCTGTGCTGCAGGATATCCGGGAGCTGCTGGACTTCAAATACGGCTATCTGGGGATACTCCGGAAAGCACGGAAACTGTTTTCCATGCTCCGGTCGCATCACAAGCAGAAAAGCCCTTCTTCTGGGAGCGTATGAAAAAACTGCTGGTAGTATCGCCCTTTTGTGCCTACAAGACAGTGCGGCACGCAGGGGGAAAAGTCCATTATCACTACTTGAAAAAGATTGAAGAGCGCTATGCTATAACGCATATTGGGGCTGCCAAAAGCGCTGAGCGGGAGGCGATTGAGGCCGGAGGCATCAAAGCCAAAAAAATTATCTTCTATCAGGATGCGGCTGTCTCACGGCCGCATCGTTTTTTTTTGCGGCTGCAGAGCTGCTTTTCGCAGCGCAATCCTTTTGACCGCTATGCGGGCTTTATCGAGTATCCCATGCACCGTTTTTTTGTCCGGGAATGCAGAAAGCTTGCTCGTCAGGGATACAGCCCCGATATCGTGCTGCTAGACTGGACGCAGGCGGTTTTTCTTGCGCAGCGGATAAAGCGGCTGTTTCCGTCCGCGTTCTTGATTTGCATTGAGCAGGATGTCAGCTACCTGAAGTACCGCCGTTTTTTTGAGGAAAACGTCTCTTCGCTGAAAAAAATCGTTCGTCGCCATAAATACCGGAACATCATGCGGCAGGAGCTGGCTTCGCTGCGACATGCGGACGAAATCGTTGCGATGAACGTAAAGGACAGGGATTTGCTCCTGCGCGATGCTGGCGGGCGCCTGCCGGGCATCCGTGTTGTTGTGCCGTATTTTGACAGCTATTTTGATGTCTGCCGCTCGACAGCCCCTTCTAGCGATATACTCTTTTTTGGGGCGATGTCCCGCCCGGAGAATTTCAAATCTGCCATCTGGTTCATCGAGCACGTGCTTCCGCTGCTGCCGGAACGATTCCGCTTTCTTGTCGCAGGCAACAATCCTGCCTCAGATTTGCTCCGCTATAACGGCGGGCGGGTGCTCGTGCTGGGCTTTGTCAAGGATGTGCGCCCCTTGTTTGCGGATTCCCTCTGCATGGTCAGTCCACTCGTCTCTGGTGCCGGCATCAAGATAAAAATACTGGAGGCGCTTTCAGCCGCGATTCCGGTCATCACGAACACCATAGGCATCGAGGGAATCCCTGCCGAGCGGGGGCGCGACTACGTGTTTGCGGAAAGCCCTGAAGAATATGCAGCCGCCATACAGCAGCTTGCAGGTGACGGGGCTTATCGCACCTCCATAGGGCAGAACGGCAGGGCTTTTGTGCTCAATCGCTTTTCGTATGAGCGCGAAAGCTACATCAAGGAATCAGATTGCCCGCCGTCTTCGTGACGCGTATATCCGCCAGATGTGCTGCAGGGCTTCATCATGAAAACAAAAATGCACTCCCGGCGGGAGGGGTATCTGGTTCCGGCGGAAAAACACCCGGGCTGCCGGGTGCACGCTTCGCTTTGCAAATGGCAGCCCGGGCGTTTTTCCGCTTCCGCGCATTTTTTATGTTGAATCCTTGGCTTTTGTAGCATAAAAAAGAAATTCATCTTAAAACAGTTTACATGATTTACCAATACCGCGTCCGTATTCAGATAAAATACATCTCATGCTGAAGCCCCGCTTC
>DGUD01000097.1 GCA_002393865.1 Treponema sp. UBA4319
ACCTTCTCCGCCAGCTCCAGCATCGTAAATTCCCCCGGATTCCCCATGTTTACCGGCCCCGTAACGGAGTCATCGCTGTCCATGAGGCAGAGGAAGCCGCGTACCAGGTCGTCCACATAGCAGAAACTGCGGGTCTGCGTACCGTTACCGTACACGGTTATATCCTCATTCCGCAGCGCCTGCATGATAAAATTGCTCACGACCCTGCCATCCTCCGGGTTCATGCGTGGCCCGTAGGTATTGAAGATACGCACGATTTTTATACGGGTTCCGTGCTGGCGGTGATAATCAAAAAAAAGCGTCTCGGCGCCGCGCTTACCCTCATCGTAGCAGCTGCGGATTCCATGGGGATTCACGTTGCCCCAGTAGCTTTCAGGCTGGGGATGCACCTGGGCGTCCCCGTACACCTCGCTCGTGCTTGCCTGGAAGACCTTTGCATGCCACTTGTCCGCGAGCTCAAGCGCATGGATAGCGCCGAAAATACTCGTTTTGTAGGTGGCGATAGGGTCACGCTGGTAATGCGGCGGGGACGCAGGGCACGCAAGGTTAAAAATCTCATCGACATAGAAACTGTACGGAAGCGTCACGTCGTGCACCATGAGCTCAAAGTCAGGATTATCCCGCAGCTCCTGCACATTCTTCATGCGCCCGGTAAAAAAATTATCCATACAGATAACGCGGTTTCCGCGCGCCAGCAATGCCCGGCACAGGTGGGAGCCGACAAAGCCCGCGCCGCCGGTGACGAGGACAGTTTTCTTTGTCATTTGCAGCCCCTGCCGATACAGTGCAGCTCTATGCCGAGGCTTCTCATGAGCGCAGGGTCGTACTGGTTACGGCCATCAAAGATGACAGGCTCCTTGAGCAGAGTCTTTATCCTGTCAAAATCAGGCGAGCGGAACTGCTTCCATTCGGTCACCAGCACCAGCGCGTCGGCGCCTTCGAGCGCAGCCCACATATCCTTCTCGTAGCTGATGGCATCCGCCGGAATATGCGCAAGGTATTTCTTGGCCATCTCGTAGGCCTCCGGGTCATAGCTGCGGATTTTAGCACCGTGCTGCACCAGATCGCTGATGATGGTGATGGCGGGAGCCTCACGCATATCGTCGGTCTGCGGCTTGAAGGCGAGCCCCCAGAGCGCGAATGTCTTTCCCTTCAGGTCGTCGCCATACTTCTCTATCATCCGTGAGGCGACAAGGTGCTTCTGCTCCGCGTTCACCTCCTCAACGGCGGAGGCAATCTTCATCTCTATGCCATTGCGCCTGCCCGCAGAGACAAGCTCCTTTACGTCCTTGGGGAAGCAGGAGCCGCCATAGCCGCAGCTGGCGTACAAAAAGCTCATGCCGATGCGGCTGTCCGAGCCGATACCCTGCCGCACAGCCTTCACGTCGCCGCCGAGCGTGTCGCAGAGCTTGGCGATTTCGTTCATAAAGCTGATACGGGTCGCAAGCATCGCGTTCGCCGCGTATTTGGTAATCTCCGCGGACTTGATGTCGGTCGTGATAATCGGATGCTCGTTCTCCGTGAACTGGCGGTACAGGCTCAGCATCATCTGCTTGGAGCGCTCGGAATCAGTGCCGATGACCACGCGGTCTGGCTTCATAAAATCGTTGACGGCGACGCCTTCCTTCAGGAATTCCGGGTTGGAGACCACATCGAATTCCACACCGGCGGCATCCGTGCGCACGGCAATGGTCTCCTTGATGACCTCGCGGACTTTGTCCGCAGTCCCGACGGGGACGGTAGATTTATCTACTACAATCGTATAGCCTTTCATCGCCTGCGCGATGCTCTTTGCCGCAGCAAGGACATACTGCGTGTCGGCGGAACCGTCTTCACCCGGCGGTGTCCCCACCGCGATAAAGCAGATGTCGGATTCAGGCACGGCCTGCGCGTAGTCAGAGGTAAATTCCAGACGCCCCTCGCGGTGGTTGCGCCTGACCATCTCCTCCAGACCGGGCTCGTAAATCGGAATCTCGCCCTTGTTCAGGCGCCAGATTTTGTCGGCATCGATGTCGATGCACCAGACATGATTCCCCATCTCCGCAAAACATGTGCCGGACACGAGCCCGACATAGCCTGTTCCCACGATAGAAATATTCATATAAAACTTCCTTAAAACGCAAAAATACACAGCGCCGGGGACGCGCGCCCCTGCGCCGCTGATATGAGCAACGGAACGTGCACGGGGAAGCCCCATGGCCAGCGCTCCGGTGGTTCTCTTTGATTATGCCGCAAGAAGCAAGCTCTAATCCTCAGAAGGCGCAGGCAGTAGATGCAGTCACAAAACACAGCGAGCAGCGATTTTCTGTTATTTGTATAGGGATCCTCTCAAAACTACAGAAGTTTCCGAACAGCGCTACTTTTAAAATCTGCCCCTCTTCCAGAGATGATACCCCAAAAGCAAGTCTCCGTCAATGACCTGAGAAGAAGGCCGGGCTTTCAGCTGAGAAAAACATTGGGAAAGGCCTGTAGCTCTAGTGCTCAGCGCCTGGCCGGAGTCCTGCGGCGGCTCCATGCGGCCAGCACCTCGCCCGCAAACAGGGCGTAGAGCAGCAGGATATGCCATATCCTGTCGGGAGTAAGCGCATAGGAAAGCGCCACCGCATAGCAGAACAGCGCGCAGAAGAGCAGCAGCCCCGCACAGGAGCAGAAGACGGAATCCTGCTCTTCCTGCAGAAAGCACAGGAGCGCCGGAATCAGGAAGAGCACGCTGTACCAGAAACTCATCGTCGGGACAAAAATGCAGAGCGAGCCGAGCAGGAAAAGCTCCTGATAGCGTTTTTTGGCAAGGAGCACAAGCACAAGCGTCGCGGCAAAGAAAAGCAGCGTCACAAGCAGCGTCAGGGCATTGCAGAGCGCATCAGGCAAGCCGAGGTGCACCAGCACGGCATTGTACAGCCGGACTTTCAGCGAGAGGCTGGAGGAGGCGACACCTGTCAGATAGGCGAGATTCCCGTTCCCCGTAAAGGCCTGCATCCCCTGCACGGTATCCCGGACAAAGCCCGCCTGCACAAGCTGCGCGTCCTGCGCCGCAATGCCTGCCGCCGGGGCAAGCAGCGGGGAAAAAAGCGCCGGCAGGACAAACATGGCGACGCCGTAGGCCGCGCAGCGGACAGCATCGCCCCAGCGCCGCTCCTTCAGCAGCAGCATCCCGAATACCGCAGGGTAATACTTGATATTGGCGGAGAGCGCCAGCGCGAGCAGGGCAAACTCCCTGACAAAGCGCTTCTCCGAGCGGAAGCAGCGCAGATAGAGCAGCAGCAGGATGAGGGCAAAAAACGCGACGTTCGCACGCTGGTACACGTAGAGCACGGGGCCAGAGACAAAGCAGGCGGCGGCAAGCAGAAGGCGGGAACGCTCAGTTCCCCCGGCAGAGGCGGCAAGCAGGACAAAGAGCGGCAGCGCCGTCCCCAGGAAAAAGAGGAAGAGCACATAGCCGTAGGCGCCCGCAGCGGCGGACGGCAATGCGGGGATAAACATATAGAACAGCCTGTACAGCAGCGTCGCCACCGGCGGATAATTGCTGTCGTACAGGTTGCTCCGTCCGCCGTAAATCTGCAGGTGCGCCAGCAAATCGCCGTAATCCCAGCCGCTGTAATAACCCAAAAAGCCGCCTTTCAGCAGGATGCGCGCGTTCGAGGCGCAGAAGAACAACGCCATCAGGAGCACAAAGAGCGTGCGCTTGTGCCCGGCGACAAAAGCGCCCCACGCCCCGGTCTGCCGGAAGCAGCAGGCTTTCAGCAGCAGGAGCGAGGCAAGCAGCACAAAGAGCTCCGCTGCCCATACAGGGACATACTGCAGCCAGAATTCCGCGTCAAAATCGCCCGTGAAGAGACGGGAATGCGCGCTGCGCAGCGGCAGGGAGCAGATATCCGGCAGCAGGAGCAGCGCGGCAAGCATCGCGGCGCAGCTCATCGCATAGGGCGCGGACTTCCGAACGGTCACCATACAAAGCCCCCCTGCATCTTATAGCCCCACCGGCTCGTCGGCAGCATAACTGCGGGAGGCTGTTTTGCCCTGCAGCAAATCCCAGCAGGAAGCCGGCAGCCCGGAATCGCTGCGCTTCACGCACAGGTTCTCTTCCGACAGGCGCTCGCCCGCCTGTATCGGCCGGGAGGCGACAATGCGCTTCAGGACAAGGGCGGAAATCTTCCGCTCGCTCTGCGAGGGAACCTTCCGGCCGTCGCCGAGCGCTGCCTCTATGTTGCGTATGCAGCCAACCATCCTGCGGAATTCCGCAGGCTCCGTGCTGGCACGGTGGTCAGGCCCTTCCATATTCCGGTCAAGCGTAAAATGCTTCTCGATGACGCATGCCCCCAGCGCGACCGCCGCGACGGCGACCTCCACGCCTTCCGTGTGGTCAGAGTAGCCCACCGGCAGCCTGAAGGCATCCCTGAGCGTGCACATCGCCTTCAGGTTGACCTCCTCCATGGGGCAGGGATAATTCGTGGTGCAGTGCAGGAGCGTGATGTCGCGCGCACCAGCACCGCGCAGCGCCGTGAGCGCGGTATCAACATCCGCAAGCCCCGCCATGCCGGTGCTCACAATCAGCGGCAGCCCGCTCGCGCCCATAATCCTGAGATAGGGGATGTTCGTTATCTCGCCGGAACCTACTTTGATGAAAGGAATTCCAAGCGACACAAGGAATTCCAGGCTCCAGCGCTCGTCGGCGGTAGAGGCGAACGCAATGCCGATGTCGTCGCAATGCTCCTTTATCCGGCGGAAATCATCGTAGGAGAGCTCCAGCCGCTTAAGCATGTCGAACTGGCTCTCCTGCCGGCCCGTATTCGCCGCCTGATAGTCCGCCTGCGCCACCGTTCTCGTGATGATTTTCTCCGTCTGCCATGTCTGGAATTTGACCACATCCGCCCCGCTCTCCTTGGCGGCGTCGCAGAGCCTCAGCGCCAGATCCAGCCTGCCGTTGTGGTTCACCCCGGCTTCCGCAATAATCAATGTCCGTGCCATATCAATAGCGGTATTTTAGCAGGAAAGAGCCGTATGTTGCAAGCTTGCCGGGGTTCTCCCTAGCCCATGCGCCGCAGATTTCCTGGTAGGCGGCCTCGTTGAGCACAAGCTTTCCGATGGAGAACTGCCGCAGCTCCGGGCTGAAGGATTTCTTGAATTTCAGCAGGGAATTCGTCTCGCTGCCGTCCGTACCGCCGCCAAGGTGGAATTCCTTTACGCCGTCCCGGTGCATCTGGCAGGCAGCGTTCCAGAGCAGCAGGTTGTTCGCCCCCAAAGAGGCGTGCTCCCTGCTGCTTCCCGCCAGATGGTAGTGCCCGAAGCGGCCGGAACGCATGAACAGCGCCGCAGCCACGACCTCTCCGCCCTGCCTGACAAGGCCAAGGAAGCCGTCTCCCTTAAAAATCCGGGCGAATTCCCGGAAATAGCCGTCGTCAAAATAATAGAAGGAATCGGCGCCAAGCCTGTCCATCGTCTGGCGGTACAGCCGCCTGAAGGCCTCCATGCACGAAAAATCGTCGTCGCGGAAGAAGACCAGCCCGTTCTTCTCCGCCTTGCGTATCATATTGCGGTTCTTGGAGGAAAGCTGCCCCGCCCAGATGTCCTCCTCAGGAAGCGAGGTGTCGATGGCGACCGTGCAGCGGTCATCCACGACGGGGACGACGCCCCTGCACCAGTCGGCGTTGCGCAGCAGGGGGTGGAAGCGGATGAAGCCCGCAAGGTAGTGCCGGGCACGGAAGCAGGCACAGATTTCCCTGAGCGCGCGCGCATTCCATGCGGCATCCGGGCAGTTCGAAATCGGCCCGCCGTAGCCGTAGGGCGTCTCGAAATCATAGTAGCCGCGGAACGTCCGCCGCAGGAAGGGAAGCAGCACGATATTCGGCCCGTCCTCGCAGACGGCGCACATCACCTCACTGCCCTGCCCCGCCGCAAGCCTGACGTAGGCTTCGGTAAAATACACGTCCTGCTGCTCCGCCGGAAAGCGGGAAAGCTTGTCATCCCAGGAAGGCACAAGCGTCACCTGCATGTTCTCAGCACCTCCATGATACGCTCCGCGGCCGTCCCGTCCCCCCAGTAGGAGGCATCGCCTGCGTCCACGGGGCCGGCGAGCGCTCTGCCCACGGCCTCGGAGACTTCGGCGGGGCTGGTACCGCACTGCACGATGTTGCCGCACAGATGACGGCCGCGCTGCCTGCCGCCGACATTCACCACGGGAATCCCAAGGAACGGAGCCTCGATGATACCGCTGCTGGAATTGCCCACAATCAGCGCAGCCTGCCTCATAAAGCTCAGGTAGCGCAGCTGCCCCAGCGACGGGATTGCCTTGAAGCGTTCCGGGGATGCGGCGGCCTTGGCCTCAAGCAGCGCGTTTATCTGCTCCCCGCCGAAATCCGCATTCGCATAGGTCAGCACCGACTGCAGCCCCGGCTGCCCTTCCAGCGCCGCAAGGCAGGCCTCTGCGGCTGCAAGATTGTAGCCGAGATCCTGCCGCGTCTCCGCGTGGTAGGTCAAGAGGCACCAGCTCTGCCCGGCATCAAGCCCCAGCTCCGCGGCAAGCTCCCCGCGCGCCATGAGCGGCATCCGCCGGAACGCGTCCAGCCCCGGCTCCCCTACCGTCCAGACATGCTCCCCAGAACCGCGCATCCGCGCGATGTTCCGCGCGGCATCCTCTGTTCCGGGAAAGTGGTACGTGGCAAGCATGGTGACGGCATTGCGGACGCCGTCATCAATCGCCCCCTCCGTCACGTCGCCGCCGGAGATATGCGCGATGGGGATACGCATGACAAAGGCCGTGCTGCACAGCGGCAGCAGCTCATAGCGGTCGCCGAGCACGACAAGCAGATCCGGGCGCAGCCTTGCGAGCACAGGGGCGAAGCCTTCGCCCATGCGCCCCATGGAAGCCGCCACAGCCTCCGGGGAAGAGACGTCAAGGCGGGCGTCCACGACGGCATCAATCGAAAAGCCGTCCGCGCGTATCGCGTCGATGGTGTGCCCCTGCTGCCGCAACAAATGCCCGCCGGTCACCACGAGCTGCAGGCAGAAGTCCTTGTCGGCGGCGACATCCTTCATGAGCCACCGGAGCACCCCGTACTCGGAGCGCGCCGCCGTCACAAAACAGATGCGCTTCATTCCTGCGCTCCCAGTACACGGCGGATTCCTTCCGCAAAAGCCACCTGCGGCCGCCAGCCCGTGTCCCGCTCAAGCTCCGACACATCAGCCACAAGGAACATCGGCTGGTGGGGATAGTAGGATTTCTTCCCGAATCCCGGCTGCAGGGAAGGATTGATTGCGTCGCGGATATCCGAGACATATTCGGAGAGCCGCCTGCCCTGCCCGCTGCCCAGCGGGTAGACCGCCCCGTCTTTCCCCCGCTCCGCCACGGCAAGGAATGCCCGCGCGGCATCGTCGCAATACAGATAGTCCCACTGCTGGGCGCATTCCGTAAGCTCCGGGCTGCGGCCGGCCAGCAGCTCCCGGACGCAGTAGCTGACGAGCGAATGCTCCCCGTCATGCGGGCCGTACACGCTCAGGATACGCAGCCAGTTGAAGCGCATCCCCAGCTGCCCGCACAAAAGCGACGCCAGCCTGCCCGCCGAAAATTTCGCTATACCGTAGCCGCTCTCAGGCCGCACAGGGAGCGAGGATGTCAGAGGAACGGACTGGAGCCCGTACTCAGCCTGGCTCCCCGCGCCGATAAATACCCGGCAGCCGCTGCGTTCCGCAAGCCTCACCGCATCCAGCGTGTAGCGGATATTCGCAAGCTGGCAGTCCACATCGTCCCGACCGCCGGCAGTCGTTTTGTTCCATGCGAGATGGACAAACACATCATGCTTTCCTTCCAGCTCAAGCGAGCCGTAGCCGGAGATATCGCAGTCTACCACGCGCACGTTCCCGGAGCGGGGAATATTCGCGATGCGCGGGGAATCCTTGCGCACAAGGCAGGTGACGCCGTAGCCCTGCCGCAGCGCCTCGCGCACAATCGCCGCCCCTATCATGCCGGTCGCGCCGCTCAGAATCAGCCTGCTCATCGCACGAGCCGCACTATATCAGAAATCGACGCGGCGGTGAGCGTCTGCCCGTAATCGGACGACTGCGTTATGAGTATGCTCCTGCACCCGCCCCTGTCGGCCATGCGGATATCGCTCTCGTATGTGTCGCCGATTATCAGGAAGGTAGCAGGGTCTTTTTTCTCCAGCTCGCACAGCAGCTCGATCATCAGGGTGTTCGGCTTCCCGATGACAACGTCGCACTCCCGCCGCGCGCACCATTCGATAGGGGCGGTCATGGCGCCGCAGCCGGGCATCAGCTTCGAATTCTCCCCGGGGAAGGTCCGCTCCTTGTTGCAGGCCATAATCTGCTTCGCATGGACGGCGACCCGCAGCGCGCACGCAAGGTCGTCGTAGGTCATCAGCGGGTTGTAGCCTATCAGCAGGTTCTCCGCGCTCTCGTTCTGGTTGACGGGGATGCCGGAATCGTTGAATTCCTGTATCAGATTGGAGGAACCGAACACGTATACGTCGCGGAGCCCGTTCTTCTTTGCATAGAGCGCCGCCAGATAGCCGGACGTGAGCACTTCCTCCAGCCTGCAGCTCACGCCGATATCGCGGAGCTTCTCGTATATCTGCACGCGGGTCTTCGTGGAGTTGTTCGTCGTAAAGTAGACCTTCTTGCCGTTCCTGCGGAAGTATTCTATCGTCTCGTTGGCGCCTGGGATTATCTTGGAGCCGTAATACACCGTCCCGTCAAGGTCAAAGAGCACAAGCTCGATTTCGGAAAGCCTCATTCGCAGCCCCGCTGCCCCACCGGCCTGACGTACAGGTTCCTCAGCAGCTCGTCCCGCGGAAGGAAGGGCGCAAGATCCTCCAGCGGGGGGCTCACAATCGTGCCGTCGTCCAGACGCCGGGCGGAATTCTTGGGCTCGAAGACCTGCTCCGTCGAGACGAATATCTCGCAGATAGCGGGGGAATCCCCCTCCATCGTCCGCGCAAAGGCGGCTGCCAGCGCGGAATTCTCGTGCGCGGCAACATACGGGATGCCGAAGGCAGCCGCAATCTTCTCGTAGTCGGGGAAGGAAAGGTCGTGGCTCTCCGGCCCGATACCGACCTTGCAGTGCTCCGCGAACATGCTGCCCTGCGTCTGCCGGATGGAATGGTAGCCCTGATTGTTGATAAGGAAAATCTTTACGGGGAAGCGGTTGGTGACGAGCGTCTGCAGCTCCTGCAGGTTCATCATGATGGAGCCGTCGCCCTCAAGGCAGACCGTCGTCCGCCGTCCGTTCGCGACACAGGCGCCGATGGCTGCCGGAAGCCCGTAGCCCATGCTGGCAACCGCATTGTTGTTGAAGAAGCGGCTGCCCTTCTTTATGAACCAGGTCTGGTGGCCGGCGACGCAGCAGGTGCCGTTGCTGGTCACCGTGAGGCTTCCTTCCGGGAGATTGCGGCTGATATAATCAAAAGCGGCGTAGGCGTTCGCAAAGCCGTCGGCCTCGTCTTTGTGGCGCTGCAGGCATACAGGATAGTCCTTCTTCCACCTCTGGCAGACCGCAATCCAGTCCTGCCTGCCGGACAAGGGGCCGCTCTGCCCCTCCAGGGCTGCGTTCATCCGCCTGAAAAAATCCCTGGCGTCGGCATGAACGGGCAGCTCCACATGCGCCGTCGGTTTTCGGAGCTCCGCGGGGTCTATGTCCACCATGATGACCTCCGCCTCGCGGGCCCAGGTCTTCCAGTTGTAGCCGACCACACGGATTGGCAGGCGGTTGCCGACGGCGAGAATCACATCCGCGTTCTGGACGGCAAAGTTTCCCGCGCGGTCTCCCATGTTGCCCCCGCGCCCCACATAGAGGGGGTGCTCCGTCTCTATCAGGTCAACCGCATCCCAATAGGTGCAGACCGGGATACCGAGCTTCTCCACGGCCGCCCGGAAATCCTCGTAGCCGCCTGAAAGCCTGATACCGTTGCCCGCATACAGCACGGGGCGCCGCGCGCAGCGGATTTTCTCTATGACGGCGGCTATCGTAGCAGCATCCACCGGGGGCGGCAGCGCGGCGTCGTCCCGCGCCTGCTCCTCGCTGCCCTCATAGGGCGGCAAATCGTCCGTCTCTATTGTGCATCCCTGGAAATTCACGGGAATATCAAGCCAGCAGGGGCCGGGGCGCCCCGTTACCGCCAGATGGTACGCCTTTTCCAGCGCAAAGCGGATCATCAGGGGGTCTTCTATCATAACGGCATACTTGCACATGCAGGAGACGGAGCGGGTGATATCGAATTCCTGGTCGCCCACCGCGCGGAGCTTATAGCCGCCGGTAAACTGCTCGTTATAGCGGGCGGTCGTATCGTAGCGGACCTGCCCGGAGAGCACCAGCATCGGTATGGAATCGAGCCATGCCCCCACAACGCCCGTTATGGCGTTCGTACCGCCCGGCCCCGTCGTGACGCACAGCGCGGCAATCCTGTTGTGCAGCCGGGCATAGCCTTCGGCGGCAATGGCGCTTGCCTGCTCATGATGGTTGTACACGCAGCGGAGCCCCTCTTTATGCCCCAGCGCGTCGTTCAGGTGCATCGCGCCGCCGCCGACCACCGTAAAGCAGTCGCAGATTCCTTTTTTTACCAGGAAATCCGCCACGTAATCTGCAAGTCTCTGCTTCATTTCTTTCCCTTAAATCAATGCATATAAACTTAAAAAAAATAGTTTTATTCGCTATCCGCCGCAGCCTCGTCAAAATTAATCCGCTCCTCCTCAATCACCAGCGGGCGGTTCATGATACGGTTGTTCATGCCCATGATATATTCCCCAAGGAAGCCGATAAAGAAGAGCTGGATTCCGCCGAGCAGGAACGTGCCTATCAGCAGCGGAATGATACCTGCGGAAAAGGTCTGCCAGTGGAGCAGCTTGTAGACAAAATAGTAGATGGCGACGACGACGCTGACAAGCGACACCGCAATTCCGCCGAATGTGGCGAAGCGCAGCCCGACCTTCGTGTACGAGGTAAAGCTGAGCATCGCCGCGTCAAAAAGGCTGTACCAGTTGTTATGGGTTTTGCCGGCCTTTCTCCGTGCCTGCCGGTACGGGATGTCCACCCGCTTGAAGCCGAGCTCAGCGACGATACCGCGCAGGAAAGGCGTGGGATCATGCAGGTTCCGCAGCACGTCGATGAACGACTTGTCGTAGAGCCCGAAGCCCGTAAAGTGCTCAATCTGCTCCACCTGGCTCATTTTGTGTATCATCTTGTAGTAGCAGGTACGCAGGAAGCGCACAAATTTGTCCTCGTCGCTCTGCGTCTTGATGCCCGCCACGATTCGCGCGCCCTTCTCCCATTCATGGACAAAGCGGGGAATAAGCTCCACCGGATCCTGAAAATCGCAGCAGATAGAGATGGTACAGTCGCCTTGTGTCTGCTGCAGGCCGTAATATGGGGAATTGAACTGCCCGAAGTTCCGCGCATTGAAAATAGCCTTAATTTTTTTGTTATTCCTGCAAATCTCCCGGAGAAGCGGCCGCGTGTTGTCCGTGGAGCAGTTGTCGATGAACACAATCTCGTAATCGTATGCAGGAAGGCTCCTGCGCACTTCCTCCTCAATCGCCTTGCTGATAGCGACGACATTGTCCTGCTCGTTGTAGCAGGGAACAAGGATGCTGATTTTCTTGCACATAAGCTACACCTGTAAATTCATCTGGGCGGATTGCCCCCCTACAGCGCCGTCGTTTTTTCGTATGCGGCAAGCACTTCCTCCGTATCGCCGAGCATCATGAAGTGCCCGTCGTTAATCCAGAGGACGCGGTTGCAGAACTGCTTCAGGGTGTCGGTCGCATGGGACACAATCAGCACCGTCCTGCTGCTTTTCATGAGCTCCACCATCCGGTTGTAGCTCTTCTTGCGGAAATGCTCGTCGCCAACGCTGAGCACCTCGTCAACGAGCATGATGTCGGTGTCAAGGATGGCGGTGACGGCAAAGGAAAGCTTGGAGTACATGCCGCTTGAATACGTGCGGACGGGGCGGTCGATAAAGTCCCCCAGCTCGGAGAACTCGATGATGGCGTCCATGTGCTCCTTGACATACTCCAGGGAGCAGCCGAGCAGCATGCCGGACTTAAGGATGTTCTCGCGCCCCGTGTTGTTGCCGTTGAAGCCGATTCCGATGGCCATAAGAGAGACCCGGTTCCCGTGGGTATCGATGTATCCCTCGTCCGGCTGGAATATCCCTGCGATGGAGCGCAGGAGCGTCGTCTTGCCGGAGCCGTTCCTGCCGACGATACCGAGGATTTCCCCCTTCTCCACTGAAAAGGATACATCGTCCACCGCCCGCACGACGTTGGATTTCTTCACCTCGCCTTTTGCGAATGTCCGGGCGAGCTTCATCCGGGACAAATCCTTGTAATCTATGCTCACATGGCTCACGTCCAATGCGTTTTCTTTCATTTTCAGATAACCTTCACATAACTGTTTTCGTTTTTATAGACGATGTGGATGCCCATATAGCACAAAAGCAGCGCTATCACCGTCCACAGGATGACAAGCGGAACATTGCAGACAATCCCGCTCAGCAGGGCATTGCGCATCGTATCGACAAACAGCGCCACCGGATTCAGGCTGAGCACCATCGTGTTCAGGGGCTTCGGGAGAGCTGTTATGACATCATAGAATATGCCCGACAGGAACATGAGCATCTGCAGCAGGATGCCGACGGCATAGGACAGGTCGTCGATATACACGCCGTAATGCAGGAATATCAGGCCGATACCAAAGGAAAGCAGGAGCATGAGCATATATGCGGGCAGCACAAAGAGCGCGCTCGGCGCGATGTGCACCCTGAATATGACGAGCATCGGCACGAGCACGATGAGAGAGAACAATAATTTAAGGAAATTTAAAATCATGTTCGTCAGTATCAGAACCTGCTTCGGCAGGTACACCTTGGTGACGATGTCGCGGTTGTTGCGTATGCACTTGACGCTGTAATTAATCGTCTTGTTGAAGAAAGTCCACATGAGCAGCGACGAATACACGACGGTGGCATAGTTCCGCACGGAATTCCCCATCACGCGGCCGAATACCAGCACGTACACGAGCATGTTGAACGTCGGCTCCAGCACCCACCAGAGCCGGTTCAGGAAGGAATTGGCAACCTCGGCGCGCAAGTCCGCCCGCGCCGCAAAGACAATATACTGCCTGTAGCGGGCAACCTGCGAGCAGAATTTGCTGATTTCATGCACCGGCCCGTGGTTGTCCCGCGTCTCTGAGGAAAGCTTCTCGGCAATGGCGTCCACGATTATGATGAGGAACATGACGAGCGCCAGCAGCGCCTCCGCCAGAAAGAGCCGCTCCATCAGCGCCGAGCGAGAATTCTGCCGCAGCACATCCGCCGCCGCGGCATTAAAAAACAAGGTTCCGTCCCTGAATTCAGCATAGGCCGCAAGGTTCTGCGGCAGAATCTTGTCCACACAGATAGTGCGGAAAAAGCGCGAAATCCTGATTTCCGTGAACGAAGCGGCCGAAAAGGCCGGATATGCAATCTCAAAGCCCTTCATCTGCTCCACTTCATCCGGATGAAAGGACAACGAGGCATGGCTGCCCGTGCAGTACACCGAAACGGTGACCGGCTGGTTCCCGACCGGATACAAAGCGGCGGCGACTATCCCCACTGCAAGAAGCAGAAGGAGCAGCGCTTTGACGATGCCTGCCCCCCTCCTGACTTTTGAAGTTCCCATCCTAATATACCTCTTTATTGGCTTCACACAAGCAAGCCTCAAAAATCCGTCCGGACTTTTGAAACAGCCTTATATATACCAGATTTATGGAAAAAAGGGAAGAGGGCTCGCTGGAAGCCCATGGAAATCAGTTTTGTGTTCCGCTCCCAGTCAAATCCGGCCGAGAAACCCGCCGTGGCGAGGAATAAGTGTTAAACTCGCTTCGCTCGTACCTCGCCAGTGCGGGTTTTCAGCCGTCTTTTCCTTCCCGCTCCACACAAAACTGATTTCCCCGTTGCTCAACATAGAAAAAAATATGGAAAACTGTTCTCCGTGGCATTTCTTTTCCATGCCTGTCACAATACTGTACAAAAACTGATTTCCGTGCAGGAAGCCTACGGAAATCTAGCATGCGGACAGCAGAGCGGCACAGCCCTGTCAGCCATCATTCCTGCCGGCCCGCCCCCGCAGCTCCCACAGCGCATCCTCCGGGTTCGCGAGCCGCAGCCATTCCCGGTTCCGTACAAATATATAGTAATCGCGGATACCGGCATCCCGCAGCATGGCCTCCGCCTCCCTGAAGAAAATCCCCGTGACCACGACATAGAACTCAGCTGATGAAAATTCCTTTAAGTCGTGCAGGGAAATCTGACGGGCAGCGCCAAAAGCCTCCGGCAGCGGCCAGTCCACCGCATGGGTCATGCAGAGGGCTTCCGGCCGGTACCTGCCGCCAAACTGCTCTGCGAATTCGCTCATGCCCGCGGCATCCCCCACAAGCACGACCTTCTGCCCCGCCCTGATATTCTTTCCGGCCCTAGAAAAGCGCTTCTTATAGACCTTGGACGGCACATCCAGCGAATAAAAACCGTGGCGCAGCTTCATCTGCCCGCCATCGGCGTTCATCTCAAGGAAACTGCAGCCGTAGCGGAGCCGCAAAAGCTCCTTCCAGCCCGCAGGAATGGCAAGCTCCAGCCCCTCAAAAGTTGCCGGCAGGAACGTTCCCACAAGCTCCGCCGGAAAGGAGCTGTCCTTCTCCCGCGCGGAAAAGCCGGCACCCGCCGTGTAGTGCGTATAAATACGGCAACGCCCCGTGCCGTCGTGCTCCGCCAGCAGCCTGTCGAATGCCGCAAGCAGCCGCTGGCGGGAAAAGAGCTTGCCCGCGTACTTGTACAGCTTCCATTCCAGCAGGGGCATATCCTGAAAGCTCGCGAAAAAACCGTAGGACTTCGCGTACAGCAGGCGCTGCAGCTGCCTGATTCTCCGGAGCTTCTTCTGCTCCTTCTTCCTGTCGGCATAGGCAAAATCAACAGGAAAAATATCGATGCAGATGCCCTCGTCGCAGTCCTTGTACCAGTTCTGGGGAACAATGCAGCTCGTGCCGCGCTTCCGTAGTTTTGTATAGCCGCCATAAAAACAGTCCTCCGCGGCAGGCGACTGCAGCAAAAAGCCATCCGGGAACGAGCCCGAAAGCCCCAGCAGCTTGTCGTAATCCTCCCGCATAAGGGCAACATCGATATCGTCATCCCCCGGAATAAAGCCCCCGTTCCTGACATAGCCCAGCAGCGAGCCGTACATCAGGAATACCGTCAGCCCGTTTGCCCTGCATACCGAAAGCAGCTGCGCAAGAATCTCAAGCTGCACGGCGCGGACTTTCTCAATCCGCTGCTCGTCGGCATCGAGCACCCGGTACACGGTCATCGGGACCACTTTTGCCACCAGTTCCCTATACGCAAGCGGCAGCCCGTCATTTTCCACTATATGCCTCCTCAGCCCTCATGCCTGGTCCCGGAAAAACGCTCGAAATCATTCATCGCCTTGGCAATAACATCATCCATATCATAGTACCTGTATTCGGCAAGGTGCCCGCCAAAAAGCACGCCGGGCAGAGCGTCCGCAAGCTGCCGGTACTTCCCATACAGGGTGCCATTCGTGCCGTCATTCACCGGATAGAACGGCTCTGAATCCTCCGTCCATTCGGACGAATATTCCCTAGATATGACCGTCCTGCCGCTCATATATGCGGGACTTTCCGGCTCAAAATGCTTGTGCTCTATGATGCGGGTGTACGGCTCGTCGTGGCTCGTAAAATTCATGACGGCGTTCCCCTGGAAATTCTGCACGTCAAGGGTCTCCGTCTCAAAGCGGACGCTGCGGTAGGCAAGCTTCCCGAAGCGATAGTCAAAGAATTCGTCTATCTTCCCCGAAAAAACGATTTTATCAGCGCAGGCCTCCCACTTCTTCCTGTCCTTGAAAAAATCCGTATCAGTAAGCGCCTCAATTCCCTCCAGAAGCCCGTCAACAAGCTTGTTGAAGCCTCCCATCGGAATTCCCTGATAGGTATCATTAAAATAGTTATTGTCAAAGGTAAAACGCACGGGCAGGCGCTTGATTATAAAGGGTGGAAGCTCCGTGCACTTCCTGCCCCACTGCTTTTCCGTATACTCCTTTACCAGGCACTCATAGATGTCCCTGCCTACCAGAGAAATCGCCTGCTCCTCAAGGTTCCGGGGCGTCCCGATTCCTGCGGCGCTCTTCTGCTCCTCTATCACCTTCCGCGCCTGCTCAGGTGTCCGTACCCCCCACATCTGATAGAACGTATTCATATTGAACGGAAGATTATACAGCTTTCCGTGATAGTTCGCGATGGGGGAATTAGTGTAGCGGTTGAAGGGCACAAAACTGTTCGCAAAATCCCAGACCCGCTTGTCCGAAGTATGGAAGATATGCGCGCCGTACACATGCACATTGATGCCGCACACATTCTCGCAATACGCATTCCCGCCCAAGTGGGAACGCTTCTCAATCACAAGGCAGCGTTTTCCCTGCCGCCTCGCGAGGCATGCAAACGTAGCCCCATACAATCCCGCCCCGACGATAAGATAGTCATATTTTTTTTCCATACACCACAATCCTTACCAGACAAGCTTAAGTATAGCAGAAAGCAGATTGTTTTTCTATAGCATGGCTCTGCCGGAAGCAACGCCCTTCCGCGCGAATCAAAGGCATAGAAAAGCCCCTTTCCTACGCCACAATGAACAAAGGCTGCACCGTAGCATAAAAAAGGGGCTTAAAAAGAAGCGCTTTATATAGATTGTCCGCTTAAAAAATACAATTAAACTTAAAACAACAAAACAACTTGCTAGCACATAAACTCCTCTATTTTACAGGTATGTGTTTTTTCCTTTTCATCGTAGTTTATGCCGACAAACAAGAGCTTTCCTACATAATGCTCCAT
This sequence comes from Treponema sp. UBA4319, assembly GCA_002393865.1. GTDB lineage: Bacteria > Spirochaetota > Spirochaetia > Treponematales > Treponemataceae > Treponema_D. The sequence goes on from DGUD01000097.1 coordinate 16,883, forward strand.
TGAGGCAAAGTATTTCTTTTCTTTTATCTGAGTCAAGGCTGTTTCGGTGCTGCCGTTCCGCTTCAGCTCTATTATTATCGCTGGCATATCAGCCACAAACGGAATAAATACCACATCAGCGAAGCCCCTGCCTGTGGTCATTTCTTTTATCACGGTGTATTTGTTCAGCGCATAAATAAAGGCAAGGTATATCGCACTTTGCAGCGCGTCCTCATTGTTATAACTGCGGTTGCTCGTCACATGAATATGGCTTGTGTCCAAGGCACGTGCTACGGCTTCTTCATTGCCTTTCAGCGTTTCATCCAAAAGCTCTTTTGAGTCCTGTATTATTTTATTCGTTATTTTATAGTCCTGATTTGATTCTATCGCATTGAACCATTCGTTGCGAACCTCTTTGTTCGGTATGCGGCAGGTTCCGTCCTCCTTGTTGTATGCCAGATAGCCGACATGTATCAGATAGGTAAAGACATCGTTCCTGCTGGAGAAATCGGTCATGGTGTTCATAAAGTGCGTTACGTTCACATCAACACTCTCTCCCGCCAGCATACGGATAACACAGTCCTTCGTACCCTCAAAATTCTGCTGTATGTAATCATTTATTACGGCATAGGTCGAAGTCTTTCCCCAGTAGTCGGCAAACTCCTTATTTAAAACCGACTTTATAACAGACTCAGGATTGTATATCTCAAAACCATTCTGTCTGTAGCCATCATACCACCTTTTGCACTCATCATAGCTTACATTGTGTCCCTCGCACAATTCCTGAACTTCGCTATCTGTAAAACCTATAAACTCTGCCAATGAAGCTGCGCTCAGTATTGTGAACTCTTCAAAATTGTTCAGCTTGGATTGTACACGATCGCGTACTATGGGTAGTATTCCCGTAAGGTATGCGAGGGCTATGGCAGGACGTAGGGTATCATTCTTAAACAGCCCGTTCAACAAGGAGAGATACTGTGCGAACAGGCTCTGTGGAACTTTCTCCCGTACCAAAGAGTCATATTCGTCCATTATGATGACAAACTGCTCCCCGGTCACAGCATACACTTTCTGCATGGCGTCCGCAAGCGACATATCCATAGCTATATCTGCCTCTGGATAAGCCGTCTGCATTTCCTTTAATATTTTGTCCGTAAGTCTTTCCAGAACAGAATCTTTATTACGCGCACTCTGGTACTCCCCGTTTACATCGATTTTTATCACATTAAACTTATTTAAATTGCCTTCAAAGTCAGGCTCGTTGGCTATTTTGTACGGAGCAAAAAGCTCTCTGGAAGAAGCCCCCTTAGAATAGTAAGCACTCAGCATATTGCCCGCTATAGTCTTTCCAAAGCGGCGCGGACGGGATACGCAGATATAGGTGTTATCGGTTGCCATCAAGTGATTGATTTTAGAAATCATCATTGTCTTATCGACATATATTTCCCGCGTCAGAGTGCGCCTGAAGTTCTCATTATTTGGATTCAGATATAAGCCCATAATGTATACTATAGCATCTGCGGCACTTATTAGCAATAAATACCAAGCACCAGACGGCTGCAAAAACTATAAGAATCATAGGCGCTCTTTATAGGCAATTTTTGCAAAACCGCTGTACTATTTTACTGCGCCGAGGTTCATTGCTTTCGCAGTTCATATTCTTATAAGGTATTGCAGTCAGGCTTGCATCCCCTTATTTCGCCCCAAAGGACCCGCTGCGTGCAACACAGTATGCACTCATTCCGCACGAATCAAAAGCACACCTCAATTTCATGAAAACCTTGTGAGACTTCGATTCCCGTAGCAAAATTATTCACACAGAAGCATTTTTGCTTTTTGCCATCGATAAGTGCATAAGAGCCATCCTGAAAAGGCGCTGATATGCATAATATTTTATCAGAAACAATATCGCCTGAGATATACATTTTTCCATCCATATAATGATAGGAGATGTTATCTGCAGTAAGGGCAGAAATATACTCTGGAATTTTGGTGACAGGCTGACAAGTTACACTAAAATCATCAAATGAATATATGCCCTTTTCCGAAAAAGATATTTCAATATTCATGTCATCTTCAGCTCTTTCAATAAAGCCCAGATTAAAGATAAAATCATGGATATTTGAATACATTTGATCAGATTTCTCTCTTATGTCAAAAAACCTATATAATCCCTTACACTTTACCGTAATTCTTGCAGAATTCCAATTTTTTCGTAAATTATTAGAAAAATACAAATTATCAAATATCAAGTACAGCTCTCCTGCGCAGTCTGGCTTTACAGATATCGTTACACACGAGCCACCTTTTTTTACATCAAATACTTTACCATCAAAAGCTATATCTTTTGAGATATCAGAAATAGCAAACGCAAGGGATTTATCATCAAAAATCAAAGCAGAAGTTTTTTCTTTGATATTTAAACGAGGCGTTCCCGTGATAAATGCTGTCTGCAAAACAGCCTGCTGTTTTTGGACGGGGCTAAGCTTCTGATACCCCCCCCGGGGCATATAATCAGAATACGAAAACACAAGGGGTAATACCGCTTCATTCTCATATAAATCAAAGTTTTCATTAGAAGCTAATTTTTTTTCGAATCCAAAAGGCAAATACGCACTTTTATCTTTTTTTACAGCACAATATCTGCATCCTAAATATGCGTCAACAAACGCCCTTCCGTTTAACCCTGTATAATACAAATCAGAATTAACGGGAAGCTGAAAATCTCTAAGCAGCTGTCTGACCTTTCCATCATTTGTACTATAATAAAGAGCTGTGTTTGGTCTATTATAATATAGTCCATAATTCTGCGCAGCATTATTGCCCATAGAACAAGCTTCGGAATCAGCAATATCAAGCCTATACTGTCTATCCACATCGATTTTTGATTCTTCAAAAATACTATACTGCGAATTCTGCATAGTCTCAAAAGAGCTTCCTGCAAGCATCGTTTGGCTTACATAATTGAAAAAATAAGGAGAAAAGTGGCAGAACGCGCTTAAAAAAATACTTACAGCAACAATTGAAAAAACAAGTACCGTCTGTTTTTGATAAAAAAACAAGAAAACAAAAACAGCACACACAAACATCAAAACTACAGCCATCGCTATATACGATGATTTTCCATGTGACCGGACAGCAAATGTTGGCAATGCAAACAGTAAAACAAGCAGACTGATAAAAGCCAGTTTTTTCTTATCCAATGAAAAGAAAAAAGGTGCAAAATCCACAACAATTACTGATACTAAAAGATTAAAAGCCCATGTCCACCTATTCGTAGCATATCCAAAACCGTTGAAAACATGCCCAAAAAACGGGAATACTAAAAACACAATTCCTAGTATAGTATAAATCTTTAATTCCAACTTATATGTACATTTTGTCTTAAAAAAAAGGATTATTACAGCAATTAAACCTATTACCGTATATCCCATTGAAGCATAATGATCTGCACTTGCATTTACAAAAGCGATTGGAAATTTTATATAGTACAACGGCTCCCATAAAGCAGGCACCGTCCTGCCGACTCTATTTCCTGAAAAGACAACTCTTGCAAATGGTATAACAACCGGTAGCGCCAAAAGAAAAGCAAAGGCAAAAGATAAAAAACCTATCGAAAATTTCTTAACAAAATGAATCGTTCCTTCGCTCCGTCCATACAAAAATATATACCGAACAAGAGCATAAACAAAAACAAAGATAGAGCTCATGTAAAAGAAATATACACTCGCATATGCAGCCAAAGTGCATGAACAAATGAACAGTACAGGTTTATTCTTTTCTAGGACATGGTCAATTCCCAACAAAATAAGCGGGAAATACATCAATGGATTCAAGAAATAAGGATGAGCAGCAGCAGTTTCTATCGTCCAATAAGAAAAGACATAAATGACAGCTCCCAATAAAATATTTTTAGTTTTTCTATTATGGTGCTTGCAAAACAAGAAAAAGAATATCCCTGCAAGATATAATCTTACAAAGACAAGAATCGTATAAAGGACTTCTACATATTTGGGAGCGAAAAAAACGGAGAACAAATTAAGGACATCCGTAAAACCATAGAATCCCAGAGTGCCAACAAGATCCCCCCCTATACCAAGATTCAAATCAAAATGGGGCAAATCAAACGTATGCTTGAAAAAGATGTTGTACAGAAAATGTCTGAGGTATTCCCCTTTATAAATCAAAAGACTGTATACTTCCCGCAAGCCATCATGCTCATTAATAAAAGATCTCTTATAAAAAGCAATCTGCCAAAAGGCCAGTAAAAAACAAACAATAAACAAAAAAGAATAATTGCCTATCCATCTTTCTTGTTTGTCCAGAGATTTTGATGCTTGCATATTTTATATTACCTCCAAGACTCCATGTCAAATTGAATAAAAAGTCCTTTTCTATAAAGTATACTTTACATTAGGACTTTTTATCCAATGAGTCGGCTTACGCAGATTCCCCGGCGGATAGTGCATAAAATTATGATACCCATGGATTTCCAGATAATCTGCATAATGCTCTGGCACCATAATATCATGACCGCACACATTAAGATAAGTTCCATCTCCTAAAAGAGATTTATCCAATTTGCTATGAAGCATACACAAGGGGCCATTAACTTCGTATACTTTTCCTGAATGGTTCTTATCATGATATTTCTTACAGCTTCTCTCATATAACCAGAAAATAAATCCCAAAGGAAGGAGTTTTCCTATAATAGACAAAACAAATATTGAAAGTTTAATAAACCATGAATTTCCTTCATAATCAGCAAAATCAAGTTTTACACGATGCCCCATTGCAAGGCCATACAGAGTCTTAATCACAAAAGCATGTCTAGCATGATTTTTGCTGTTTTCACTAGCCTCATCCAATACATATATGTCCATACATATTTTATTTTCAAGGTTTTTATACAATTTCCCTAGACTTTTTGCAAACACTGATGTTGGGATTTCTTCTTTGACATATACAAGCCTTGTCAAAAAATCATGAAAGACATTTTCCCCCATTTTATCATAAGGAACAAAGCGAAAATCTCCATCTGACCACTCTGAAAAAGCAACAGCCTTTAGTTTTTCAAAATCTGCTCTGTACATTGCGACATCAATATCATCATCCCAAGGA
>DGUD01000068.1 GCA_002393865.1 Treponema sp. UBA4319
AAAAGACCGCGCCCCCGCAGCAAGGCTTACGCTGCAAGCCAAAGCATTACCACAAAAGGAATTACAGCCAGACATAAGTATAACACAAGGCGCGGAAAATAGCTAGCCGTCAAGGGCGCTTTTCAGGGATTCAGCATGAAAACAAAAATGCGCTCCCAGCGGAAAAACACCCGGACTGCCTGTTGCACGCTTCGCTTTGCAAATGGCAGCCCGGGTGTTTTTCCGCTTCCGCGCATTTTTTATGTTGAATCCTTGGCTTTTGTAGCATAAAAAAGAAATTCATCTTAAAACAGTTTACATGATTTACCAATACCGCGTCCGTCTTCAGATAAAATACATCTCATGCTGAAGCCCTGCTTACACACTCGCTGGACAAATTCCCCCGAATAAATTACCATAGAATCATGGAAACCTTTAAGACCATAGAAGCCCGCAAGAGCGTGCGCCGCTACCTTGACAAGCCGGTGGAAGACAACAGCATCAACAAGATCGTACAGGCCGGAACGATGGCGGCCTCGTCCGCAAAGCTGCACTTTACCGTCATCACGAACCATGATGTCCTTGCCGCCGTGGCGGAAGAGACAAAGCGGCGCTTCCTTGCTTCGGGGAACAACTTTCTGGTGCAGACGGCATCGGTCGCAGGTTTCAACGCACTGTACCGGGCACCGCTCCTTATCGTCGTCTCCGCGCTGAAAGGGGCATCCAGCAAAATGCTTGCCGCCAACAATATCGCCAGCGCCGCGTGCGCCGCCCAGAACATGATGCTGGCCGCCACGGATTTGCGGCTCGGCAGCTGCTACCTGTACGGTCCCTCGCTCGCATTCGAGCAGCAGGCCATACGGCGGATGGCGGGAATCGCCGTGGAGGACGAGGTGCTCGCCTGCGTCGTCTTCGGGCACACGGACGACACCTCCCCCCACACCCCGCGGCCGCCCGCAAGCAACGTGCGCTACTGCAGGTAGCAGCGCAATATCCGCGCCGCAGCACCAGCCGCCGTAAAAATGCCGCCAGAGCGGTGCGGCGGCAGATGGGCTCCCGCCGGAATCAAATACCCTTCCCGCCGGGGCTTCCCGGAATTCGCGTTCCGTGCTATACTAAAGCCATCCTGAAAACGCCCTTGCCGGGAGGAACAACACTATGCGCAGATTTTCTTGCATCCTGCTCGCCGTGCTTGCCCTGGCGTATGCCACAGCGCAGCCGCAAGGCGGCGGAGCATTCGACATCGACGACTTCCATGAGAACCCCTTTGCCGCACGGGACTTCTTTCCCGACACATTCGCCTCCTCCGCGGAGCTGGAGCGCTATTACCGCGGCAGCTTTGTGCCTGCCGGGCGGACGGAGCTGGCGAACAAGTACACGGCGGGGCAGACGGACGTGCGCGTGCGGCTTGACGGCGACGGCATCAGCCTCTGGTACTACTGCATCGGCGGCACGGGGACATGCTACCTTGAGCTTGCGACGCTGGAGCCCGGCAGGACGGACAAGCTGAAATACCCGTTTGCCGCCGGTATGCTGGAACCTGATATCATCAGGATATGCGGCTCCCAGTTCCACAAGAACCAGCACGAACGGAACTACGAGCTCTGCTTTCAGGATCCGATGGGGCTTGCCTCCGTCCACTTTCTCTTCAACAACCGCACGCGCAGGCTTACAAGCATCGACCTGTGGTATTACATCGAATAGCACCTGCGCAGGCCACGGCTTGAAAAATTCGCTTTTTATCGGTATTTTTACGGGATGAGCTAGTCTCAAAACCCGTCTGGCTTTTGAGACTCCCTCGACGGAAAAGCTACTCGCGGCGGCTGCAACTTTTCTGCGGCGACGGTGTCTGATAGTGCATGGAGGTCAGGACGTATGAATCTGCTGAACGAATTCGTCAGGGATTTTAAAGAATATGATAATTATGACGAGGTAAAAAAGAACTTCGAGCTGAAAATTCCGGAGGAATTCAATTTTCCCTACGACGTTGTGGACAGATACGCGCAGCTTGCGCCGGAAAAACGCGCGCTTGTGTGGTGCGATGACAGCGGGGAAGAGCACAGCTTTACATTCAGGCAGATTTCAGAGGATTCCCAGCGGGCAGCAAATTTCCTGAGCGCCCACGGCATCAAGAAAGGCGACTTCGTTATGCTCATCCTCCGCCGCCGCTACGAATTCTGGTGGTTCATCCTTGCCCTGCACCGCATCGGGGCAGTCACCGTGCCCGCCACCGACCAGCTGCTCCAGAGCGATATAGAATACCGCACGGACGCAGCCCCCATCAGGATGATTATCTCCTACGACAATCCCCATGTGCAGGAGCAGATAGAGCGCGCCATGCCCGCCTCCCCCTATGTAAAGGAGCTGGTGACCGTGGGGCAGGCTCGGCAGGGCTGGACGGAATTCTACCGCGAGTACGGCGCGCTCTCCCCGTCCTTCCCGCGCCCGCAGGGAGAGGCACAGGTGCACAACGACGACATCTCGCTTACCTATTTTACCTCCGGCACATCCGGCTACCCCAAGATGGTCCAGCACAACTTTCTGTACCCGCTGGGGCACATCACGACGGCAAAATACTGGCAGAACGTGCAGGACGACGGACTTCACCTGACAGTCGCGGAAACCGGCTGGGCAAAAACCATGTGGGGCAAGCTCTACGGCCAGTGGCTCTGCGGCTCGGCGATATTCGTCTACGACCTCAAGCAGTTCAACGCGGACGCGCTGCTCAGAAAGATGGAGCATTACAAAGTCACGTCCTTCTGCGCGCCGCCCACCGTCTACCGCTTCCTTGTGCGGCAGGACTTATCAAAATACGACCTCTCCAGCGTCTCCTACTATGCGACCGCGGGCGAGGCGCTGAACCCGGAGGTATACAGCATCTTCCTGCGCAAGACCGGCAAAAAAATCCATGAAGGCTACGGGCAGACGGAAACCCCCATCCTCATCGGGAATTTCGTGGGCGTGGAACCGCGCCCCGGCTCAATGGGCAAGGCGGCGCCCGGATTCGACATAGACATCAGCGACGGCGACGGCAACAGCGTTCCTACGGGAGAGACGGGGGAAATCGTCATCCGGCTCAGCAAGGGCAAACCCTGCGGCGTCATGAAAGGCTACTACAAGAACGACGAGGGCACGGAGCGGGTTTTTGGCGGCGGCATCTTCCACACCGGGGACACCGCGCACATGGACGCGGACGGCTACATCTATTTTGAGGGCAGGAACGACGACGTCATAAAGAGCTCCGGTTACCGGGTAAGCCCCTTTGAGGTAGAAAGCATCCTCATGGAGCACCCGGCAGTCCTGGAATGCGCGGTAACGGGCATCCCCGACGAACGTCGCGGGCAGCTCATCAAGGCAACCATAAAGCTGTCGCCCGGATACAGCGCATCCCCGGAGCTGGAGACGGACATTCTCTCCTATGCCCGCGAGCACACGGCGATGTACAAAGTTCCGCGCAAAGTGGAATTCGTCAAGGAGCTTCCCAAAACCATCAGCGGAAAAATCCAGCGCGAAAAAATCCGCGAGCGGGATCTTGCCCGCATAAAGATGATGAAGCTCCACGCAAACCGCGTGGTCTAAAAAAGCCTGCCGCCACGGCACTGCGCCACAGCGGCAGCTTCGGGCGGAGCCTTCCGCCCGCTTTCAATTGAGAAAACCTGCTCAGTTCTTTGCGAGCGAGAGGAAGGCTTTGTAGGCGACGTAGGCCTGCCACAAATCCTCTTTTGCGGTGATTTCCCACGGGGCATGCATGCTCAGCACGGAAACCCCCGCGTCAATCACGTACATGCCGTATTTTGCGGCAAGGTAGGCGATAGTTCCGCCGCCGCCCTGGTCAACCTTCCCCAGCTCCGCCATCTGGTATTTTACCCCCGCAGCGTCAAGCACCGCGCGGAGCCGCGCAATGAATTCCGGGGAGGCGTCGCTCGCGCTGTACTTGCCGCGGGAACCCGTATACTTATTGAACACAATGCCCGCGCCAAGGAAGGACGCGTTGTCGTGGTCGTACAGGTCGCCGTTCATCGGGTCAAAGGCTGCGTTCACGTCGCTGGAAAGCATCGTGGAATTGTTCATGCAGCGGCGGACAGCCAGCTCCGAATAGTCGCCGAGCCGCGCGACGACTTCCGCGACCGCATTCTCAAAGAAATGGGAGGCCATGCCCGTCGCGCCCACGGAGCCAATCTCCTCTTTGTCCACGCACAGGCAGCAGGCGGTACGGGCAGCAGGCGCCGCATCAAGCAATGCCCGGAACGATGTGTATGCGCAGGCGCGGTCGTCCTGCCCGTAGGCAAGGACAAGCGAGCGGTCAAAGCCCAGATCGCGCGGCGCACCTGCCGGAACAACCTCCAGCTCGGCGGAGGCAAAGTCCGCCTCCTCTATGCCGTAGCTCTCTTTCAGCAGGGCAAGCACGGCCTTCTTCGCCTTGTCCTTCTCCTCCTTGTCGCCGCCGTTTTTGGGCGCAGGAATGCCGCTGCCGAGTATCAGGTCAAGGTTCTCGCCGGGAATAAAATCGGCGGCGCTCTCCTTCATCTGCTTCTGCGCAAGATGCGGCAGAATATCGGAGATGCAGAACACCGGGTCGCCCGGCTGCTCGCCGACGGACACTTTTACCGTGGAGCCGTCCTTCTTGCAGACGACGCCGTGGATGGAAAGCGGCATGGTAAGCCACTGATACTTTTTGATGCCCCCATAGTAGTGGGTATTCAGGTAGACGACATTCTCCTTCTCATACAGCGGGTTCTGCTTTACGTCGAGGCGGGGAGAATCGATGTGGGCGCCAAGGATATTCATGCCGCTCTCAATGCCGTCCGTGCCGATGCGGAACAGCGCCACCGCCTTGCCGAATTTCGTGACGTAGACTTTGTCCCCCGCCTTGAGCGACTGCTGCGAGGCAATGTCCTTGTAGCCGTGCTGCTCTGCGAGCGCCACAATCTGCTCGCAGCACTCCCGTTCCGTCTTTCCTGCCGCAAGGAAGGCCTTGTAATCAGAAATAAGTGTTTCTTCCATATTAACTTCCTGTATTTGATGGCGGGCATCCTAAAAAAACAGCGTTCTTTAAAATGCCCGCCGGATTTCCACAATCGGCCTGTTCAGCCTTCAGCCGCAAAAGCACGCGCAGCCCAAAACGTCTCCTTATTCCCCAGAAACGCGACAAGACGGGGCATGCGCGCCCAGTCCCGGAAGAGGCAAGCGTGCCGCTCACAAAACTCCGCAGGTTCTGAAGGCGACCCGGATTTTCAGAAGTTGAGCTTCATTTTATCTTAAGCGAGCTGATAATTTCCCGGAACGAATTCTCCCACAGGCCGTATGTTTCCGGCTGGGCGGCCGCAGTAATGCAATACACGGTCTTTCCTTTCTGGATGAACTTGCAGTACTCCATGACGGTGACATTGTTTATGGTTCCGTACACGACAATGTGGTCTTTCTCTGACTCTACAATCTGACAGCCGTCCAGATAGGACAAAAGGCTGGCCTTGAGCTCCACTATATAGGCATCCGCATCGGACTTGCTCTCCACCGTTCCCACGGTAATGCTCACGGACTCACGGAACTTGTCCCGCTGCACCTCCGGCGGATAGCATATCAGCAGCAATGCCGGGTTGTTCGGGATGCTCTGCGCATACCATCCGAGCGGAAGCTCCAGCGTGATTTTGCCCACAGAAACCTTCATCGTGTCTTTTGCGGCAGCATAGGCCACAGGCAGCAAAATCAGGCAGACTAACAAGGCAAGAAACCGTTTCATACCATAGCATTATACAGAATGACGCCCCTAGACGCAAGCGCCGCACGGCAGGGCTTCAGCATGAAAACAAAAATGCGCTCCCAGCGGAAAAACAACCGGACTGCCGCTTGCACGCTTCGCTTTGCAAATGGCAGTCCGCGCATTTTTCCGCTTCCGCGCATTTTTTATGCTGCATCCTTGACTTCTGTAGCATAGAAAAAGAAATCATTTAAAAACAGTTTGCATAAACTGCCAACATCGCAT
>DGUD01000041.1 GCA_002393865.1 Treponema sp. UBA4319
CGGCGGAAGTGGTATCTGATTCCGGTCAAATCCGGCCGGGCCCCCCGCGGTGGCGCGGAAGGCAAAACGGCTTTCCGTGACGCGGCTGCCGGGCAGACCCACGGCTCAGGCGCGTTGAAGCCCGCACGGTCTGTGCAGAAAAGTAGACAGCTGGAACGCGACGGCCTGTGTAGAAAAGTGTACAATCGTGCTGCGCAAGACTGTATACAAAATCATACGGTCGTGTGCTTGTGTACGTGCGGCAGCACCGGCACTGTAATTTTTTTTTATTGCATCATAAGGAATTATTTTCTTAGGTCGCAAAAAGAATTAAAATTTTCCCCATCCTGCTTAATCTTGGCACAAAAAGTGCATAGTGTCTCTTAGGAGAATAAACGTGGAGAACATTATCTCAAAAAGCTATCTGAATCAGGTCTCTTCCTTCCCGCTGCTGGGCGCGCAGGAGGAGCTGGCGCTTGCGGCCCGGATTGCGCAGGGCGATGATGCCGCGTATGCGCAGCTCGTGAACGCCAACCTGCGCCTTGTCATCAGCATCGCGCGGCGCTGTGCCCCGGCATCGGTGCCCGTCATGGATTTGATTCAGGAAGGAAACCTCGGGCTTATGGCCGCCGCGCGGAAATTCAGCGCGGCTTTCGGCACCCGTTTCTCAACCTACGCGTACCCGTGGATTATGCAGTACATGCTCCGCTATATCGATTCCCGCGCTTCTTTTATCCCCGTAACGGGGCACCGGGGGCGTATGCTCAAACGCATCCGCAGGACGCAGGCCTACCTGTGCCAGCGGGACGGGCATGAGGCAAGCCCGTCGGAGCTTTCCGCCTACATGGAGCTTTCCGAGGAGAAGATACGCGACTGCCTGAACAGCGAGTACAGCGTCTCGTCGCTCGATGCCATCGTGCAGGGCGGCGACCGTGATGGAATTTCCGTGGGGGAGCTTGTCGCCGACACGACATACGCTCCGGAGGATGTGCTCATCGACGCGGAGACGCAGGACGATGTCCGCCGGATGCTGAGCGGGCTCCCGCACAACGAGAAGCTTGTAATCTGGTACCGCTTTAATTTTGACGGTGAGCGCCGCCGCAAAACATTCCGCGAGCTGGGGCAGATGATTGGCATCAGCCCGGAGACCGTGCGCCAGACCGAAATCCGTGCCCTCCGGCACCTGCGGAGCTGTGCCGCTTCCGTTGTCCCGGCGCTTGAGCTGGAACAAGCCTGCGCCCTCTAGCCATAAGCGGCGCGGATGCCATGCGGGGCGCCGCTTTTGACGGGCGTTCCTCAGCACGGATGCGGATGGCGTCCTTTTGCAAAGGCTCAGGTAATCGGGATAAAAACAGCAATACCGCTGATTATTGCGGGCTGTACACGCCGGACAGCATGCCGCCGGTTCTGTTTCTGTTCTTGTCGTTTTTTGCCGCTTTGCTTTCCTCTAAAAGCTCTTCCGTCAATTCTAGGAATTCTTTGTAGTGCGGAAAAAAGTCGCGATACGAGTGCATTTCTTCGCCGATTTTTTTTGCGAACGCCCGGTCTGAAAACGGGCTGTAATAGTTGATTCCGTAGGTGGTGTTCGTCATCGATAAGAGCGAAATCGGCTCCCCGTCAAAGCTGCGGATAAAAAAATCGCACTGTATGCCTCCGTCATCCTGAGGGAACACCGCGGAGACGGTCATCAGCAAAGTGTGCCCGTCGCCCATTGTGATTTCATACCAGTAGTTTTCAAGATAGTCGTAGCAGCCGCTTATTTTTTTTGCGGAGGTGACCCCTTCCTGGCGCAGAAGGTCGTGATAAATGGCGTCTTCGCGGAAGGCAAGCCTTTCCTTCTGGAGCGGCGCTTTGAAGAAGCCCGGCCTTGTCGGATTTTCTTCCAGAAGCGGCAGCTCCCCGGCTTTTTGCATGAGCGTGTCGTAGCATGAAATCAGATCGCTGAGTTTTTTTATATTCTTGCCGCAAAGCTCTGAAAGCTCCTCCTGCGCAAGCCATGGACGTTTTATCAATGCTTTGTCGCTGTCTTCGTACACGACAAAAAGGTTCCAGTCTCCTGTCGCGTTCAAACGAAAAGAGGTCATATACTCCGACATGTTCGACACCTGCAAAAATCTGTCGTGGCTAAGATACAGATCGAGGTCGTTGTACATTATGCCGTCATGGAGGCCGCCCTCTTCGGAATCGTCCGTCAGGACGAATTCTTCGATTTCTGGAATCTTCGCGAGCTTTTCAAGCTGTCCTTCCGTGGATTCGAATCCCCGTGCAATGGAGAACCAGAATAGTGAGGAAAGCACGCCTAAAATCATGCCGGCCGCGCACAGCACGATGAACGGAACCGTCTTTGTGCCGCCTTTTTTCCGCGCATATATAAGGAATGCGAGGCCGACCGCGCTGCAAAGAAACGACGGAACGGTGGACAGAATCATAAATATACTGCCGAGTGCTAAAGCTATCCGTGAGCCGATGGGGAAATCCTCTGGTAAAATCAAATTGATAAGCAGAATCACTATGAAAATCACTATACATGCAAACGGCATGCAGGAGAGTATTCTTCCTGCAATAAGGCTTCTGAGCCTTTTATGAGCTTGTTTTATCGGAGTTTCGTTCTGTTCCATACAATGTATATCGGCTGCTGATGCGCGGTACATGCTCTTTTTGTGCGCAATGCGTGTGAGGGCTGCGCACGATATCCGTGGCGGCCGGCACCCACATCAGCGGCATCCGGAGCAGCGGCATCATGCTGCTGATGGTCTGCCTGAAAAAGTGAGCCGGGGCATACGCTCACCGCACGATGCTCATCCCCCGCCCGGCGGGAGCGGAAGCCCTCACTTGCTCTGCCAGTCTTTTACCGCCCGCAGGATTACGTCCACGTAGCGGGCGCGGCCGCTTGTAGTCCAGCCCCGCGAACAGGCCGTGGCACAGGAAGAAGCATTCGGGGAAATTGAGGGCACACGGGTAGAAAGGTGCAAGAAGCACAAGCTCACCGACATCCTGATGATAGTGTTCATCGGGTATGCGCGGGAATCCTTCGGCGGGGATGTCATCGCGATAGACGGGAAGACGGGGCGGAACTCGGAGTATGCGCCGTAGCCGCCGGGAGAGCCGAGAAGCGGAAATGCCGGCTCTGCACGAACCTCGGCTGGCTCGATGGAGCCCGGAATGGAAGGACATGAGGGGAATCAGGATGCTCGGGAGCGTCCGCATCGACAAAAAGACAGGCGCGCTTTCTGGCCATGCGCGGGCAGCCGTCTTTGCCTTCCTGCTCCGCCGGTGCTGATTCCTGTGTCTTGGGGTTCCTTGCAATTTCCGGGCGATTTTTTTATACTGTACGGGCTATGTCTGCCGCAAAGCGCCGGAAAAAGCCGAAAATCAGGCTGGACATAAAGAAAGTTCTCGTTTTTGCTGCCTTGGTCGTATCGCTCTGCGCGGCGCTTTTATGTATTACGGCGCTGTTTGAGCCGCTCCCGGTGCAGGATGAGGCCGCGGACGGGGCGCCAGCCGCTGCTGCTGTGCCGCCAGTTGTTGCCGGTGAGCCTGTGCCGCCCGCATCGGCTGGGACGGGGCTCCCGCCGCCGCCGGTGCTGCCGGTGGAGCCGCCCGCGCAGGACGAGCGCCCTCCGGCTGCTGCCCGCTATGATATTCCTGCCGCAAAGAACGGGGCGGCGCTGCTCTTTGTTATCGACGACGCGGGGCAGAGCACGGAGCGGCTGGAGCGCTACACGGCGCTGCCGTTCCCGCTTTCCGTGGCGGTGCTGCCAAAGCTTCCGCATTCGGCTGAGTGCGCCGCCATTGTGCGGGGCGCGGGGAAGGAGGTGCTGCTGCACCAGCCCATGCAGGCGGTGAACGCCGCCATCAATCCGGGGCCGGGAGCCATCACGCCGGACATGTCCCCGGAGGCAATCTGCGCGCTCGTCTGGGAGAATATCGCGGAGCTTGGCGGCGTTGCGGGGCTGAACAATCACGAGGGCTCCCTCATCAGCGAGGACGAGCTGCGGATCGGTGCGGTGCTCGATGCCGCGCGGAAAAGCGGCGTGTATTTCCTTGATTCCCGCACGACAGCAAAGACGCAGGCTCCCGCTGCCGCTGCCGCCCGCGGCATGACAATCTTTGAGAGGGACGTCTTTCTTGACAACGATGTTGACCGCGACGGGATGCTGGAGCAGCTGTACCGGGCGCTCGCCATCGCGAACAAGAAGGGCACTGTCATAATAATCGGGCATGTCGATAAATCGGCGGACATTCTGCCGGGCCTGCTTGCCGACATCTACCCGCAGCTCTGTCAGGCAGGTTACCGCTTTCTGACGCCTTCCATGCTTTTGGAGCGCTAGCGGCAAAAAAGCGTATAAGAGGTTTTGTATGAAAGTTCTGGGAATAGAGAGCTCTTGCGACGAGACTGCCTGTGCGGTGGTGGAGGACGGGCGCAGGATTCTGAGCAATGTGGTGGCGACGCAGATTCCTTTCCATCAGGTGTATAAGGGGGTCGTGCCGGAGATTGCCAGCCGTAAGCATGCGGAATGGATTCTGCCGGTGGTGCGCCGGGCGCTTTCCGAGGCGGGATTGTCGCTGCAGGACGTGGACGCCGTTGCCGCGACGAACCGCCCCGGCCTGATGGGCGCGCTGATTGTGGGGCTGACCTTCGGGAAGACGCTGGCATGGGCTGCGGGCAAACCCTTTGTCGCGGTGAACCACATGCTGGGGCACCTGTATGCGGCGCATCTGTCGGAGGATATTCCCTATCCGTATATCGGCCTGCTGGTGAGCGGCGGACATTCCATTATCGCCAAGGTGAGCGGCTTTGACCAGCTTGAGATTCTTGGTACCACGATAGACGACAGCGTGGGGGAGGCCTTTGACAAGGTCGCCAAGTTCTACGATTTGGGCTATCCCGGCGGCGTCGTCATCGACAGGCTTGCGCAGAACGGTGATCCGGCTGCGTTCAGTTTTCCGATGCCCAAGATTGACAAGGGCGACCACCGCTACGACGTCTCTTTCAGCGGTCTGAAGACGGCCGTCATCCATCAGGCGGACATGTTCCTGAACAAGGGCTACGAGAAGACCGTGGAGAACATTGCGGCCTCGTTCCAGGAGACCGCCTGCCGCACGGTGGTGTCCCGCCTGCTGCGCGCGGTGGAGGACACTGGCCTGACGACGGTGGTCGCGGGCGGTGGTGTCGCCGCGAATTCCCGGCTGCGTGCCATGCTTGCCGGGCATCCGGAGCTGCACTGTATCTTTCCGCCGCTGAAGCTTTGCGGCGACAACGGGGCGATGATTGCCGGGGTCGCCTACCACTTTCTGCAGCGGGGAGACAGCTCGCCCCTGAGCACCACCGCCTGCGCGAGGATTCCCCAGTTCAAGCGGGGGCTTGCAAATCTGGCGGCATTTGGCAGGCGCTGAGCTGTCAGGGCTTCAGCATGAAAACAAAAATGCGCTCCCAGTGGAAAACACCCGGACTGCCGGTTGCACGCTTCGCTTTGCAAATGGCAGCCCGGGCGTTTTTCCGCTTCCGCGCATTTTTTATGTTGAATCCTTGGCTTTGGTAGCATAAAAAAGAAAATCATTTTAAAACAGTTTACATAATTTTCCAATACCGCGTCCGTATTCAGATAAAATACATCTCA
>DGUD01000173.1 GCA_002393865.1 Treponema sp. UBA4319
CCATCCGTGGCGCTTGGTGGTAAAATGCCGCCTGCCGTTTTCAATACTGCGGCTTCTTTGCTGAAGTCCGTTGATACTTTTGCTGTTATTTGCTATTATCCTGCTGGGAATAAGCGCCGGAATTCCGCCGGGGGCGTCAGTCCGGGGCTGCTTCCGATTCTATGTATGAGGAGCGTGCCGGGAAAAGCCGCGGAAATTCCGGGGAGTCCGGCAGGATGAGGATATGACAACTGACGAGGCCATTGACGGCATCTTAAAATCCTATGAAAAATATGGCGGCATCAACCTTGAGGAGGCGCAGAATTTTCCGAACAGGCAGAATGTCGTCGCCGTCCTGCAGGATATCAGGGGACTCATTTTTCCCGGTTTCCACACGGCGGAAGAGATAGATAGCCAGACGTTGCGCTTTGTGACCGGCGAGCGCGTGAACCGCATTGTCTCCGTGCTCACGCGCGAGATTCAGAAGGCTCTGCTCCATGTGGTGCAGAACAGCGAGGTGCAGACCTCCCACTGCTTTGCGCTCGCGCAGCAGACAAGCCTTGCGCTGATAGAAGAGATACCCGAAATCCGCCGCAAAGTGGGTCTTGACGTGCAGGCAGCCTATGAGGGCGACCCCGCCGCAAAGTCCACGGAGGAAGTCATCGTGTCCTATCCGGGGCTGGTGGCAATCACCGTGTACCGCATCGCGCATTTCCTTGTGGAGAGCGGCGTCCCCGTCATTCCCCGCATCATGACGGAATATGCCCACGGCAGGACTGGCATAGACATCAATCCGGGGGCTAAAATCGGCGAACGTTTCTTTATCGACCACGGCACCGGCGTCGTTATCGGGGAGTCCTGCGAGATTGGAAACAACGTCAAGATTTATCAGGGCGTCACGCTGGGGGCGCTGAGCGTCAAGAAGGAGCTCATGAACAAGAAGCGCCATCCCACCATCGAGGACAATGTGACTATCTACGCGAATTCCACCATATTGGGGGGCGAGACGGTCATCGGCGAAGGCTCCGTCATCGGCGGCAACACCTGGGTCACTCGCTCCGTGCCCCCGCACTCGGTGCTGTCGCAGGGCAAGCGTCAGGATCCGACCTCCTGAGCGCGTGTGAAGGAAAAACGCAGGAAAAATGCTTTCTTCTGGCAAAATTTCCTGCGCTGCTTATTGACATAATTTGCAGATTCCGCTATAGTACCGGAACACATCGTGTGTAATGCTCTTGTAGCTCAGTCGGTAGAGCACATCGTTGGTAACGATGAGGTCAGCGGTCCGATTCCGCTCGGGAGCTTTTATTTTTGCTTTTTTGAGGAGTAAGGATATGGCAAGCAAGAAGAAGACAGCCGTAGAGATTATCGCCTTGCAGTGTACCGAGTGCAAGCGTAAGAACTACACGACATACAAGAATCGCAAGAATATCAGCGGTAAGCTTGAGAAGAACAAGTACTGTCCGTTCTGCCGTAAGGAAATCCTGCACAAAGAGACAAAGGTGAAATAAGCCTTTGCGCCGCCTTTCTGCCTGTCGGAAAGGCGTTATATATAGGTCAGTAGCTCAGTTGGTAGAGTCCCGGTCTCCAAAACCGGTTGTCGCGGGTTCGAGTCCTGCCTGGCCTGCTAAAATAATGTAAAAAGAGGCTTGAAGATGAAGAAAATCATTCAGTTTTGCAAGGAATGTGCCGCTGAGCTGAGGAAGGTTGTGTGGCCGTCCCGTTCCGAAGCTGTCGCTTCTGTCCAGGTGGTGCTTGTCTCTACGATTGCTATCGCTTTGATTCTTGGTCTCCTTGATTGGCTCTTCACGGAAGGTCTTCGTCTTATATTCTAGCTTTTCTATAGGTGTGTCTGATGGCAAAGAGTTGGTACATCGTCCATACGTACGCCGGGTATGAACAGAAAATCGAGCGTACAATCCGCAAACTTCTTGAAGAAAATAAAATAGACCCTGCGGTTGTGGGGGATGTGCGTGTTCCGATGAGGAATGTCGTTGTCGATACGGGCAACGGCAAGCTCCGGAAGCAGTCTGACAAAGTTCTTCCCGGCTATATCATGATAGAGATGGATTTGCCGCAGATTGGCTGGAAGACGACGTGTTCTGCTATCCGTGCCATCGAGGGGGTTACCGGTTTTGTCGGGACAAAACCGCTGGAGCGTCCCCGTCCGATTTCCAACGATGAGGCAAAGGGTATCCTTCAGCTTTGCGGCGAGATAAAGGGCGAGAAACTTCCTTCCCGTCAGAATTTCGATATCGATGACAATGTAAAGATTACGGAAGGTCCTTTTGCGACGTTCAGCGGCGTCGTGGAGGAAGTAAATACGGAGAAGAACAAACTCCGTGTGAATGTCCAGATTTTTGGTCGTGTCACTCCGGTCGAGGTGGACATGACGCAGGTGGAGAAGATTTAGCTTTCTTCTGTCGCTATGCCGCAGCCGGAAACGCGGCTCGGTCTTTGAAAGGGTTCATAAGTCAGGCGTCCTGCCTGCTTTTATTTGGGAGAAACGCAAGTCCGTCGGACAAAGGCGTTTCGCTACTACCATATAAGGAGATATACTATGGCTCAGAAAAAGGTTACGGCTATCATTAAGTTGCAGTGCCCCGCGGGCGCAGCAACCCCGGCCCCGCCTATCGGACCTGCACTCGGTCCCCACGGTGTTTCCGCCCCTAAATTCGTTCAGGAATTCAACGCGAAAACCGCCAAGATGGAAAAGGGACTTATCATCCCGGTCGTTATCACTGTTTATCAGGATAAATCCTACACGTTCATTCTGAAGACTCCGCCTGCGGCAGTGCTTATCCGCAAGGCTGTCGGAATCGAGAAAGGCTCCGGCAACCCGCTGCTCAAGAAGGTGGGTACGCTCTCACAGAAGAGCCTTGAGGAAATCGCAAAACAGAAGCTTCCTGACCTCAACGCGAACGACCTTGAGGCCGCCAAGAAGATTATTGCCGGTACCGCCCGTAGCATGGGCGTTGAAGTGGAGGCCAAGTAATGAAGCACGGAAAGAAATACCGCGAGTCACTCAAGAAATATGATGTGACAAAGAAGTACGGGATTGTAGAGGCTTGCAAGCTCGTAAAAGACCTTCACTACGTTAAGTTCGACGAGACCGTGGAGCTCTCGGTCTCCCTGCATCTCGCCAAGAACCAGACCGTCCGCGACACGCTCGTGTTTCCCCATCAGTTCTCTGCAGAGAAGCGCGTCCTTGTGTTCTGTAAGGATGACCGCGTAAAGGAGGCGCTGGATGCCGGCGCGACCTATGCGGGCTCTACCGAATTCATCGACAAGGTGAAGGGCGGCTGGACTGAATTTGATGTTGCCGTCGCGACTCCTGATATGATGAAGGATGTCGGTCGCCTTGGTATGGTGCTCGGCCGCAAAGGCCTTATGCCGAACCCCAAGACCGGCACGGTTACGAACGATATCGCGAAGGCTGTCGGCGAGCTGAAGAAGGGTCGTACCGAATTCCGCGCTGACAAGGGCGGCGTCGTGCATATTCCGGTCGGCAAGGTCTCTATGTCAGAGAACGATACTGCCGAGAACGTGACGACATTCCTTTCTGAGCTGCAGCGCAAGAAGCCTGCCGATGCAAAGGCTGGCTTTGTCCGTTCAGTGTCCCTCAGCTCTTCAATGGGTCCGGGCGTCTGGATTGACTACAAGGAGGAAGCGTAATGGCTATCAAAGCAAAGAAACTTCAGCCTGCTAAGACAGCGGCTATCGAGGAAACCAGAAAAGTCCTGAGCGACTATACGAACTATGTTTTCATTGACTACCGTGGGCTGACGGTGGAGCAGATTACGAAGCTCCGCCATAGCCTGCGCGAGCACGACGCACAGCTGAAGGTGTTCAAGAACAACTTTGCGCGCGTCGCCTTTGACGAGCTGAAGAATGACCAGGTTGCACAGTACCTGTCTGGCCCGACCGCCATCACCCTTATCAAGGATGAGGCGAACGAGGCTGCGAAGGTGCTCTTCGACTTTGCGAAGGAAACCCCCTCTCTGGTGGTGAAAGGCGCATGGGTAGACAACGAGATTTACGACAAGGCGAAGATTGAGGCGTTTGCCAAACTGCCCGGCAAAAAGCAGCTTATCGCAATGCTTATGTCTGCAATCAACGGTCCGGCACGCAAGCTGGCCGGCACCTTGCAGGCCTACGTGGAGAAGAAGCAGGCGGGCGGAGACGCTCCGGCTGCGGATGCTGCACCGGCCGCAGAGGCAACGCCCGCGAGCTGAGCTTTGCGGGAGGACGCTTGTGCGTTCTGATTGAGATGCAGGTGCCGCTGCTGCCCGTGCGGCGATGGCACCTTCCCTGTGGTCAGGCTTCAACGTGCTGATTACTGTCCGCA
>DGUD01000065.1:0-7112 GCA_002393865.1 Treponema sp. UBA4319
GAATCTATAATGCGTTTGCCCTGCGTGCAGCCCGCCGGGCGCTTGCAAATATCCCCGAAGTGTGGGATAATGGCGCAGCATGCCATGAGCGCAAAGCCCGTGGCGTTCCGCATGTCTGGAGGATAGAAAAACTATGGTAGCTTTAATAGTAGGAATTCTGCTCGTCGCGTTCTGTGTCGTCGCCTGCCTGCCCTGCGGGCTCGCATGGGGGTCAGAGATTATCACCTGCCTCAAGGGCTGCTCGCCGGTGCTTGCCGCCTTCCTCGGCATCATCTCCATATTCATCGGCTTTGCGGACATAAAGGACAAAAAAGAAGCCCGCAAGGAAGAGCTTGCCGCCCAGCAGGCCGAGGCCGCCGAGAAGAAGGGCGAATAAAGCGCGGCTCTGCGAATTTATCGGAATTCCGGTTGACTAAACGGGGATTAAAGTGCTATAGTTATGTACCCCGTATACAGCATGCATAACTGCTCATTATGTGTGCACATCCGGCGTTCGATGCAAAGCGGCGGATGCAATGTTTTTTAGAAAGGTATCTATAACATGAAGACGATTTTTGCTAACAAAGAAAGCGAAGTAAAGCGCGACTGGTACGTCATCGACGCTGACGGCAAGACACTTGGTCGTGTGGCCGCAAAGGCAGCGAGCATACTCCGCGGAAAGAACAAGCCCACCTACACGCCCAACGCAAACTACGGCGACTATGTGGTCATCATCAACGCAGAGAAGATTCAGGTGAGCGGTAACAAGCCCACCGATATGATGTACCGCCATCATACCGGTTTTGTGCGCGGCCTCCGCTCTTACTCATTCAACGAGCTCATCGCCCGCCATCCGACCGATCCGCTCCGCAGAACGATTGCCGGGATGCTTCCCCACGGACGCCTCGGCCGCCAGATTCTTGGCAACCTGAAGGTCTATGCAGGCAGCGAGCATCCGCATGCTGCCCAGAATCCGAAACCTCTGGAAGTGTAAGATAGGAGTTCATTGTGGTTAAGAACATTGCAATCGGAACAGGAAGAAGAAAGACAGCGACGGCTCGCGTGTTCCTGCGCGAAGGCTCAGGCAAGATTGTCGTGAACGGCAAGGATATAAAGGAATATTTTGTGACCGAGTCACAGATTCACCTTGTTCGCCAGCCGCTTCTGGTGACATCAAACGACAACAAGTTTGATATCCTTATCAACGTGGCCGGTGGCGGTCTGAACGGTCAGGCTGCAGCGTGCCTGCACGGTCTTTCCCGCGCACTGACGCAGGTTGATCCGAACTGCCACACAGCGCTCAAGGCAAACGGTTACCTTACGCGCGATTCCCGCATGGTCGAACGCAAAAAGTACGGTCAGCGCGGCGCCCGCAGACGGTTCCAGTTCAGCAAGCGCTAAAGCATTGCTCATACGCAGCATAGAGCAGACCTCCTCCGGTGTGTACAAACTGACGCCGGATACGGGGTCTGCATTTTTTTTGCGCACCGCATACCTTTCTCAGCTGGACGAAGCCAGCCTGCAGTCAGCGCCGCGCAGCTTTACCGAGACCGAAAGCGAGGAGCTCCTGACGGCGGCGCTCGCCTACAGCGCGGAATGCGCCGCTATGGCATATCTTGGCCGGGCGGAGCACTGCCGGGCATCGCTCTGCGCCAAACTGCTCAAAAAAGGCGTGGAGCGGCAGGCGGCCACAGCGGCGCTGGACTACCTGGAGTCCATCGGCTACATTGATGACCGGCGCTTCGCAGGGGCATGGCTCAGGAGCCGCGCCATAGACCACACGGAAGGCCGCATCCGGCTGCGCGCCGAGCTTGCGGCGCGGGGCATCGGAAGCCGCACGGCAGAGGCGGCGCTGGACGAATTCTTTGGCGACCGGGATGAGCAGGAGCTCTGCCTCCGCGCCTACCGCAAATTCGCAAAAAGCAAGGGCGACCCGCTGAAAATCCGCGCGGCGCTGCTACGGGCAGGCTTCTCCCCGCGCCTTATCCGCCGCTGCGCCAGCCCTTCCTCTGCCGCCGACATAAGCGGGGTCTAGGACGCGCCGCACGGAAACCATTTTTGCGTTCCGCGCAGGTTCAGTATAAAAAACCTGTTTCCTCGCCATTTTTTCCGTACCTGTCACAATAATGCATGAAAATTGATTTCCTTGCAGCACACGAATCTGTGCTGGTAAAAATGGAGATTCCATGTTATAATAAGAGATAGCATTCGGCAGTTTTTGTCCCGACGCTTTCCGGGAGCTTTGTTCCACGGGAAGCAGCGCAAAAACAGCCCGGAAAAACAACAGAACCAGTTTCAAAACCGCTCTGAAGCTTTGCGAGCGAGATATATTGCAGTGCGGTTTTTGGATGAATTTTTGAAGGACTTCCAAGCCCGTCCGAGTTTTGGAAGCCCCTCACCGGTAAGGTCTACAGATGGGAAAAGAGGGTGGTATAAAAAAATCCGTCGTCTACTCTGCGATGGAGGTTGCCAAAATATGCGGCGTCGTAAACCAGACCGCGATAAACTGGATACGCAACAATTACCTGAAGGCGTCCACGACTCCGGGCGGGCAGTTCCGGGTATACCCCGACGACCTTGTAGAATTCATGGAAAAGAATGACATGCAGGTTCCCGTGGAAGTGCTGGACAACTGCAAGATTAAAGTCCATGTTCAGAAACAGTCCGTACTGATAGTCGATGACGACAAGGCGCTGAACGACGTGATGGCGAAATTCCTGAAGCAGCGCTATGAGCCGCTGCACATCTATCAGGCCTTCGACGGCTTTGAGGCGGGCTCCGAGATGGCTTCCCGGCACCCGAAATCGGTCATTCTGGACATAGACCTGCCGGGCATAGACGGTATGAAGCTCTGCCAGACCATCAACAAGAGCGATGCGTTCGGCAAACCGACCATCATCGTGGTGACGGCGCTGGAAGATGCGGAGCTGGAGAAGGACTGCCGCAAGTACGGCGCCGCCGAATTCTTCAAGAAGCCCGTAAACCTGCCGCAGCTCGCCGATACGCTCGGCAAGCTGCTGGGGCTTACTGCTGCCAGCTGAAGTAATAGGCCGGGAACGGTATGCCGGGGGAGATGATTTTCTCTATAGGTTCGGGCAGCGCCGCTGAGGCGGACAGTTTGTCCGCGACATGGCTCACGGTGCCCAGCAGGTAGCGGTAAAAGCTGTCCTGCCGCTCGTAGGAATAGTCCTCGATATCATACTCCGTGCCGCCGAATTCCTTCTCCTCCATGAGGCGAACAAGCTCGTCCCATGTCCCGATTGCGTCGATCAGCCCGTTCCGCTTTGCCTGCTGGGCGGTGTAGATGCGCCCGTCGGCAAGCTCCTCCACGGCGGCCCTGCTCATGGAGCGGCTCTCCGCCACGATGCCGGTGAACTGCTCGTAGCATTCGTCCGCCACCGACTGCATAATCTGCCGCTGTTCGTCCGTCACGGGCTCGTTGTAGTTCCCCATGTTCTTGTTGCGGCCCGCGTGGATGGTCTCCGATTTGACGCCGTACTTCTGCATGAGACCCGTCAGGTCAAGGAATTCCCCTGCGATGACGCCGATGCTGCCAGTGAGCGTGTTGCGGTTCGCCATGACGTAGCTTGACGCGCAGGCGATGTAGTAGCCGCCGCTCGCCGCAAGGGAACCCATGTAGGCATAGACGGGCTTGCTCTTGCGGTACTCCATCAGGCGCAGGTAGGCCTCGTCCGCCTCGTAGACGCCGCCGCCGGGGGAATCGATAAAGAGGATGATGCCTTTGTTGTCCTCGTCGTCCTCCAGCTCGTCGATGGTATCGAGCAGCCACTTCTGGTTGTAGCTGTCGCCCGACTCCGTGATGGTGCCGGTGATATACAGCTTTGCGATGTAGCTGCCGTGGTGCGTCACGGGCAGGTTCTTGCTTGTATTGAAGAAGTAGAAACCGGCGCTCTTGGGCGGCGTGTTCTTTCTGTTGCTGCTCCGGCGACGCACGGTGCCCCCTGAGCTTTCCTGAGACTCAGAGTCCTCTTCCTCAGCGGCGACTTCCTGCCCGTCGCCGGCAATCTCGGAGCCATGCTGCTGCCGGAAAGCGGAGAAAACCCCCGCGCCGGCGACGATGAGCGCGAGCGCGAGGAAGCAGATGAATACGATAAGACCGGGCTGCTGTTTCTTGCTGCTCATCAGAAGCTCCCTCCCGGCGTAGAGCCATCATCAAGGGCAGGCGGCGTATCGGTAAATTCCGTGCTGCTGGCGGAGGCGCCGTATGCGCCCGCATCCGCAGCAGGGGCTGCTGCGGCAGCCGCGTCCGCGCTTTCCGCCGTGGAATCCTCCAGCGCGGGCTGCACCCGGCCGAAATCAGCCGCCGTCAGGACGCCGCTCCGTATCGCCTGCGCTTTGAGCGCGTGGTAGGCGTTCGTCTGCGTCATATTTATATACGGAAGCAGCCACAGGTAGAGGATGCCGCAGGTACAGGCACCCAGCAAAGCCCAGCCCAGGAAGCTCAAATCAAGCACAAAGAGATCCCACTTGTAGCCCTTCGTCATCGCCTTGCTCATGCGCAGCGCCTTCATCACGCCCACATCCGGGCACTCGGCAAGAATAAAGAACATCTGCGAATACGCATAGGCCTTCACAAAGCCGGGGATAAAGAAGAGCAGCATCCACAGCACGACCCACAGGAGCATCCACAAAAAGCCGAGGATGCCCCTGAGCCACAAGGTAAAGCCCCTGATGAACACAGAGAAGGGCTGCGGCTCCCTCGTATGCGAGAGCACGAGGAACAGGTAGGTATACGCGATTAAACAGACACCCTCCAGCAGGATAGCTCCCAGGGAAACCCACGGGGAAACGGTAGACTCCTCTGAGATATGCACGCTCACTCCCTGCGCGGCATTCACGACCGCCTGCGAGTGGCTCAGAGAGTCGATGACTTCGGGTGCTTCCACCGCCCCGAACACAAGCATGAATACCAGCGTCGCCAGCACAGGCGTCTTCCACCTGCCCTTCAGCTGTTTTTTTGCGATTTCCTTGTACTTTTTCCTATCGAACATTTCATTCCTCCGAACAAATGCGGAATCAGGACACCCTGCCCCGCAAAAAAAATAGAAGCGCATGGAGCCGCCTCGCCGGCAGCCCCGTGCCCCATGCATTCTACAGCTTTGCCGCAGCTTGTTCAAGGAGCTCCCGGTAGCTGCGCTCCTCGATGCAGGAGGCGGGAATACCTGCGCGCAGAAGCAGGCCGGAGAGCGAGGCGCGGACTTTGGCCACGGAATCGCCGTCTCCCGCGGGGGAAAGAATCTCTATCTCAAGGAAATCACCGAGCGGCGGCACCGCGCAGAGCTCGAACGTGGCGCTCAGAGGGCAGGGCAGCACGCTTCCGGCGGGAAGATCCAGCGACCAGTCCTCCACGTCCTTGTGCTTGCGCAGCACGGAGACAAAGCCGGTATCGGCAAGGAAGGAAAGCAGCGCGTCCGGGTCTGAGACCGTGCACTCGCGCTCGTCGTTCACCTCGACGGTGGTACCGCGCCCGTCGGTGCTGAGCGAGCGGCGCTTGTAGGTGACAAGGCAGCGAGAGCTTTCCCGCGCAGTCCCAGGCTCGAAGCGCTCCCTCCTGATGCGCAGCGTACGGCGGTCTCCCCGCGCAGGGGCAAAATATTCGTCGTCGCGCACGACACGCCCCTCATAACGAGCAAAAGCGGAAAGCCGCTGCACGAGCGCCTCCCGCTTATCGACGTGGGCTTTCAGTTCAATTTCAGTCATTTTCAACACAAAAGCTGCCCGGAAGCTGTTTTCCGGATCAGCAGGCTCAAGAAACTCATTTTCGCAGGTCTTCAGCCTGAAAAAATGCAAGCACCGCCCGGAAGCCCGTAGCTTCCCGGACGGCGCACCTCTGTATGCAAGGAGGGTGCGCTGCCGGCCGGAAGCGGGCTGCGTTTCCGGCCGGCAAGCTTACACGCGCTCGCAGGGAACCGCGCGGGCGTCCTTGCCCATCACCACCACGACGATGTTCTCGTCCTTCAGCTTGTCGGCCGGGATGACGCAGCCGTCCAGCGGCTCGCCGTTCAGCACGAGCGACGTGATGCCCTTGCACACATGCTGCGGGTTCTGCACGTCCACGTGGATGATTTTTCCGCGGAAGCGGCGGCGTACCTTAAAGCCGTCCCAGCTGTCGGGGACGCAGGGATCGACCAGCAGGCCGTCGTACTGCGGGCGGATGCCCAGAATGTACTGCGTCAGGCTGTAGTACGCCCATGTGGCCGCGCCGGAAAGCCATGACGTGCGCGTGTTGCCCGCCCGCGGGGAGAACGTGGAATAGGTCGTCTGTCCCTGCACGTACGGCTCGCTCTGGCGGACTTCCGCGCGGTCGTTCCATGCGGCGGGGAGCGCCGCCTTGCAATACTCGTAGGCGCGGTTGCCGTTGCCGAGCATGGCCTCCGCGATGACGCCCCAGCCCTGCGTGTGGTTGAATATGCCCGCGTTCTCCTTGATGCCGGGGTTAAAGACCACCGCGCGCATTACCTCGATGCTGGTGTGCACGAAAGGCGGCGCGCAGAGCATAAGGCCGTACGGAGTGGCAAGGCGCTCCTTGACGGTCTCCATACACTGCTTTGCCTGCTCAGGGGTGGCGGCGCCGGAAAGCACAGACCACACCTGCGTGTTGAAGTAGACCTGCCCTTCCTCCATGGTCTTGGTGCCGTAGACCGTGCCATCCTCGGCGACAGCCCAGATCCACCACTTGCCGTCCCAGCACTTCTTCTGGATTGCCTTGTCAAGCTCGTCCCGCGTCTTGAGCGCCCAGTCGCTCTCGTCCTTTTTGCCAAGGCGTAGCGAGATGTCGGAGTACGTGGTGAGCCCCAGGCGCAGCTGGAAGGCGACAAAGAGCGACTCCCCGTGGTAGCCGAGCTTGAGGCAGTCGTTCCAGTCGGCGAGCAGACCGCAGGGAATGCCGTCCGTGCCCATGTGCGCAAGGTTGAACAGCAGCGCCTGCTTCAAGTGGCCGTAGACGGTCGCCTCGCCGTGGTCGGCATAGGGGATGACCTTGTTGTACAGGCTGAAGTCGCCGCACTCCGCGATGTAGGCGGGCACCGCATTGAAGAACCAGAGGCAGTCGTCCGAGCGGAATTCCTCCTCGTCGGGCTGCTTCTCGTGGCCGGGATTGTGATCCACGCGGA
>DGUD01000065.1:7176-8972 GCA_002393865.1 Treponema sp. UBA4319
TCGCGGATAACGGGAATCGCGCCGCCGCAGGCAACCTGCCCGGACAGCATGCGCTCCATGCGTTTCTCGGCCTCCTCCGGGATTGCCGCGGACACGCCGAGGATATCCTGCACGGAATCGCGGTAACCGAGGCCGTCGCGCTCGCCGTTGTACACGAGGGAGGCGGCACGGCTCCACGCAAAGGTGATGAGGCAGTTATACAGCCCCCACATGTTCACCGTGTGGTTGATATCCGCGTCCGGCGTCTCCGCCACAAAGCTGTCCAGCTTGGAGTGCCAGTTCTGCACCAGCTTTGTGAATTCCGCGTCCGCGCGCCCGATGCTCCCGAATTCCTGCACGGTCTTGCGGCCAAGCGTGCGCGCCTCGCCGATGCCGACAAGCACCATGATTTCCTTTGTCTCGCCGGGGGCAAGCTCGATATCCGCCTGCAGGGAGCCGCAGCCGGAGTCGCCGTAGGCGTTGCTGCCGGTGCACGCGCCGTTCACCACGGCCTGCGGCTCCTTATAGCTGCCGTAGGTGCCGATAAAGGCCTCGCGGCTCGTATCGTAGCCCGCGGCGGGAGCGCCGACCAGCGCCATCCACGTCATCATGGGGATGTCGCCGCTGATTTCGACGCCCTTGTCAGCGTTCTGGATGGCAAGGTTGTCCTGGATGGAGACGCGGAGCATGTTGTCCTTGTAGCTGCCCTGCGTGATGAACAGCGAGTACTGGAGGTTCACCTGATCCTGCTCAGTGCTCCACTGGTTGGTGAATTCGCAGTAGCTGAAGGCGCTC
This sequence comes from Treponema sp. UBA4319, assembly GCA_002393865.1. Classification (GTDB taxonomy): domain Bacteria; phylum Spirochaetota; class Spirochaetia; order Treponematales; family Treponemataceae; genus Treponema_D. The sequence continues at coordinate 7,951 of DGUD01000065.1, forward strand.
AGGCGGCGCGGGCTGCTGCCGGTATTGGTGAGCTTGAGCCGCCAGTATTCGAAGAGCTGTCCGAGCGGCACATAGTACGTGGTCTCGGAGCGGATGCCGCTGTATTCGGAGCTGATTTTGGTGTACGCGGTGCCGTGGCGGCATTCGCTCTTGTACTGGTCAAGCGGTTTGCCTACCGGCTGCCACGATGCAGACCAGTAGTCGCCGGAATCACGGTCGCGCAGGTAGAAGTAGCGGCCCGGCTGATCCATCGGCACCGCGTTGAAGCGCAGTCGCATGAAGCGCCCCCTCGCCCCGGACTTGTAGAAACCGTAGCCGCCCGCGTTGTTGGTGATGACAGCGCCGTACTCGGTGGAACCGAGGTAGTTGCTCCATGACTGCGGCGTGTCCGGCCGCGTGATGACATATTCCTTGTGCTCATCGTCAAAATAACCGTAATTCATCAGAAAACTCCATTGCCAGAATAGAGCTGCCCGGAAAGCCCTGTCTCCGGATCAGCAACCTTAAAGCCTGCATTTTCGCAAGGCCTCAGCCTGAAAAATGCAAGACCTGAGAGGAAGCCCGCTGCTTTCCGGACAGGTCTCATTTTCCGGCGCCCCTTCCGCCGTACGGCATCCGTTCCGGCAGGCGGCGCACCCGCTCCTGCAAGTTTAAATCATAACGCCCCGTTTGTCTACGGCGAAGGGCGCTTTTTAGTTTTTTTTAGCTAAGGAATCGCCGCCCGGCAGAATGATGATTTTAAGCTCGTTTCCCTAAAAAACAGGGACGGCCGCGTATCCTCCCGACAGCCACGGCACATTCCCCAGGGATTCAGCATGAAAACAAAAATGCGCTCCCAGTGGAAAACACCCGGACTGCCGGTTGCACGCTTCGCTTTGCAAATGGCAGCCCGGGCGTTTTTCCGCTTCCGCGCATTTTTTATGTTGAATCCTTGGCTTTGGTAGCATAAAAAAGAAAATCATTTTAAAACAGTTTACATAATTTTCCAATACCGCGTCCGTATTCAGATAAAATACATCTCA